>WRIW01000003.1 GCA_009782505.1 Clostridiales bacterium
TGTGAGAGACGGCTTCACTCTTTTAATCTGGGAACGGACGAAAAGACTCGGGAGCTTCTCAAGCCATTCACCGGCGCGAACGCCCCTTTCGACCTCACCGGCGCGGACAGCCTGACGCCGTATATGAAGCGCCGAATCTGCGTTTCGGGCAAATGCGCCGAGAACTGTACCAACCCCTGCCGCTATCGGCGGTACATCGGGTTCACCAACGGCCCGAAGATCGATTTCCTGATCACCAACCACAATTATCTTATCGCCGACAGGCTTCACCGCGCCAGCGGCAAGCGGCCGCTCCTTCCTCACTACCAGCTTGTGGTCATCGACGAGGCGCACAAGTTCCTCGACGCCGCGCGTTCCATGTACGGCTTGGAACTAACTGACAGCGAACTGCCGGAACTGGCGCGGGAGATCCATACATTAACAACTGGTAAATCAAACGGCGGCATTAACGTCCACCGTTTCGCCAAGCGGCTGGAGGAGCAAAGCCAGCGGTTGTTCCAAAAGCTCAACGATAATATCCCGGAGTCCGGCGATGACGACGACGCGGAACGGTTCAACGCTATCATGGATGATGACGTCAGCCATTACTTGAAAAAAATCGCCGGCATCTCAGGTGATCTCGCCGACGCAGTGGAAGACCGCTCTGTTCAGGCACTCTACAAAGATCGCCAGTCCAAAGTGGTTTGGCGGCTGGATACGATAACCGAGCGCGTGTCCGAACTCCGGAAGCAGAGCAAGCTCATCCACTGGCTGGAAAAGCGTGTGGAGGGGCAAACCGAAACCGATTTGCTCTGCGCCATCCCCAAGAATTTAAACGAGCGGCTACACCGTGATCTCTGGAACGGTGGCGTTCCTATCATACTAACATCAGGCACCCTGTCGGCTGGCGGGGATTTCACCCGCACGAAGAAGACTCTGGGGCTTGACCTTCTGCCGGCGCATAAGCTGTACGACACCACCATGCCGTCGCCCTTCGATCATAAGAACAACGCCTTGCTGTATATCAGCGAGAACACGCCGTTCCCGGATAACAAGAATATAAACTACATTACAGCCATCGCCGACGAAATCGAGCGGCTGGTGTTGGCGTCGCACGGACACGCCGCTGTGCTGTTCACTTCGTATAACGCGATGGGGCAAGTCCATTCCATCCTGAACAGGCGCAATATGCCTTGCCCGCTGTTCTGTCTGGAACGTGGCGGTGTACACGCCATCGAGCGGTTCAAGAAGAACGGCAACGGCGTATTGCTGGCTGCCGGTGCGCTGTGGGAAGGGATCGACATCCCCGGCGACACGCTGTCGATGCTTATCATCGTCAAGCTGCCCTTCGCTGTGCCGGATCCAATCGGGGACTACGAGCGATCGCTCTGCGGCAGCATGGATGCTTATAAAGCACAGTGCATCGTGCCGGATATGTTAGTCGAGCTCAAACAGGGCTTCGGTCGGCTGATCCGCACCGAGACTGATACCGGCGTTGTGGCGATCCTTGACAGCCGGGCAAACAGCCGCGGGGCTTATCGGAGCCGCGTTCTGGCGGCTCTGCCGGAGTGCAAGGTCACGTCTAAAATAGCTGTAATCAGAGAGTTCTATGAAGAGTTAAAGGCGCCCGCTTATTTTGAGAGCGGGTTCTATTCATAAGGAGGAGCATATGGAATCCGTTATGCAAAAAATACGGGAATCCCGTGAAGACAAATATAAAAAGCAAGATAACCTGTTTGATAAGGATACCAGCATAGATGGTTGTCAGGTGAAAATCCGGTTTGATGAGGTTGGCGACAATAAAGTGATGTCGGCTATCAGATCAATGCTCATGTCTGCGCATCTGGACGCAGCGCTTGCTACTCCAGCCGGAGGTGAGTGAGCTTGAGCGAAAAGAAAAGAGTTTTTTGCCTCTACCGTGTATCCACACCGGGACAGCTTGATCGTCAGACAAGAGAAAACGCACAAGACGATATCCCTATGCAAAAACGCGCCTGCGAAGAATTCTGCGACAGGATGGGCTGGGAGATTGTCGATTCACGTTCTGAAAAAGGAATATCCGGTTATAAAATATCCGCTAACGACCGCGACGCGATTATCGATATACGCGAGGCTGCTGCGAATAAAAAGTTTGACGTCCTGCTTGTCTATATGTTCGACCGGTTGGGCAGAAAGGAAGACGAGACTCCTTTCATCGTCCAATGGTTTATTAATAACGGGATTGAAGTTTGGAGTGCGCAGGAAGGCCAGCAAAAAATCGAGCAGCACGTTGATAAACTCTTGAATTACATCCGCTATTGGCAAGCGCAGGGTGAAAGTGAAAAAACCTCCGCCCGCGTTAAGACCGCCCAAGCGCAGATGATTCAAGACGGACACTTCCGCGGAGGTACAGTGCCGTTTGGTTATCGGCTGGAGCAAAATGGGCGCGTTAATAAAAAGGGTTTTCCTCTTGGCGACCTTGCTATCAACGAACAGGAAGCCGCCGTTGTCAGATCGATTTTTGATCGATATGTTAATCATGGTTACGGCACGCACCGTATCTGTGGGTATCTCGCAGAAAACGGAATGACCCCGAGAGCCGGGGGTCGTTTCATTAATACCACAGTCCAGAATATTATTAAGCGCCCCTTATACATCGGGATACTATCGGGCGGCGGCGTCAAGTCTGACATAATCCCCGAATTACAAATCATCCCGCAAGAAATGTTTGAAAGGGCGCAGGAGATAGCAACGGAGAGATCCTCTGATTATGTCGAGAGACGTATTCCTCTTAACACTAAGGGCGACGCGCTTTTATCCGGAAATGTGTTTTGTGGTCACTGTAACGCACGATTGACTCTCACGACTAACGGAAAAAAGTATCAGCGAAAAAAAGATGGTGGCGTTACTGTCACGCCAAAGACCCGCTATGTCTGCTATAACAAGACGCGACATCCTGAAAAATGCGACGGACAAACCGGCTATACTACCTCGAAACTCGACGGTGTCATTGAGCAGATTGTAATGTCCATATTTTCCAGAATCAAAGAGAAACCAGGGGAGCAAATCATTGCCGCGCAGTTTGAAGAACGTATGGCTATTATAAAGCTGAATCTGGATCAGGCGCGGTCTGCATTGAGTAGCGAGCTTCAGATTTTATCGATGCTGGAAAATGAGTTGCTCAAGGTTCTCGATGGGACAAGCGCATTGAAACCTGAGTTGCTCAATAAAAAGCACGACGAAGCTGAACGCTCTGTCGCAGAGAAAAAAGCGGCTGTCACGGCTCTTGAGCAGGAACTCGACAATAGTAAGGATACGATGCGCCAAGTTACCAAGCAATACAATGATGTTTTGACTTGGGCGGATATGTATGCCGAGAGTCCGATAGACGTCAAAAAAATGATCGTTTCGCAATTGATCAGCGCCGTGCGGGTATCAGCGGATTATAAGATCGAAATTGATTTTAAGATCAGCGAGCGCCAGCTTGGTCTGGATCAAGAGCATGATCTGGTAGCTAATAAACAACCGAAACAAAAAAAGAAGCGGAATGAACCTGCATTATGAATATACATATTATTCATTTTTTAGGGATGTAGCGCATCCGGTAGAAATAGCTTAACCCAAGTGAATGGCATCCCCAAAAATTGGCCCCCCAGAAAAGGGAGAAAGCCTCGGAGTTGTTGTCCTCCAAGGCTTTCATGGTGGAGACAAGGAGGATCGAACTCCTGACCTCTTGAATGCCATTCAAGCGCTCTCCCAGCTGAGCTATGCCCCCATGCTGTGTATAATCGTTATATTTTTATTCAGTTTGGTGTGCCATTCATGCGGTGGTGAATGCCAGTCATCCGGCGTCATTTCTTGGGACTGTGTGACCGACCAGCTCGTCCTCCCAGCTGAGCTATGCCCCCGTGACAAGGTGTATTCTAGCATATTTTCAACCGGCCTGCAACCACTTTTTCAAATATGTAATATTTTCCCATGTCTTTTCCCATTTGTCGGTTCTATTTGCCCGTTGCCGCAAAAGCGTAATGAAAAACAACCGCTTCGTCAACGCTTCTTATAAAAGTCTCTGCCGTACTTCTCCGCTTCGTCGTCGATCCACTTCAGCCGGTCTGGGTAGCGGGGCGTGGCGCCGCTGTTCCAGAAGGCGTACCTGCCCCCCGGCCCGTATGTATCCATGGCAAGGCGCACCGACGCCCTGGTGTCTTCCTCGGTGGAGCCCGGCAGGTTGCCCGGGCCGAAAGCGTCCCAGCCGCCCACGGCGACGACGTCGTACTTTTCCTTATAAAAATTAATGTCGTTAAACACCTGGAAAGGCTGTATCATCCGGACGCCCAACTCCGCGTAATCCTCCATCACGTCCCCGATGCGGCCGTCCACATGCATCTGGGGGATGGCGCCCAACTCCCGTATGGCGTCGTAGGCTTTCTTATGGGCCGGCTTGATGACCCGGCGGTAAGTCTCCGGCGACATCAGCAGCCCCTGATGGGTCGCGATGTGCTCCATGGTGGTGACGATGTCCGGCTTGAGGAAACGGCAAAACCGCCGCATGACGTCAATCCAGAAATCGGCTAAAGCGTCGAGGAAATCAAACGTGGCTTCAGGCTCCTCCAGCAGCGACGCGAGGGCGTTCTCCACCCCCATGATATAGTGCATAGTCTCCCACATGCCGCCAAACATATAACTGACCATCACTTTGCCCCGGTCGATGCCGGACAGTATCCCCTTCGCTTCGCCTTCCCAGTCGTGGCCTTTCAAGTCCAGCTTAGGCATAACGTCCCGCCATTTCGTGACGTCCTTGAGCTGAAAATCCCCGTCCATAGTATTGGTAGGGATCGGCCCGTCGATGGTGGAGTGGTACTCTATCCCGAAGACGTCTACTACATTATTCGTCCCCGCCACAGGCTTCCGGCCAGTGTAAGCCGGATTCCCCCCTGCCACGGCATTATTATAATACGGCAGCCATTCCGGGATCTTGCCCTCCAGCACTATCTGAAAGTTTTCTTTTTCGCTGATATTCGCCATTTTTATCCCTCCGTTAGCGGTTAGCGGCAGTTGGTACGGACTACTCGTCCATTTCTTCCGGGTCCCGGTCCGGGAATATCTCCTCCATGGGCAGCGCAGGGGCGTCGGCCCACAGGCGTTCCAGGTTATAGAAATTCCGCTCGTCTTCCTGAAATATATGGATGATGACCTGCCCGTAGTCCATCAGTATCCAGCGCCCCTCCTGTAAGCCTTCGATGCGGTTCGGGCGGATGCCCCCCGCCTTCGACAGCACATCCTCGATATTGTCCGCCAGCGCCTGGGTCTGGATACGGTTCGAGCCTGTGCCCACTACAAAAAAGTCCGTCAGGGTAGACAAGTCTTCCACCTTCAACACAGTGATCTTAGAGCCCTTCCTCTGATCCATGGCTTGAGCCGACAGTATCGCTAATTCTTTGCTTTCCATGTGATTCCCCTTTCTGTACGCAGCCATTCGAGGCAGCGGTTCGTCCCTTGATGAAGAGGCAATCCCACCCGCTTCAGGTAGACGAATGTCTGCTCGATGGCTTCGATCATGGCGGCTTGCAGATCTTCCCGGCAGAGACGGCGCAGGACATCCACGCCGGCATACTCCCTGCCGGGCTCGATGAGATCCGCCATAAAAACGATGCCCGCTTCCAGGCTCATCCCCGCTTCTCCGGTCGTATGCAGCGCCACTGCTTCCAGGATGGCCGGATCGTCTATGCCCCACTCGCGCTTCGCCAGCCACGCCGCCGCCGGGCCATGGAGCAGCGAAAGGTTTTCCCTCTGGGCCGGGTCGGCGAACAGCCCTTCCGCCTCCCCCAGGGCGAGCAGTTCTTCATCCCCGTAGCCCTTCGCGCCGTCGTGTACCAGCCCCGCCAGGGCCAGCCTGGCTAAATCGCCGCCGAAGCGGCGCCCCATGGCTACGGATTCATCCGCCACCGCCAGGCTGTGGATGAAGCGCTTCGGCTTCAGCATCCACTCCATCCGCTCTCTCAGCTCCAGCCATCGGGCTTCCACCCCTGCCACGAAGCAAGCCGACGCGGCTTCGTATCCCGCCTGCCCCTTCGCTTCATCCATGGATATACAGTTCCTGTTTATGGATGTACAACTCCACCGACTCCGGCAGCAGATACTTGATAGAGCGGCCTAAGGCTACCCGGTCGCGGATGTCCGTGGAAGATATAGCCATAGCCGGCACTTCGATGGGGATGACTTTACTCAGATATTCAGGCTTTAGCTGCCTTTCCAGCCGTTCCACCATGCTTTTCTCCTGAAAGCCCGGCCTGGTGGCGGCGATAAGCGTACACTGGGAGAAAAGCTCGTCCAGCTTCTTCCAGGTGATGATCTCCATAATGGCGTCCGCTCCCGTAATGAAATACAGCTCGCTATCCTTCTCCATCTGGCTGCGGAAAAAGCCCACCGTATCCGCGGAGTAGGAAAAGCCAGTACGGTCCAGTTCCACCCTGGACACTTCGAAGTACGGATTCGTCACTGTGGCCAACTCCGTCATCAGGAAGCGCCGCTCCTTCGGCGTGACTTTCCTGTCCGCCTTATGGGGGGGCTGCCCGGAGGGGACGAAGACCACCTTGTCTAAGCCAAACCCTGTGCGCACCGCTTCCGCCGTGACCAGATGGCCCTGGTGGATGGGGTCAAAGGTCCCGCCCATCAGCCCCAGCCGCTTCACATTCGTCAGTACGACCTCGTCCGCCGGTAGAAACAACGCTTGCTCATTGGTGCTCATATCAGCCTCGCTATCCATTCATTTATGCAGGCCGCGCCCTCAGAGCCTGACCTGGCCGTCCCCCTGCACGATGTATCGGTATGTGGTCATCTCCTCCAGCCCCATGGGCCCCCGGGCGTGGAGCTTCTGGGTGCTGATGCCGATCTCGGCGCCAAACCCAAACATACTCCCGTCGGTGAACCGGGTGGAGGCGTTGACCAATACGACGGCGGCGTCGATGCGCCGGGTAAACCGCCGGGCGGCTTCATAGTCCCTGGTAATGATCGCCTCCGTATGCTTAGTGCCGTAAGTATTGATATGGTTGATGGCTTCATCAAGCCCGTCCACGACCTTCACCGAAATGATCATATCCAGGAACTCGGCGCCATAGTCCTCTTCGGTGGCGGCTTTCGCCCCTTCCAGATACCGTATGCTCTCGGTGCAAGCCCTGAGCTCCACGCCGGACGCCTCCAGGGCCTTGCCCGCCGCCGGCAGGAATTCCGCCGCTATGTCCCGGTGCACCAGCAGGGATTCGGCGGCGTTGCATACGCCGGGGCGCTGTGTCTTCGCGTTGATAAGGATGTCCAACGCGGATCCCAGATCTGCGGAGGCGTCCACATAGACATGGCAGTTCCCTATGCCTGTCTCGATCACAGGCACCGTGGCTTCCCTGACCACAGTCTGTATCAGCCCCGCCCCGCCCCTGGGGATGAGGACGTCCAGGTACCGGTTCATCCGCATAAGTTCCGCCGCTGCCGCGCGGCTGGTATCCGCAAGGAGCAGGATGGCGTCTTCCGGCCCCCCTTCCCAGCGCAAAGTCCGCGCCAGGATATCCACGATGGCCTTATTGGACTTCTTCGCCTCGCTGGAGCCGCGCAGGATCACTGCGTTGCCCGTTTTAAAGCATATGCCCGCCGCGTCCGCGGTCACGTTTGGCCGCGCCTCATAAATCATACCCACCACGCCGAGGGGGACGCAGACCCGGGTGATCTCGATGCCCTGGGCGCCTATCCAGCCCCCCTGCACCTCTCCAAGGGGGTCCTTCAGCGCGGCCAGGTCTTCCAGCCCTTTGGCCATATCCTCTACCCGGGCGGGGGTCAGGGTCAGCCTGTCGATGAATGCCGCAGTCAGCCCCTTACTCTTCGCGGCGCGTACGTCAAGGGCGTTGTCCTCCAGTATATCTAAGCTGCCATCCCGCAGAGCGGCCGCCATCCGTGTAAGCAGCCTGTTTTTCTCAGCCGGGCCAAGCAGCGCCATCCGGGCGGCTGCCTCCTTAGCCCTTGCGCCTAGGGCGTATACGGCGGCTTTTCTGTCTTCTTTATTCGTCATCATCGTCTCCTTACTTCCACATGGACAGGTTGTCCCGGTGGATCACCTCCGGGTCATTGCCGGGCCCCAGTATGGCGTCGATCTCGCTGCTATGCCTGCCCCTGATCTTCTCGATCTCCTCCGTGCTGTAGTTCACGATCCCCCGGGCTATGGTTTCCGCGCCCCGGCGGATATCCACTACCTCGCCCCGCTGGAAGCCGCCCTCCACATGAAGTATGCCGCTGGGCAGCAGGCTCCTGCCCATATCCAGTAAAGCGGCGGAAGCGCCTTCGTCGACGACGATGGCCCCCGCCGGCCGGGTACTGTACGCCAGCCAGCCCTTCCTGCTCCCCAGCACATGGGCGCTGGGCACAAACAAGGTCCCTCCCGGCGTCCCTCCGTCCTCCCCCTCACCCTCCTGCACATTAAGGAACTGCAGGCAATGCCGGTGGCTGCCGTTGGTCAGTACCATAGGTATCCCCTGGGTCACGGCGATCCTGGCCGCCGCGATCTTCGTCGCCATGCCTCCGCTGGCGAACTTGCTCCCGCCGCCCCCGGCCAGCGCCTCGATCTCCCCCGTGATCTCCTCCACCACAGGTATCAGCTCCGCGCCGGGATCCTTGCGGGGGTCTTGGGTATACAAGCCGTCGATATCAGACAAAAGCACCAGCAGGTCGGCGTCTACCAGCCCGGCTACCATGGCTGCCAGGGTATCGTTGTCGCCCACCTTTACCTGGTCGAAGGCCACGGTGTCGTTTTCATTGATGATGGGCACCGCGCCGTACTCGCTGATCCGGCGGAGGGTATTTCTCGCGTTGAGGTAACGCCGTCGGTGGGCTACGTCATCTTTCGTCAGGAGTATCTGCGCCACGGCAGCGCCATACTCGCCGAAGAACTTCTCATAAGTGTGCATCAGTATACCTTGCCCCACGGCGGCTAAAGCCTGCCTGGAAGATATCTCCTTCGGGTACTCCTGTACATTAAGCCGCCCCATGCCGGCGCCCACGGCCGCGGAAGTCACCAGTATGACTTCCCGCCCCTGGTTTCGAAGATCCACCAGCTGCCTGACCAGCAGCTCCATACGCGCCAGGTTTAAGTTGCCCGTCTCATGCATCAGCGTGCTGGAGCCCACCTTGACCACTATACGCCGCTTGCTCAGCAGCTTCCGCCACTCGCCCTTTACGTCCATCGTATCTCTCCTATGATGAGCTACGCCAGCGTCCCCATGGCGGCGTTGCCCTCTCCGGCGCTCATCTCTCCCGCCAAAACCCCCTGCTAAACAAAACCAAAACCGTATAGAGCTCCAGCCTGCCGAAAAGCATCAGCAGAGGCAGGAAAAACATACTCCAAGCCGGCATATCGCTGTAATTGATCAGCGGCCCAAGCTTGCCAAATGCCGTACCCACATTATTGATGCAGGCGCCCACTACGGAAAATGCGGTGAGCAAGTCATATCCGGCCAGGCAGAAAAGCATAGTCGAGGCGACCGTGATCATCACGTAGATGAAGAAAAAGCTTTGGATCGGCGCCAGGGCCTCCACGGTGACCACCTTGCCGTTGATACGCGGATTCACCACCGCCTTGGGATGAAGGACGCGGGTCAGCGTCGAGCCGACCCCTTTCATCAGGATCAGGAACCTCCCTACCTTGAGCCCGCCGCCCGTAGAGCCTGAGCAGGCTCCGATGAAGGGGAGGATCATCACGAAAAGCTGCCCGGCGGGAGGCCACTCCGTATAATCCGTGCTGATGAAGCCGGTGGAGGTGATGGCCGATGTGAGCTGCACATAGCTTTCCATCAACGCCGAAGAGACCCTCCGCCCCTCCGCGCTAAGCACCGCGGTCGTGAGCAATACCGCTGCAAGGATGATCCCGAAGTATACCCTGAGCTCCTCATTTTTCCAGAAAGGCTTCAGGGAACGCTCCTTGAGAGCGGTGTAGTACAAGTCTATGCGCAAACCGGAAATCATCGCGAAGAAAGCAAGTATGACCCGTATCAGCGGGGAAAAGGAGGAGATATTGTCGTTCCTGGTGGAGAACCCGCCGGTGGATATCGCGCCGAAAGCATGGCAGACCGCGTCGAAAAAAGACATCCCCGCAGCAAACAGGGTGAGGATCATGATCACCGTCAGGATGATATAGGTGAGCCAGAGTATCTTCGCCGTCTCCCTTATCCTGGGGGCGACCTTTTCCTTGAAGGGCCCCGTCGTCTCCGCCCGGAACATCTGCAAGCCGTTGTTGCCGAGGATACTGAGTATCGACACGAAAAGAACGATGATACCCAAGCCGCCCAGCCAGAAGGTCATGCTCCGCCATAAGAGGATACTGCGCCCCACGCTCTCCAGGTCGGAAATGGCCGACACCCCTGTGGTAGTGAACCCCGCGATAGACTCAAAAAACGCCTTGGGGAAATCCGATACGACGCCAAACCATAGATAGGGCAACGCCCCAAATACCCCGGCTATAAGCCATGTAAGGGTCACCAGCAGATAGGCGTCGCGGGAGGTAATGTCTTCCGCCTCCCGGAACCCCGAGTACAGGCCCGCTCCGGTGATAAACCCCGCCGCGCCGGTCAGGGCGAAAACCAGCGTATGCCGATCCCCGTCAAAATACCCGACCAGCATGGGGAAAAACATCGATAAGCCAAGTATCGCCAGGACCGCGCCCAGATACGGGAGTATGCGCCGGATGATCATGAGCGGCCAAACAACGCGATGACCTGATCGGACACAGAGGGCAGGCCAAACATGATGATCTTATCCTCAGGCAGCATCCTGTCGTTCCCTTTCGCGATGATGACCTCCCCGTCCCGGATGATGGACCCTACGATAGAGCCTACGGGGAAAACCACATCCATCAGCTTTTGCCCGGCCACCGGGCTTTTTGACGATACGACAAACTCCATGATCCCCACCTCCGCTTCCCGGAGAAGCGTGAACGACAGCAAGTTCGAGCCTTTCTTAATGAACCGGTACATAGTATTTGCGGTGAGTATCCGGGGGCTGACCCCGATATCGATGCCCACCCGCTCCATGATGTCGATGTAATCCGACCTCTGCAGCAGGGCTATGGTACGCTTCGCGCCGAGGTATTTGGCAAATACGCTGACCAGCAGGTTCATCTTGTCGTCGTCGGTGAGGCTGATGAATACATCCGCCTTCCCCGCCCCTTCGTCCCTGAGCAGGTCGATGTCCGTGGCGTCGCCGTTGATCACCAATATATGGCTGTACTCTTCCGACAGCGCCTCGCACTTCCCGCGATCCTTCTCGATCAGCTTCACCGTATAATTCCTTTTCTTGAGCAAACGCGCCAAATGCTCCCCTGTCTTCCCCCCGCCGAGAAGCATCACCCTTTGTATCTGCTCCCTCTCCATTCCCAGGAGGTTTTCCATTTTGACCATTTCCGTCGTCCTGGTCAGCAGGAAGATAATGTCCCCTTCCAAAAGCTTATCGCTGCCCCGTGGGATGATGATTTTGTGATTGCGGTGTATGGCTACGATCAAATGGGGCAGATCCTGGCTCAGCTGGCTCAGGCTCCAGCCTTTGACCGGGGACTTCTCGGTGATGGGCAGCTCCAGCATCATGACCTTTCGGTTCGCGCTATACATCACATCCAGGGCTTCAGGCACTTCCATGAGCTTCGCGATCTCTTCCGCGGCCACCAGCTCGGGATTGATGATCAGGTCGATACCGGACAGGAGGCTGGTCCCGGAGGTCTTCTCTTCCAGGTACTCCGGGTTGCTCACACGGGCGATGGTATTGTCCACCCCGGCCTGCTTGCCCAGCATACAGGCTACCATGTTTACCTCGTCGGAGCCGGTCACGGCCAGGAGCAAGCCCGCTTCAGACACCCCCGCGCGCTCCAGTACGGCTATGCTCGCCCCGTTCCCCTGGACTACGCGGATATCCAGCCTTTCCCGGAGGGTATCGGCGTTCGCTTCTTTGATCTCAACCACCGTGACGTCGTAGTTTTCCCTGGAGAGGAGCTCGGCCAGGGAATAGCCAAGGGTGCCGCCGCCCACAATAATCGCAAGCATTGATGAATGCCTCCTGGTTTTATTCGTTATTATCGCTCTATACTATTCAATATCCCGCGGTTCGTCAAGCATTTGGCGAAATTCTTCTTCCGTCAGTATCGTCGGCCTGCCGGTCTCCTCTCGCTGGGCCCGGGCCTTATCCAGCTTTGCGCCGGCCTTGTCCCCCGCGATCACATAGTCCGTGCTCTTCGTGACGTTGTCCTGGGGTATGGCGCCGAGGCTTTTCAGCTTCGCCTCGATTTCCCTGCGGCTGTAGCCTTGCAGAGTCCCGGTGGCGACGGCGTACTTCCCCGCGAAGGGGCCTCCGCCGCCCTGCCCGGCTCCGCCGCCCGGCCCCCCAGCTTCGTGGACGGGCCTGACCCCCGCCTGCATAAGCCGCCCGATCACCTTGCGTATAGACTCGTCCCGGAAGAAGCGAAACACTGCCTCGGCGGTGATCCCCCCCACATCAGGTACCGCTACCAGCTCTTCCGGTTCCGCGGCGGCGAGGGTCTCCAAGCTGCCAAAGGCGGAAGCCAGATCCTGGGCCGTCCTCTTCCCCACATGGGGTATGCCCAGGCCAAATATGAACGAGTCCAGGCCGCAGGCCTTGCTCTTCTCTATAGCGGCCAGCAGATTGTCCGCTTTCTTGTCCTTGAATTTATTCAGGCCTATGAGCTGCTCCTTGGTAAGCGTGTAAAGCTGATCCACGCCCCGGAGATCCAATGCCTCAAAAAGCTGATCCGCCGTCATCCCGCTAAAGCCTTCGATATTCATCGCCTCACGCCCGGCGTAATGAGCCATGGCCTTCACCATCTGCGGTTTGCAGCCGATGGCGTTGGGGCAGTATATATGTACCCCCTCCCGAACCAGTCCGCTGCCGCATTGGGGGCAGCGGTCCGGCGCCTCGATGGGGGCGCCTGCCGGTCCGGCTCCTTCTTCCCGCGCCACCCCCAGTATCTCCGGGATGACGTCGTTTGACCGCCGTATCCACACCGCGGCGCCAAGGCTGACGCCCTTGCGGCGTATGTCGTCGAGATTATTTAGCGTAGCCCGGCTTACGGTGACCCCCGCCAGCTCCACCGGCTCCAGTATAGCCGTAGGCGTCACCTTACCCGTGCGCCCCACATTCCACTCCACAGCCAGGAGCCGGGTCGTCTCTTCCAGGGCTTCAAACTTATACGCGATAGCCCAGCGGGGGAACTTCGACGTGAAGCCCAGCGCTTCCCTCTGGGCGAGGTCATCGACGGCGATCACCGCGCCGTCGATGTCGAAGTTTAAACTATCCCGGAGGCTCAGTATCTCCTCCACCGCCTGCAGCGCGTCTTCTAAAGTCTCGCATCGGCGGCGATAAGGATGGAGGGGGAAGCCTTGCCCTTCCAGCCAGGCGAATTCTTCCCCGTAGGTCTGAAAGGGCGCGCCGTCCCAGTAGCCGATATCATAGAAGTACACGGTGAGCCGCCGCCGCCTGGTTTCCCCGACGTCCAGGTTCCGCAAAGCCCCCGCCGCGCCGTTTCGGAGATTCTTCAAAGGGGTTTTCGCCTCCGCGTTGTATAAGTCGAAGGCTTCCCTGGTCATGATCGCTTCGCCCCGCACCTCCATGGCGGCGGGATCGCCGACTTCCACCGGTATGCCCGGTATGGTCAGCAGCTGAGGTAATATCTCCTCCCCGGTGACGCCGGTGCCCCTGGTAGCGCCATGGGCCAGGTTGCCCGCTTCATACGTCAGATTCACGGTCATGCCGTCAAACTTCATGGTGACGATATAAGCGAAGTCCTCCCTTGCCCACCCCGACTCGGCCAGGAGCCTGGCATTGCGGTCTTCCCACTCCCGGAGCTCCTCCGGCGTCCGCGCCTTGTCCAAGCTCCACAATGGCGCGAGATGCGTGTGCTTCGTAAAGCCGGGCAGCACCTTATCGCCCACCCGCCGCGTGGGCGATTGGGGCAATACCAGCCCGGTCTCCTTCTCCATATCTTCCAGTTCCCGGTAGAGGCGGTCGTATTCTTTATCCGAGACCAGGGGGTCGTCCCTGGTGTAGTAGGCGTAAGCGTATTGGTTCAGGCGCTCCGCCAGTTCCTTCATCCGGCTTGACTTATCCTCCATACCCATACCCCGTCCCTTATCCCATGCCTTTTGCCCGTCGCCTCGTCTCAGCGCCTAGTCTCAGCACCTAGTCTCAGCGCCTCGCCCCCACGCTTCGTTCATTCTACTCCAGCCTGCTGATCGGGGCGATGTCCGCCTGCAGGTCCCGCAAGCCTTTGTCGGGGAAAGCCACGGTATAGATCAGCCCCGCGCCGGCGCCCTTCGAGCCCACGACTACCCCCGGCCCCCAGCGCTGATGGAGTATCTTGTCCCCGGCTTTATACGCTTCGACCCGGCCCGGGGGCGCCGCTGCCTTGCCCTCAGCGCCCCCCGCGAGCCCGCTGCCCCATTTGCTTCCGGCGCCGCTGCCGCTTCCGGCGGATGCCCCGGGCGCGTCGTACCCGGCCCTTCTGCCGCTCATGCCTGACGCGCCCCTGCCGCCCTGGGGATACTCTTCCATCAGGTACTCCGGTATCTCCCTCAGGAAGCGGGAGGGCAGTTGTTCGGCATAGCTGCCGTACTGGTTGCGCCGGGAAGCCCAGGAGAGATACAGCTTCTCCTTGGCCCTGGTCATGGCTACATAACACAGGCGCCGCTCTTCCTCGATCTCGCTGTCGGTGACGGAGCGGAAGTGGGGAAACACTCTCTCCTCCATCCCCACCATGAAGACCTGGGGGAACTCCAGCCCTTTCGCCATATGCATGGTCATGATCTGGACCGCGCCTTTCTGCTCCTCGTCCTCCGCCAGATCCATGTCGGTGATGAGGGATATCTCCCCCAGGAACTCAGCCAGGGAGCCCGCCGCCGTCCGGTCATAATCGTCCGCTTTATTCAGGAACTCCTGGAGGTTCGCCAGCCTATCCCTGTTTTCCAAGGTTTCTGCCTCCTGGAGCATCCGCCGGTAACCGCTTTCCATCAGGATGCTCCTGCTAAGCTGCCCGACGTTTTCCACCGCGGCCAGTTCCCGTAGCTTGGCATATAGCAGCCGGAACTCCTCCAGGGACCTGTCCGCCCTCGGGGGAAGGCCCAAGCCCTCCCGGTCGGACAACGCTTCCGCCAGACCCATGCCCCTCTCCAGGCTATGGGCGACGACGCGGTTTACGGTAGCGTCGCCTATCCCCCGCCTGGGAAGGTTTACAACACGCCGGAAAGCCACCTGGTCTTCGGGGTTGGCGATGAGCTTCAGGTAGGCCAATATGTCCTTGATCTCCCTGCGTTCGTAGAATCTTATGCCGCCGATGACCACATAGGGGATGCGGCAGGCGGCGAACCATTCTTCCAGCTGCCGGGACTGGGCGTTGGTACGCATCAGTACGGCATGGTCGCTGAATTTGCCGCCCCTCTCACGGGTCATCTGTATGCGGCTGCATACGAACCTCGCCTCGTCCTTGTCGTCGGAGGCGCGGTAGCAGTACAGCTTATCCCCCTTCTCCTTCTCCGTCCAGAGCTTCTTTTCCTTGCGCTCCCTATTGTTCGCCACAAGCTGGTTGGCCGCGTCCAGTATATGCCCCGTAGACCGGTAGTTCTGCTCTACCCGTATCACCGTGGCGCCGGGGAAGTCCCGCTCGAAGTCCAGTATGTTGCGGATATCCGCCTGCCGGAAGCTGTAGATGGACTGGTCGTCGTCCCCCACCACGCATATATTGCCATGCTCTTCGGCAAGCATCTTGACCAGGCGGTACTGGATGTGGTTCGTATCCTGATACTCGTCTACCATGATGTAGCGGAACCTTTTTCTGTACTTCTCCAAACACTCAGGGTGGCGCCGGAAGAGGATGGCCGTCTGCAGCAGCAGGTCGTCAAAATCCATGGCGTTGTTTCTGACCAGGCTCTGCTGGTACCGGGCGTAGACCAGGGGCAGCATGTGCTCTTTATCCTCGGAAGGCGGGGCATAGTCCACCGGCGGGAGCTTCATGGCGCTCTTCTGGTTGCTGATCCAGCTCAGGTAAGCCTTGGGGTGGTGCTCCTTGTCGTCAAGCCTCAAGCCCCGAAGTATCTCCTTGATGACCTGCTCCTGGTCGCCTGCGTCATAGATGGAAAAATCATCCTGGTACCCTTCCAGGTATCTGCTCTCCCGCTTTAGTATCCGCAGGCAGGCGCTGTGGAAGGTCATGACCCACATATCCCCCAAAGCCTCGCCCAGTAAGGCTTCCAGCCTTTCCCGCATCTCCCGGGCGGCTTTGTTGGTGAATGTGATCGCCAGGATGTCGTACATGGGCACGCCCTGCCCGCCGATGAGGGACAATAGCTGCCGGGAAAGCACGGGCCTCTCTCCCGACTTGCCCTGCTCCGTCAGGAAACGGGCAAGGTACGCCAGCTCCTCTTCCCCCGCCCAGTCCGGCGGCGGGTAGCCCGGGTCGTAGTCCGGCCCGAAAGCGAGCAGATGGAGGATACGGTAGACCATGGCCGTCGTCTTGCCGCTTCCCGCCCCTGCCAGGCATAACACAGGCCCGCGCCCGGTTTCCACCGCGAGCCGTTGCCCTGCGTTTAAACGGGACAAAATCATATTGCGGATCTCGTCCCGTAATGCGTTATACTGCCCAACGTCAATCATTTTGCTTATAACGCTCCAGTATCCGGCTGTATCCGTCCGCCCCGTAGTGAAGGCATTTCTTCACCCGGCTGATGGTAGCCGTGCTGACCCCGGTCTCCTGTATGATATCGGAGTAAGTATGGTTTTCCGTAAGCATTTTCACTACGCGCCAGCGCTGGGCCATCGCCTTGAGCTCCCCCACGGTGCAGAGGTCTTCGAAAAAGCGGTAGCACTCCTCCTGATCCTCCAGAAGCAGGAAGGCGTGAAATAAATCGTCTATCATCGGGTCTTGAAGCCTTGATTGGTAAGCCATATCATCCCGCCTCTTCTGCGTTGATCCGCAAGCTACTAAAAGCTGCTTTCGCTTGTCCCAAACAACCTGTTTTTGATAGCTTCCTCCACCATGGGCGTGACAAGCCCGGTGATTTTGGCCCCCGTCCTGCCCACTTGCTTGATCATGGAAGAGCTGATGAAGGAGTACTCCGGGCCCGATAATAGAAATACCGTCTCGATGCTGTCGTCCAGGTACTTGTTGATGGTAGCGATCTGCATCTCGTATTCGTAGTCCGATATAGCCCGCAGCCCGCGTATGATGGCGTTCGCCCCGTGTTTTTTCGCGAAATCCACAGTGAGGGCGCTATACACGTCGATGGAGCAGTTGGGCAGATGGGCCACCGCGTCGGCGATGAAGGCTTTGCGCTCCTCCAGGTCAAATAATGAGTTTTTGTAGTTTTGGTCGGCAACCGCAATGATGACCTGGTCAAATAATCGGCAGGCCCTCTCCGCGATGTGCAGATGCCCTACGGTCACCGGGTCAAAGCTGCCTGGATATATAGCTTTACTCATATCCTTCCTCCTCTCGCTTGTCTCTTTCGCTTCTGACAGCGCCCGCTTCCTCAGCCGGCTCGGTCATGTACCTTCTGTGGTACACTCCCGAGCGGCTTTCGTTGCTTGAGGCTCTGTCCAAATCTTTGATTTGGTAAACAGAACCCATGCACAGCTTGCCCAAGAGAGTGGGCGCAAGCCCCATCTCGATTGGCTGCAAGCCACTGCTGTCTTGTCAGAAACGAAATATCCTGCGCGACTTCCGCCTCTTTCGCTTTTTATGCCTGATGTTTTTCCTGCAGAACGACCTTGCTCTCCCCCAGCAGCTCACGCAGGGACGTCATCAGGGCCTCGCTGCCGTCCGCCCCGGGCAGCGTCCTGCCGGCTTCGGCTTTCTTCTCCTTCGCGTAGTAAAGGAATACCGGTATCCCTCCCCGGTGCACGTCCAGGGCGGTGCGTATGCCCCCCAGGATCCCGCCGCCGGCTTCGTCGTCCATGCCGGGCAGGGACAGCCAAAGCTGGCGCGTCTCAGCGGGCTCCCTCATGGCGCCCATCCGGTCTACGTCCTCCGTCACCCAGGGGGGAAGCCTCTCCCCCGGGGCCGCCCCTGTCCCGCCGCCGCCGGAGCGCCCCGCGCTGGCTTCTTCATAAGCGGCGCCATCCACTCGCGAGCCCCCTCTGCCGACGGCGCCATCCCCGGCGCCCACCGCGTCGCCGACGCCTCCGGCAAAAGCCCCGTCGCCCAGGGCTTCCATTCTATTTAAAAACAGCTTAGGCTGCTCCTCCTGCCCCTGATAGCGCCCCTCCACGATCATCGCCTGGTCGTTGGTTATGCCGGCGCCGATGGAATCATATAGCTTGGGGAACACCAGTACTTCCACGCTGCCGGTCATGTCTTCCAGCCGGAAGCTCGCCATCATCTGCCCCCGCTTCGTCACCGAACGCCTGTACTGGCTGACGACGCCGCCTACCACTACCGGAAGATCCTCCTGGTCGGCAAGGTCGTCGATGTGGTGGCTGACCTTTGGCTCCACCCGGCTCAGATAAGGCGTCAGCGGATGCCCCGACAGATACAGGCCCATGACCTCGTTCTCCTTGGTCAGCAGGGTCTTCTGGTCGATTTCCTCCCGCTCCGGCAGGATCACGGTATCGTGCTCCGGGCGGATCTCCGGCGCGATGTCGAAGAGGGATATCTGATTGCCCGCCCTGTCCTTCTGCCACGCCATCGCCGTATCCATCACCATCGGCAGCACGGTCAGCAGCTGCGCCCTGTGCCCCGGGACGGAAGCGAAAGCCCCGGCCCAGATCAGGTTCTCCATGGCCCTCCGGTTGATGCCGGTCAGATCCACCCGGCGGCAAAAGCTCTCCAGGCTCGTATAGGCGCCGTTTTCCCTTTCCTCAAGTATCCCCCGGATCGCGGGATCGCCTACCTGCTTGATCGCCGCCAAGCCGAAGCGGATAGCTCCGCCGCTGACGCTGAAGCCGGAGCGGCTCTCGTTCACGTCGGGCCCGAGTATCTTTATTCCCCTTTGCCTGCATTCGTTGATATAGAAAGGTACCCTGTTTTTCGTCTCCATAACGCTGGAGAGAAGGGCAGCCATGAACTCCACCGGATAATGCGCCTTCAGCCACGCCGTCTGGTAAGCCAGCAGAGCGTAAGCCGCCGAATGGCTTTTATTGAAGCCATATCCGGAGAAATATTCCATCAATTCAAATATTTTCATAGCCGTATCCCCGGCTACGCCCTTCGCCGCCGCCCCGTCCACGAAGGTCTGGCGGTAAGCCGCCAGTACTTCCGGCTTCTTCTTGCCCATAGCCCGCCGCAGCTGGTCGGCCTCTCCCAGGGTAAGCCCCCCCATGTCCCCGGCGATGCGCATCACCTGCTCCTGGTACAGGATCACCCCGTATGTGGTCTCCAGTATGGGCTCCAGCATGGGATGCAGATAATCGTTGGGCACCTTGCCGTGGCGGCGGTTGATGAAATCCTCCACCATGCCGCTGCCCAGGGGGCCGGGCCTGTACAAGGCTACCATGGCGACGATGTCGTCGAAGCGCTCCGGCTTCAGCTCCCGTATGATCTGTCGCAGCCCTTCGCTTTCCAGTTGAAATACACCGATGGTGTCCCCTTCCGCCAGGAGCTTATACGTGGCTTCATCATCCAGGGGGATACGGTCGATGTCCAAGTCCTCCCCACGGCTTTGGCGGATCAGCTCAGTAGCATCGCCGATGACCGTCAGCGTACGGAGGCCAAGGAGATCCATCTTAAGCAACCCGATGGATTCCACGGTATCTTTCTCAAATTGCGTGCAGGGCAGCCCGTCGGCGGACCGCTGCAAGGGCAGCAAAGTCTCCAGGGGCCGCCCGGAGATGACCAGCCCGGCCGCGTGGACGCCGCTGTGGCGGGGAAGGCCTTCGATGGACTTCGCCATACTGATGAGCCCGGATATCTGCTCGTCCCCTGCCGAAAGCTCCCTGAGCTCCCGGGACAGCTGCAGAGCACGGTCTAAAGTGATGTTGAGCTCGAAGGGGACAAGCTTGGCTGTCTTATCCACCACGGCGAGGGGGACGCCCATGGCCCTGCCCGCGTCCCGGATAGCCGCTTTCGCCGCCATGGTGCCGAAAGTGATCACCTGGCTTACCTTATCCCGCCCGTAGCGCCCGATCACATACTCGATGACCTCCCCCCGGCGGAGGTAGCAGACGTCGATGTCGATGTCCGGCATACTGATACGGTCGGGATTGAGAAAGCGCTCAAAGAGCAAATCATAAGCCAGGGGGTCGATATTGGTGATCCCCAGGCTATAGGCCACGATGCTTCCCGCCGCCGACCCTCTGCCGGGCCCCACATATATGCCCTGCTCCCGGGCGAAGCGGATGAAATCCCAGACGATCAGGAAGTATCCCGGGAAGCCCATGTTGCCAATGACGGACAGCTCATAATCCAGGCGCTCCCGGGGGGTGACGCCGTTGTCCCCCTTACTGTCCGCCCTGCCAGGGTAGCGCTCTTCCAGGCCGCTTTCGCATAGCTTCTTCAGATAAGCCGCTTCATCCGGCTCCCCCGGGGGGAGGGGGTACGCCGGCAGATGATAATGGTCAAATTCCATCTCCACCCGGCAGCGGCGGGCGATCTCCACGGTATTGGACAAGGCCTCCGGATAATCCCCGAACAGCAGCGCCATTTCATCCGGGCTTTTCACATAGAACTCCTGGGTCTCAAATTGCATCCGGTCGGCGTCGCTGAGCGTTTTCCCTGTCTGTATGCAGAGGAGTACGTCCTGGACGTAAGCGTCCTCTCTTTTGATGTAATGCAGATCATTGGTCGCCGCCAGGGGGATGCCGGTTTCCTCATGCAGGCGTATCAACCCGGCGTTGATCCGCGTCTGATCCTCCAGCCCGTGGTCTTGCAGCTCAAGATAAAAGTTGCCCCGGCCAAAGATAGCTTCATAAGCGAGGGCAGTGGATTTCGCTTCATCATACTTCCCCGCGGCAAGTAAGCCGGGCGTGTGCCCGGCAAGGCAGGCCGACAGCGCGATCAGGCCTTCCGCGTTCGCTTCCAGGAGCTCCATATCCACCCGGGGCTTGTAGTAGAAGCCTTCCATCCAACCGCGGGATACCATCTTGATGAGATTCTGATAACCGGTCTGATTCTCCGCCAGCAGGACAAGGTGGTAGGGCTTTTCGTCCAGCCCGGGTACTTTGTCCCAGCGGCTCCGGGGCGCTACGTAAAGCTCGCAGCCGATGACCGGATGTATGCCGGCCTTCAGGGCTTCCTTATAGAATTCCACGACGCCGTACATGACGCCATGGTCGGTGATCGCCAAAGAGTCCATACCCAGCTCCTTCACCCTGCCCAGGAGTTCCGGTATCCGGCAGACCCCGTCCAGCAAGCTATAGCAGGTATGGGTGTGAAGGTGGGCAAATCCGGTCATGAATGATTACCCTCGAACAAGTCGGGCTGGTAGTAAGCCGTCTGGGGATGGCCGGGCACATCCCGGAACTCCTCAAGGAGCTTGCTGTACTTCAGGGAAAAATTGAACGATATGGATATCTCCGGCTTCTGTATATCATACGCGCGCAGTACGGCCTTGTCCGCGTAGAACATATACTGATATTCGTCGTCCCTCCAGGTGATCCGGCAGTTGCCCACCTTCAGCGTCACATGCCCCCATTCGTTGATGGCGTAACCCAGATAGTCGCCGTTCGTGTAGCTGCTTTGCCCGTAGCGTATACCGACGCTGCGGTCCGGCTGATCCAGGAATGTGGACAAGTGCTCAAGAACCAGCCTGCAGGGCGGGCTTATCTCTTCGATCAGGCGGCGTTCGGTGGCGGCCATCTCCTCAAACTGGCGGAAGCGCAGCCTCTGGGACTGGTACTCGGACGCCAAGCCCTCGTCCAGATACCGCTCCCGTATGCGGCGGATGGCCTGGGTCAGGTCTTCCATGGCTTCGATATAGCGTCCGTCCTTACTGTCACGTTCTGTCATCGCCGCTTTGCTCCAATCGATGTTGCCCCATTGCTGATCGTTCACTTGACTATTGATATTATCGCCGCTATAATGGTTGGGTAACTATATCGGGTAAGCATCGGGATGTAGCGCAGTTTGGTAGCGCGCCTCGTTCGGGACGAGGAGGCCGCAGGTTCAAATCCTGTCATCCCGATTTTTTTATGCCTGATACGGCACAGAGGATATGCCGTCGCCGCCCCGGACGAAAGACGTGAAGTCATATTGGCGTTCCAGCAATATCTGCTCGGACCCGATGACCACCCGGACTCCGGGGAAGATGGACTGCTTGGCGTTGATGGATCCGTACCCCAGGGAAGCCATTTCCTCTTTCACTGCCTCCAGCTCTTTCTGCTGGACGGCCATATTGTCCCCCAGGGTCTGATACGCGGTCCGTGCCTGATTTAACGTATCCAGCCTTTCTTCAGAGAGCTTGCCCTCCTGCTCGAGCCCTTCCAGCATGGCGATGGCCGGTTTGAGGGAGCTCATCTGGCTTTCAATCGTCTCCAGCTCCTTTTCCAGCCGGTGGTACTTCTCCACCGTGGCGGGATTGTTGCCTACCTCCAGGGTGGTCGGCACGGCGCTGTTCCTGCCGCCGATAAAAGCGGCGGTGATATTGTTGCGGGCTACCACGCGCCCCCCCGTCAGAGTGCCCTTTGTGCCCATGGCGGTCACGTTGGTCATGCTCTGCACGTTGGAATGCTGGATATAGGTGGACTCGATATCCCCCCCGGCCCTGACGATGGCGGATTGGATGTACTTGGATTTAACGAAACCCCCGGCCTGCACCACGCCCTGGCTGCTGTCCTGCCCGCCGCCGTGGATGCCTTCCTTGATCACGATATTGCCCCCGGCGCTGACGTTGGCGTCCTCCACGCTGCCGTTCACGGTAATGTTTCCGTCCGCCTGGATGCTGAATCCGGTAAGGACGTTGCCGTAAATGAGCAGATTGCCGACGAAGTTGATATTGCCGGTGGCGTTGCTGACGTCGCCGTTCACCGTATAGGTGTTTAATACATGGAGCTTGTTGCCCACCAGATCCACCTCGCCGTCGCAGGCGGCCATAAGCTGAAGCTGGTCCTCCGTGAGTTTGGTGTTTTTCCCCATAGGCAGGGGGTCGTCCCGCCCCGGCCTGGGCTTCAGAAGCACGCCAAGCACATTGTAGCCCGGCGTCCCCTCCCCGGCGGGGGTCTTGACACACAGCACCTGGTTCTCTTTGACGTTTTGGATCAGGCCCAGATCCTTATAGTCCACGGAGCCGTCCGGGTTCTCTTTCGGCTTGATATCCTTGCCCAGTTGGATTTTATATTCGAGTATGGAAGGCGTCCCGTCGATGGGCTCAAGCCCCCTGGCCATGATATACGGGAAGTCGTATTGGGGGTTCTCCACAATTCTGCCGATCATCTCTTCGTCTACGCCGTAGGTCACGCCCTGGATCTCCAGGGAAGCCCGTATTTTTTCCTCAGTCGGGGGGGAGCCGCCGTTTTGCGGCGCCGAAATGATCAGTTCCGCCCGCAGCCCGTCCGATGATATGGTCATTCGATTTGCCGCGTTGATTGGTTCATTATTTTGTTCCATTTAAATCCCCCCAGCGCAAAAATTGTTTTCTACTAAATATATTTTACCATAACAACCTGCGGTATTAAAGCAGGAAATACGAAACAAGAGAAGAAATCATGGCTGTTCAGGCATCGCCCGGCAAATGGGCTATAGCTGCTACTTCGTGTCATAGCCACTGCGCCGCAATGTCGCCTTACCAGGCTCAGTCTTGCCAGTCCGATGCTTCCGGGCTACCACTATGCTCCGCCACCTTAAGCAGATCCAGGTCGGGCTGGCTCTTTACGGCGTAGTCCCAGGCTTTCGGGAGGATCGCCCTGTCTCCGGCGCCAAATGCCCCGCCGCCTCCCTCAAGGTCGGCCAGGGCCAGCTCCAGGGGCCACACCGTATGGCGTGAGGCGCCCTGGGGATTTCGCTTCTGGGTGTAGATGGGGATGTATCCGGCTTCCTTGAAGTAAGTCTCCCCCGTGGCGCCGTCCACGCCTATGGTCAGCTTCAGCAGGATGCTGACGTTCCTGTCCATGCCTTCCTGATTCGATATGAAGTTCCCCTGGGAGTACATGACAAACCTGGTTTTTTCATCTTTCGCGTCCGCCCCTTCGCCGAACAGCTCCTGGGGATGGACGGCTTCGCCTTTTTGCAGCACATGGGGATGATTGCCCAGGATCAGATCCGCTCCCCCTTTAAGGAGCTCCAATGCAAGGCCGGTCTGCTCCTGATTTGGCTTCGTCTGGTACTCCAGGCCCCAGTGGAGCATTACGATCACATACCGGGCCCCTTCCCGGCGCGCCCGGCTTATATCGTCCAGAAGCCGGTCTCTGTCGATGTAGTTGACCGCGTACCCGTGCTCGGCCGGCAGGGTCAAGCCGTTTGTGCCGTAGGTCGCGGCGATGAAAGCTACGCTTACGCCCTTAACCTTGGTTTTCGCTATCCTGCCCCGCTCTTCCGGCGTCCGGAATGTACCCGTGTGCAGGAGGCCTGCTTCGTCCAGATGATCCAGGGTAGCGCAGAGCCCCGTATACCGCCGGTCCAGGCTGTGGTTGTTTGCGGTACTGACCAGAGTGAAGCCCGCGTCCTTCAGGTTTCGCGCCAGTATCTCCGGGGCGTTGAACATAGGGTAACCGGTGTACCCGCCGTTTGCCTCCCCCGCCAGGGGCGTCTCCAGATTGCCGATGACCAGATCGCCCTCCCGGAGGATAGGCGCCACATGCTCAAACATAAAGGCAAAATCATAACTCTTATCCGAAGGGTCATATCCTGCCTTCGTCTGGGGGCTGTGCATCATGACGTCCCCGGTGGAGATGATGGTAAACTCCCAGTCCGGCGGGACAGGCTTCGGCCGAAGCGCTTTGCCCATGCTTCTCGCGGCAGCCGGACCCTGGGCCCCGTCGGGAAGCGGGCCCTCTAAGGTCTGCCCCAGAGAGCCGGAGAGCGCGCCGCCCAGAGCCGTGTAGAAAAGCAGGGCGGCGCACAGGAAAGCGGCGGCGAGGGCTAAGGCCTGCCGGCGCTTCTTTTGCTTATCGGCGATGTTTTTTTCAGCCGTCATCTAAAAGCCCAATGATTCCCCTGCCAGCAGCACGCGTATCTTCGCACCGGAAGGGCAGCGATGCAGGATCGTGGCGATATTGCATATACGCTTCGGGCTGTCGCAATCGGCGCATACGCCGGTTTTCGCGCAGGGGTTATCCGAATTGAACCGCAAGTTATTCATCGGCGAAGCGTAGCCGTTCACCCGTTCCACTGCCGCCTCTAGGTCGGGGACGATCTTGTTGACCCCCGCCGCGATGATGACTTCCCCCGGCCCGTATATCATAGCCGCTACCCGGTTGCCCTTTCCGTCTACATTGTACAGCTTCCCGTCCATGGTGACGGCGTTTGTGCTGGAAAGGAATACATCGCAGCTAAGCTGCTTGCGTCGGAATTCTTCGGCTTGCGCCGCGTCCGCCGCGGCGTTGTGGTCGTAGAGGGCGCAGCCCTTCTTCTCCAGCTCCCCCTTGATATCCATATGCCGTATGGTCATCGAGCCGCCGAAGCCCACCGAGGCCTTATCCGGGATCAGCCCTATCAAGCGCTCCCTCATGGCGGCTTCGTCAGGCAGATATTCCGCCAGGTAGCCTTTTTTCACCAGGGCGTCCACTGTACGTTGGCCAAGGATAGCCATGTGTTGTTTTACGATTTCTTCCATTTCGTCAGCCCCTCCGTTTCCTTCGATGATCTGTACTCCGCGACAACTATTCGTCTATGAAGCCGCTCAACGGAAAGTCGCCGTCCCGGCCTCCCCGTCCCATTCGACGCCGACCCCCAGTATCTGCTCCCCCAGCACCCGGAAAGGCAGAAACGTCCTGCCATCCTTGATCGCCGGCGCCTTCGGTATCGTCACGGTGACGCCATTTTTCGTCAGCTGGTCGCTGCCTACGGACAATATGGCTTCGCCCTCGGGCAAACGGAGCGTGACGGTCCGCGCCTCCCCGTCCCAGACGACGCCGTCGTCGGCAAGGCCCAGGGCCCGGGCGGCAAAGCTCACCGGTATCATCGTGTAGCCGTCTTCGATGTAAGGCGCCGTGTCCATGACGATCGTGTCATCCCCTGCTTTCATCTCCATGCTGCCGATAGTCAGCACGACGGGCATGGTCCCGGCCTTCTCCGCGGTTTCCTCCGTCGGGGCGCTTCCCCCGTCGGTTCCGCTGCCTTCCACCCTGTACGCCACGACTGCCGTCTCCTTCTCCATGTTGCATCCGGACAAAGTTATCGCTACCGGCCCGTATTCGCTGTTGTCCGGCTCCGGCGCTATCTGGAGATTTTTGAGAATGAATGTCCTGACCCCTTCCTCAGGGGGCAGGCTCATGCTTAGATCGAGGTTGAGCACCGACAAGTTGTCGGGGGCGCCTTCCTTTCCTTTGCCATAAGACGCCCCGGCAAGCTCGGCCCCGGCCATATTTCTGCCGGCGAGGCGTATCTCGTCGATGTTGGCCCATCGGTATCCGCCTGGAGCGGTCAAGGTCATGAGCCCCCCCGTCATGCCGTTGCGGATGAGCTCGTTTATCGTGATATCCGGCAAGGCTGCCGTCCCGGAGAATTCGACCGCCGCGCCGTGCCTGACCTGGCTGGTGATCCAGCCGCCTCCGGAGAAGAAGTAGAACCCGTCGGTCAGGCCGCTCCAGCCCGGGTCATAGATCTCTACGTAAGCCCGATCCCCGGTGATCTCCGCCAGCAATGGTATATAGATCGCCTCATAGGGGGATACGGGGTAGTCCGGGAGCAGCGTCACGATCATGATGTTATCTTTCTTGCCGGGCTTCATGCTGTATCGGGCCCCTTCGGGGAAGCGGCGCCAGGAAAGATACCCGTCCCTGGACATATCCGGCGTAAACGCCCCTTCCTCATCCACAGCGCCATAGTTCTCTATCCCATGCCGGCTGTATCCGTCTAAGTCCCAATGCGCACCGTTCAGGTGCAGCTCGAAGCTGAAATCATCGAGCAGCGTGCCGCCGTCGGGCTGTATCATCAGCATCGGTACCCGGTCGGGGTCGCTGAGTATAGCCGTGGAGTATCCGGCCCTACCGCCGGACATATTTATGACGTCATTGTACGTGGACGCTGATAAAACGCCAGCCGGTAATACTATGGCCAGCAGCAACGCGACCGGGATAAGGGCTTGTCTACTCGTCATCGGATATCCCTCCTCAGTGTGCTTCGGGATTGATTTCGAAGCGTAGCTTCAGTATATCACATCCAATGTAGGAAAACCACGCCTATCCCGCCGCCCACGTCTGTTCAAAGCCGGATGAAGTTCGGTTCTGGGGGCAAGGAGCCCAAAGCGCGCCCATTTGCCACGATGGTTCACAGCTTCGACCAGATATAGCAATCGTTCGATGCAAATCCTGACGACTACAACGCGACTTCGTGTCGCGTTCCGTCTGGCGCGACGTCCATGTCGCACCCACGGATTTGCCAAATTTGCGATTCCTTATCTGGTAGACGAAGCCGTTCAATCCATCGCTTACAAATTGCCACGCTTTGGGCTCCTTACCCCCCGAACTATAGCCGGGCAAGCAGACGCGCCAGATGATGCAGATACCAGGCTGCCGCCATAAACGGCGCCAGGGGTAAGGCTTTCGGCTTCTTCCTCACCAGGATGAGCAGTATGCCGGAAGCGGCAAGGAGCACGGCGCAGTACATGCCCAGGAAGCCGGTCCAGTCCTCCCAGCCCGACAGCAATCCTATGACCAGCGCCAGCTTCACGTCTCCCGCCCCCATCCCCCGCATAAACCAGGGCGCCAGGTGGATGGCGAAGGCCAGGGCGCCCGCCCCCAGGCAGCCCGTCAGGGAGGCGGTATCGCCCCGGATCAGCAGCAGGAGGGCAGCGACAGCAAACGCGCTTAAACCGATGCAGATCAACGTATTCGGGATGCGCCGCCGGGCGAGGTCCGTACCGGCCCCCGCCAGCAGCAATCCCCCCAGGATGATTTTTCCAAAAAGCACGCAATACTCCTTTATTCGGGTGAGCTACGAGTATACAAGTGTATTATCTCGAGCGGCGTTGCCCCGGCTATCGTTAACGGTTTGTCGGCGAGAAGTATATCCTGCCTTCTTCGTTGTAGCGGATGAGCGCCTTGATCCTCTCCATATCGCCCTCGTCCAGCATCAGGGTCACCACTGCCGGCAGAAGGTCTCTGCCAAAGCCGTCTTCCAAGGCCTGGCCGCCCAGGGACATGCCGTTGGTGTTTTTCTTATCGATCACCAGCAGCCCTCTCAAAGCCGGGTCTTCATCCGGGCCGACGACCCTGGAGGGCTGGGGGTCGTCGTAGCTTTCCCGCGCCGGTATATAGACCATGGCGTCTACCAGCATCCCCGGCCAAAGCCAGTCGCCGCCGCTGCGAACCAGGCTGGTCTCCACCGCGATCAGCCTGACATGCTCTCTTCTGTCGAACTCCCAGCGCCAGTCCCCGCCCGCCTCGGCGGCCGAGGCCAGCCGGTGGGGCCGCAGGACGTCTCCCGCGCCTAAGCCCACATCCCCCACATACCAGGGCCCCTGCCTGAAAAACTCGTCCAGCTCTTGCACATAGTCCCCGCCCAGCCCGAAGACCGGCTTCTCCGCCATGACCAGCTTATCCGGCGTGAGCGTCTCTCCCGGGTACATGTCCGACCTCGCCGTCGCTACCGTGACCATCTCCACCATTTGCCGTATGTATTCCTGATTCAGCCGGTAAGTCACGGCAAATACGCCAAGGAAGCTGACGCATATGATCAAACCTTTGATGATAAATCCGGCTACGCCCTGTTTCCACCTGACCAGCTTCGATCCCTCCTTCCATGCCACATGGGGCTATGCCCCGTCATTTATATAAGCCTTGATACGCCATCTTCTTATTGATCACGATTTCTCTGCTGCCTTTGCCGACCAGGGCGCCCAGCAGATAGGGCAATTCGGCTTTAGCCCGCCCTTCCGTCCATATCTGATCCGCTTCCTGCTTCAGTTCAAAGCTAAAGCTCAGCTTCCCCTCCAGCGAACCTTTCATGTTTTTCTGAAAGATTTCTCTTGCCCAGACGCCGGCCCTGTCTTCCCTGGTCAGCTGCTTGCCCCAGATCAGGTCGCCCTCCTCGATCCCGCCGACCAGAGCCGCGTCCAGAGCAAGCTCCAGGCTTTCTCCCAGGCGGCTTCTGACGACCCAGTAGGAGACTGTGTCCGTCACCAGGCACACCAGGAGAAACCCCACCCATAACCAAAATAATGCCCTCATCCTTCTCCCCTCCTATGATGAGCTACGCCCATAACCCAAGGCTGCATAACCCAAGGCTGCATAACCTAAGCTGGATTCAACATGGATCTCCGCCTCGCGAGCCGCATTATCGCCCGGCTTTGTAAGCTACCCCGACCGGCTCTCCGCAATGCTTTAAGGCGTACGGATATACGCGTGGGCAAGCCCGCTCAGCCGCAGCCCGATGGGTATGCTGATTTCCTTCCCGAAAGGCCGCAGGCTGCGGATGGGGTAGCGTCCGCCGGCTTTCAGCTCCAGTAGGTCTCCCCGCTGCCTCTTCTGAGGCGTCCCCTCAAGGCGGATATCCAGCTCCTCCAGACGTTGCGTCCTGACCAGTTCCCGGAATCTTTGCTCCATAATCATATCCAGGCCGTTGTCCGCCTTCATCATTTCCATGATTTCGCTGCATGCGCCGTACAGTTTCCACGCCGACATCCCGTACGAGGCGATCTCCACTGCCAAAAAAAGGATGATTGCCAGGACAAACATGACATACAGCCCGCTGATCAGCCCTTCCCCGGAGCTATCGCGCCAAAACCCGGTCCTCATCGGTCCGTCACAAGTTGAATATCTTGTCCAGATGGGAAAAGATATTGTTCGCGTATCCGGACAATCCGCCGTCAACGATGCTCTTGATCAGTACCAGCGCCAGGGCCATAATGGCCATCCAGCCCAAGGACGATACCAGGTCGCCCCTTTCCTCCCTGACGAAAGCCGCCCCCTTCTCCCACAGCCCGCATACGACCCCGCGGCAGCGCGCGTAAACCCTTTTTCTTTCGATTTTCATAACATTTCCTCCTCTTATTTCGATGTCCATGTCTTCATTCTCATGTGAATAGCCTTCCCACCTGGCCCAGTATCTCCCAGCCTTTCAGCCCCAGCGCCCCCACGGCTAATCCAAAGAGGAGGGCATAGAGCTTATAAATCTTTTCCGGCTTGGATCTGACCAGGGATTCCGCCGCTTCCTGCCTGAGGGCGGCAAGCTCGCCTTCGATACTGTTGAAGTACGCCTCCGCGGCGCCATACCCGCTCTCCACCGCCAGAGTAAGGGCCGACGCCAGCTTCTGCACCGCCGGAAGGTCAAAGCTGACGGCAAAGAGGCGGAAAGCCCCGGCTGACCCGATGGACTGTATGTCGTGGATCAGCCGGCTCAGGGCCCTGTCCATAGCCGGGCCGCTTCCCGACTGGGCCTGGCGCAGGGCCGACAGGTAGTCCCTCCCGCCGGCAAAGCAGATGCGCATCCGATCCATGACGCCGGGGATGTCCCTCGCCAGCTCCTTCTGCCATGCGGCGTACTTCTTGTCCAGGGCTCGCAGCTCCTGGCGGAAGAGGAAAGCGGCCGCCGGCAGGTAGAACCCCGCTTTCCACCAATCCCCCCACAAGAGCGGCAGAGCCAGCGCCGGCAGCGAGATCAGCAGGCTTCTCAGGAGCAATATCGTCACCGTCTCCTTCCCGGCGGCTTTCTCCCCCATCAGGGCGAGCCTTCTGTCCAACCCGTCCCAATAGGATTGCCCGACGCGCATCAGCCCGGCGCCTTTGCCCATGAACCACACCGCCCGCCTCAGCCCGCGGCTGTCCGTGCCGCCGGAAGGCCCCGCGGCGGCGCCTTTCGTCGCGTAAATGACCTGGCGGTACGGCTTTCTCCTCTCCTTCCACCAGTCCGCGGCGCCATATACCAGCCAGGATAAGAGCAATGCCCATAGAAGCGGCGGCAGATACGGGAGCCTCCCGGCATATGACAGGATCGCAGCCATAGCGTCCTCCTTCCTCTATAGTTCGTCCACGTTCAGGGACAGATATTCCTGGCCTTTGACGATCACGTACAGGCTGACGGCGATATAAGCGAACATCAGAAACCTCCCCGGCAGCGAGTACCAGTAAAGGTTCTTCTGCCCCGTGTCCATCAGCGACAGGATCAAGGGAAAGCTCCAGGACGTAGCCAGCGCCATATACAGCTGCCTCCTTCGGCCCGCCGCTTTCTGCGCCACTACAAGTATCGCCCGCATATCCCCTTCCAGCCCCTCTACGGATTTCTCCAGCGCTTTCAGCGCGGCCGGCGTCCATCCGTCCTGATTCGCCTGGATGAGCGTCTCCGCCACATGGTCGAATTTACTCATCCGCACCATGCCCTGCCAGAGGCCGATGGCGTCCCTGACATTGCTACCCAGCCTGAGGGTCTCCAAGACCTGGCGGAGCATACGGGTGTTTTCCCCTCCGCCGTCGCTTTCCACCACCATCTCCATTGCCCGGGCAAGGCTCCCCTGGTCGGGCAGGCGGGCCAGCAGCTGCCGCAGGCAATCGGTAAGCGCCGTGAGCGTTTCCAGGCGCCTGCGATGCTTCCTGTCATAGATGAGCACCCTGGGCAGGACCAGCATCAGGAGCCAGCCCGCGCCAAACAGGAGTAGGTTGCCCGTGAGGAAGTACAGACCGCAGGCGGCGGATAAACTTATGATCCAGATCGCCCTGGTCTCCTTCCCGTCCCAGCTCACCCCGGCTTGCTCCGCCTGCCTTCGTATCCTGCCGGCTTCCTTCGACCAGTACCCGGCGGTCCCGTTCCCGGCGGGCTTGCCCCCCGCCCTCAGCAGTGTCGTCAGGGCCAGGACCAGCCACCCGCTGAATATAGACGCGTTGATCAGTGAATACATAGCCGCCTCCTAGTGTTACATATTAGCGCCACGTTACGCTGGCGCCCCGTTGTACTAGCTTTGCCACCTGCGGATAAACTCCGGCGCCACCATAGCCTGATGAAGCTTCTCCGCCAAGCCGTCCGATATACCGGCAAGCCGCCTGTGGCTGCCGAGGACGTCGCCCCCGGGCCCGAGTCCCGTCTGCTCAAAGCGAAATATACTCCTGACCACCGGCTTCCTGGCGCCTTCGTACCCGGTGAGCTCCGCCACCTCGGCGATGATCCGGCTCTTGCCCATCTTCTGCTGAAAAAGGATCAAATCGACCGTGTCCGCGAGCTGGGCGGCGATGACTTCATCATTGTAGCCGTCCCCCGCCAGCTGTACGATCCTCACCGCCGCGTTTGCCGCCGAGCTGGCATGGATGGTGAAATACGTGTTGTGCCCTGTATTCATGCTCTCGTGGGCCTGCCTGCAGGCTTGGGAATCCCTTACCTCGCCGATCATCACCTTCACCGGGCGCATCCGCAGGGAAACCTTGGTCAGGCGGGCGATATCGAAGCGCTTTTCCCTGTTCTCATGATCTTTCGTCTGCAAAGCCACGATATTGTGGTATTCCAGATAGCTGCTTCGCCTGCGCAGCATCATCTCGGGGCTGTCTTCAATGGTGATGATGCGTGTGTCCGGGGAGAAGTACAGGGGCATGGCCATCATTGTCGTCGTCTTGCCGGAGTTGGTAGCCCCGGCAATGATAGCGTTGCACCAGGGCAGTACCTGGGCGAAGAATTCGTCCATCTCACTGCTGATGGAGCCTCCCGATACCAGATGGGCTGGCGTGATGGTATCTTCGGAAAACTTCCGAATGGAAGCGCAGGTGCCTTCCGTCGCCACGCCTCCCCTGCCTGCGCCCAGCACCGCGCATATGCGGAATTTCTCAAAGAGGCTGTCGATATGCGGTTCGTTTGCCGTCAGTACTTTTCCGTCCGTCATCAGCATCTTATTTAGGATCACTTCCAGATGGGCCTCGTCCCGGAACCCCATCTCCGGGTGGAACTCCTCTTCCCCCTTCCGCTCAAGATATACGTATTGATAACTATTGATATCGATGTTGGTCACCGCCGGGTCGTCCAGGGCGCCTTGAATAGGTCCGTAGTATAGTATCTCTTCCTGTATCTTCCGAAAGAGCTGCCCCTGGTCCATACCGGGCACAACGATTCCCGCATCCCCCAGATAGTGTAGTATCTCCCTTTTCATCAACTCCCTGATTTCGGGGTGGATGACCGCGGACACCAGGCCTGTGCTATGGTTCTCCCTGAGATGGTTGCGCACCAGCCGCACGGCTTCCTCGAAGCCCGTATCCCGGGTACCCGGCGAGCCGGGCCCCTGTACGTCCGGTTGATACGAGCCGGCTTCGCTTGCCGGGCCGGTATAGTCCAATGGGCTGAAGTAATGATTCATCCTGTACTCCTTTGTGGCAGCCAAGGCAGCGCCGCCTTAGCTGTGGGCATAGCATATCTTAGAGGTAAACGGCGGCGTTATTCCGCTTCTCACGCTTGTTCCGTTTCTCGCGTTTATTTTGCTTATTCTGCTTATCCAAACGAGCCGGCTTGTCCCATGTATCTGGAGATCCCCCCTCTCCGGCTTGCGCTAGCGCCGCCTCGCCCTTGCCGCGCCCATGATCACCGTCGGCTAAGGCAGACTTGAGCTTTCTGCTGTCCCAGACCGTAAACCGGACGCCTTTGAGGCTTTCGTTATCCATACTTTTTGGGAAAGCCGCGCTCTCCAGGGCTTTGACATTTCCCGGGGCCGCCAGCAGGAACTTACCCGGCTGCTGCTGGTAGACATGGATCAGCCGCCGCACCGAAGCCAGGGCGTACGCCGCCTCCGTCGGCTTGCCTAAAGGGATCACTACCTGATCCGCCGCTTTCAGCGAGAAAAAAGTCATCGGGCTATTTAACTGCCCCTGGCACTCCAGCACAAGCCGCCCGCAGTCCTGGCTTTGCGCCAGCTTCTGCAGCGCCGGGATGAACCCCATAAGCGTGTCCACCTTTACCCTGGCGGCGATGGGGTAGTCGGGCATGGCGAGGATATTGGCGGCGAGGATGTGCAATCGCCTGCCGGCCTGCCGGATCATATCCCAGTGCAGGCTCCCGTTTTGTTCAAACCCCGTGATGGCGGACTCCGTGTGCCACTCTTCATCCACAGCGCCGCATACGAAACCCAGCCGCGGTATGCCGAGGCATGGAAGTTCGGCGATGAGGGTCTTCTCCTCTTCGGAAAACAGTTTCGCGGTGTGAAACGACAGTTCCGAGGCGTCTACACCCGTACAGGACCAAAACATCGTAGTGATCACCAGTGTTTCTCTCCTTCCTCAGCCCCACAGGGCTTCCAGGCATTGCAGGCTTTCCGGGGAGTAATCCCCGTTTCCCCTTTCGAAAGCCGCCATCTGGATAAAGTCTTCCTTCAAGGCCCCCGGCACGATAAGGTATTCTTTCAGCCGAAGGCTCTTCACCTCTTTCCGAATGTAGCTCACGCCCCAGCTTCCATCGAAGGCCGGCAGGCAGCCTTTATGCCAATCGTTCTCCAGGCGGGGGACTTCGTTGAACCCGCCCGGCCAGGGCGGAAACGCGATGACCTTGCGGCTGCAGACAAGCCCTTTCTTCCAGCACAGGCCCTCCCGGCTGCCGAAACCGACGTAGACGATGGAGGTGAATTTCGCTTCCATGATCGCCCAGTGGACCAGAGAAGCCAGAAAGCCGTCGCAATGGGGGTAAAGGGCCTCTTCCGCATGATCGTCCGGCAGGAAGTACAGGCTGCGGGGCAGTCGCTTGCTGTATCCCGACTGATCGTAGGCCTTGGGGTCGTTAAACAACTCCAGCCCATTGAAGCAATACTTGCCCCAGTCGCCCCTCTCCCCGGAGCCGTAGCCGCGCAGCGCGCCGGAGATATTCTTCTCCGGATGCCTCAAGCCCAGAGCCACGGCCAGCCTGGAGCCGCTACCCGGCAGCTCCACCAGTAGAGTTTTGCCTCCCCGGCCGGCGAAGTAGGCGGCGGTCATGAAAGCCAGGGCGTACGGCATGAGGCAATCCTCCTCCGAATAGAAAAGCACGCTGTCGCCCAAAGCCCCGGCGCCGGGGGGCAGTCTGCGCCGCTTCCCGCCGGTAAGGCTGCGCAACTTCCCAAGGGCTTTACCGCTGCGGCGCTTCGCCGGCTTAGCGGCTCTTTCCGCCTTGAGGCGCTTCTCCGCTTTTGCCTTCCGCCCTGCAGCCGACGGCTTCTCCGCCACAAGCGAGATCCCTTCCCCGGACGCCTCGGCTACCCCGGACGCCCCCTCCTCCGAAAGCGAGGCCCCTTCCCCGGACGCCTCGGCCACCCCGGTTACCCCGGACGCCCCCTCCTCCGAATGCGGCTTCCCTTCCTCAGGCGGCCCCTCTGCCATAAGTAATGCCTCAGCCGGCTGCGGCTTTATCGGTTTGATCCCTTTGATGCGCTGCCTCAGCTTATCGGCCTTGCCGGCCAGGTTCCTCACCGGGGCATAGAAATCCACGCCATAGTCGGCATCGGCAGCCCCATTCGCTCTCCCGGCATACCCGGACTGGGTCTCCGCCCCTGAAGCGTAGTCGCTCCAGGGCTCCGTCTCCCCATCCGGCATGCCTTCGCCGGTAAACCTCACGCCTGCCCATCCCGCTTCCGGCACGCCTTCGCCGGCATACCCCGCGCCTGCCCGGCCGGCATCCGGCGCCCCATCGTCCGTCCAGCCCGTATCCGGCGGCATGGAGCCCCGTCGTCTGCCCCTGCCCCCCTCGACCGCAGCCCCGATCCCGGCTCCGGCGAGCAACCCCCGCAAGCTTCCCGGCAGCGCCGGCGCCGCCTTCTTCAGAAGCGGCAAGTAAAGCTCCGGCTTGAGCGAAGGCAGGTACTTCTCCATCCATTTCCCTACCGCCTGCCCCCCTTCTCCCCGTGGCGCGGGAGGCGGGAGCCGGCTCAGATAAGCCTCGATCTCCCGGAAATCCCTTTTCGTCTCCAGTATTTCCAGAAGGAGGGGCCGGCGCAGGGCGGTGAGGAACCAGAAATCATAGAAGCCGCGGCTCATGAGCTCGACGAGGATATCCTGGTCGGTGTTTTTCCCCTCAGGCATCAGCAGGCGGACTTCCAGGTCATCCCGGGCTTCCTTTAGCAAGCCCAGCTGCCGGATCAGCTCCCCGTCAGGATCCTTTTGCAGGACGGATATATTCCTGTAGTAATCCAGGCAGTTCACCAGGGCGATCGCAGGCTCGCCGGCTCCGGCCGGGGCGTCGCCCCCGCTGCCTTTCGCCCCGGTCAGGTACTCCGCCGCCTCAAGTATGCCGGGCAGTATCCCTTCCACCCTGTAGCGTTGCGTCAATAGCTGTATCACAGGGGAATCCCGGGGAAAAGCGACAAAGAGAACAGGTCTGGCGTCTGTATCGACGTAATTGATTGCATCTGTCTCTGTCATGTTACCGCCCTCCTGTGTACCATTTTATACCATCATAGCATATTTTTAGGTATTGTCAACCCATATTATGTCATTATTTCCATATTTTTTTGTGGATTGTATTGACCGCGCCGGTGTGATATAAACAAAGAGGGTGATAAAATTATGAAATCAAGGCAAGAAATCAAAGCCATCGCAAAAGAAGCGATGGCGAGGCAGCGGGGCGCGGCTATCCTTATCATACTGGCTGTGGCTCTTGTAAGCAGCGCAGGGGCGCTTTTCGCCCGTATCCCTATCATCGGATCGTTATTTTCACTGGCGATATCCTTTATCACCATGGCTCTCAGCGTTAGCGTGAACAGCTCGTTCATCCGCGTCTACTGCGGCGAGAAGGCGAGTGTGGGCGACACGTTCTCCGGCCTGGCGGTAAACTTCTTCCGCAAGGTGGGGGGCATGTACTGGATGAGCCTCTGGATATTCCTCTGGTCCATGCTGCTCGTCGTCCCCGGCGTCATCAAAAGCCTGGCCTACTCCATGACGCCGTATATACTGGCGGACTGCCCGGAGGTAAACGCTACCGACGCCTTGAAGCTCTCCATGCGGATGACGGACGGGCATAAGGGCGAGTTGTTTGTCTTCGCCCTAAGCTGGATAGGCTGGGGATTGCTGATTCCCGTCACTTTTGGTATATTGGGCATCGTCCATGTTATCCCTTACTACTCCACCGCCATGGCAGGCTACTACATCGAGCTGCGGGACCTGGCCATCGACTCGGGGATGATCCTACCCGAGGAGCTTGGATACGCTTATGAAGAAGTCGCCGATTAACTTCAACTCCCCGGTGATCCTGGGGGTATTCTTCGTCTCCCTCATCGTCCTGTTTCTCAACAATTCCACAGGGGGCGCGGCAAACAGGATGCTCGCCTGCTATCGGACGAGCTGGTCCGACCCCTTCATGTACCTCCGTATGCTCACTCATGTGCTCCCCCATCAGAACATGTCCCACTTCGCCGGCAATTTTCTATTATTCCTGGCAGTCGGGCCTATCGTGGAGGAGAAGTATGGCAGCGCAAACACAGCCGTGATGTTTGCGGTCACCGCCGCCGTCACCGGGCTGATCTACGTCGTCTTCTTCAGGGGCGTTATGCTCATCGGCGCCAGCGGGCTCGTCTTCATGCTGATCCTCCTGGCTTCCTTCACCAACATCCGCGAAGGCCGGCTGCCCCTGACCGTGCTGCTGGTGGGGCTGCTCTATATCGGCAATGAAGCGATAAACGGTATCGTGCGAACCGACAATATTTCCCAGCTTGGCCACATCATCGGCGGCACATGCGGCGCGGGTTTTGGCTTTTTCTTTCATGGGAATAAAATGAGGAAGGGATGATTTCATGAATTATCAAAGGATACCTTTTAAAGCGCAGGGCACGGCTTTTATCACAAAAAAAGCGCCGTTTTCCACGAAGGAATACGACGTGCCCGTTATCGACTACCCCATCACGCCTCTTGAGAATTTTAAGCTCTCATGGAAGAGGCAAACCCCTGTATGGGCGCCGGTCTCCCTGATGGATTTCGACTCCTTCATGCTGGACGCCGTCGTCTCGTCCAGCAACTCCGGCCTCGCCCCGAGCAACGAACGCCGCGAGTTTACCGACGACTGGGGCTGCCAATGGATATTTATCCCAGAAGCGGGGGGGCCTATGCTCAAGCCCGGCACGCAGTTTCTCGACGATATCGCCAACTGGGAGAAAGGGGTCAAGTTCCCCGACTGGAAAGCGAAGGACTGGAAAGCGCCCGCGGAAGACTTCATAAAGAACCGCTTTAATCCGGATAAGGTATTGGCCATCAACGTAGGCCAGGGCTGCACCGAGCGGCTGGTGGCGCTGCTGGGGGGCTATACGGAAGCCATGATCGCCATGGCTACGGAGCAGGACGCCATCCGGGAGTTCCTGATGGCTTTCGCCGACAGCCTGATCGAAAAAATCGACATCATGAAGACGTACTACCCTTCGGTCAATATGATCACTTACCACGACGACTGGGGTACCGAGCGGGACACTTTCTTCTCGGAAGCTTTCTTCGAGGCGATGGTCTGGGAGCCCACGAAGAAGATCATCGACCACATCAAATCCATAGGCGACATCTGCTTCGAGCTGCATACCTGCGGCAAGATCGAACGCTTCATGCACTTCATCACCGACCTGGGCGTAGACCTGCTTCAGATCCAGCGCCGGGCAAACGACATCCCCATGCTCAAAGAGAAGTACGGCGACAAGACTGGTTTCTGCTGCATGGTAGAGGGCGTCTCCCCCGACGATGTGATCTCCAGGGAGGAGCGGCTGGAAAAGGTCAGAAAGACCATCGACCTCTACGGTAAGCGGGGCGGGCTGTACGTCACCCCGGGGGCGCCCCCTGACGCCGAGACCATGTGGGACGTGTGCTACGAAGCCTACTGCTACTCCAGGGAGTATTTCGACAAAGAACGGGGCAACTAACGCAGGTTTAAAGGGCAGCAGCCTTGGGCGCGCCTATTGCTTAGCGATGATTCACAGCTTCAGCCAGATATAAAGAAGGTCCCAGCTTATCCCGATAACTCGGACAAGCTGCGGCCTTCTTCGTTTATTGGATTGTCTACTCGCGCCCGGTCAGCGGCCCGCGGTGAGCCTCAGGCTGGTTTTCGGCGTCAGGCTCCCGAAGTCAAAGCTGCGCAGCATGCCGTCCTGCAGATAGTATAAGGTGTCGCCTATATACGCGAGCCGTTCGCCGGTATAAAGCATGATTTCATCCCTGCTATACGCGGCATAGGGGTTTTCGTGGGCCACGCGGCCCGCTTCCGAGAGCTTGCCCCCGGCGTAGGATATCAGGAAGGCCCCCTGGAAATGATCTCCGCCCGGGTTATCCGCCGCCTGCCCGCAGAAGCCGAAGAGGCTGTCGCTGTTTTTGAACATAGCCGCCCTATGGTTATCCAGAAGCTCCGTATAGCCGTAGTCCCCAAGGATAAGCGTATCCATTTCTTTCGGTTTACCCATGTCCGACACATCAAATAAGGAAATCTTTACGCCGCCGGTATTCTGCCCGATGACGATCTGGTTGCCGTCCCTGTCCGTACGGTAGATATCGTAGACGTCCCTGCCCACGCCCAGCAGCACATTTTGGGAGACGGGGTGCAGATAGGTGGAGAAGCCCGGCACCTTCAGCTCCCCGGTGATCTTCGGCGCGGCCGGGTCGCTCAAGTCGAACACAAACAAGGGGTCAACCTGGCGGAAAGTGACCACATAACCCCGGTCCCCCATAAACCTGGCGGAGTATATCCGTTCCCCTTCCGCGTATCCGGCGACTTTTCCGGCGACGTCCATATTGGCGTCCAATACAAACAGATTATTGTACGTCCGGGGCCAGTACACCGTGGCGGCTACCCGCAGATGCCCTTTATGCTCGTCCATGCTGAACTGATTGTCCAGGCTGCCTTCGACGCCGCATGAGCCGGCGTAGCCGATTTTCCCGCCGTCGATGGCAAAGCGGGCGATATTCGTGTTTTGTGTGGAGGAGTATCGCATATCATTTACGGCGATATATAGGTTGTCGTTGGACATATACGACACATACCCGGCGCCGGCTATAGTTTCCCCGCTCACCTTCTCCGAAGTGTCCCGGGTATTGACTGCGCTCACCGTGAGGAAGCCGTCCCCGTAGCCGCCGGGCATGATCATGATCCGCTCTATAGGCATAGGCGCCAGGGTTCCGCCTTCCCCGGCCAGGGGGCGGACGTCGCCGCCGCCGCCTCCCCGGTACCAGCCGTAGAAGCCGCTGACCAGGTAGACATAGTCCCCTTTCTTTCTGGAGGTAGTCATGCTGCCCTCCGCTTCGAAGTAGCGGAAGCTCTTGATATCCCTCATATTACTTGTGTCCAGGACACGGACAAAGGTGTAATTTGAGCTCATGTACCGGCCGCCGGGCAAGATCGGCGCGATATCCATCATCACGTCCCCTGTCCGGGGCTCGGGCTTGAGGTTTGGCCAATCATAGCGGGAACCGATTATCGTCACCCTGTCTTTGTCGATATACATCTCCTGGGCGCTGCTGTTGTCGCCCAGGAAGTACTCCCCTGCCAGTGTCATAGAAGCCGCGTCCACGACCTTCAGGTATTGGGAAGCGATGATGTAGATGTACTTGCCGTCTGTCTTGATGATGTCCCCTTCATCTACGCCCTCCACCTGCACATTGGTGGTGGAGTATCCGGCGTCCGCCGTAGCCGTTGAGTCCTGGACCACCGACGGCTGAGGCTCCCTGCCGGTCTCCGGCATAGGCGGGGCGGAAGGCGCCGCCGACGCCGCGCCGCTGCCTGCCATGGGCGCCGCGTCATTCGCCTGCGACGCTTCCTTCTCCACCATCAACGGCACTTCGACGTCGCTTACGGAGAATACCCATTCCTCATCGGTGGCTTCCCATCGGTAGCTGTAATCGCCGCGCCCCCCCATATATCGGTTCAGCGTCTCAAGGTCGACCGCGCGCACATACATGCCGATCCGGGATTTCACGCTCCGGATGGACTCCTCGGTAAGACGCGCCGCCTTCGCCACATAGATCAGATCGTCCCGGTAGTCTACGGTATAGTTTAGTACCACCTGGCATATCTCGCGCAGGGGCACAAATGCCCTGCCTGAAATCAGGATGGTCTCCGCGTCCAGGGCCCTCTCCACACCGTCCAGATAATAGTGGTTCTTGCCTACGGGAAAGATCGCCTCGTGCTCCGGCGTCCTGATCGTAGCCCGGGCGGAAGCCGGGTCATAGCCTACCTCGGCCCCGAAGTATTCGCCGATCACCCGCAGGGGGACAAGAGTCCTCGTCTTATAGACCACAGGGGCGAGATCCGGGCTGTCCTTATCCAGGGAAAGCAGCCTGCCGTTGGCGAAAGCTACCGGGCTGCCGATATGCATGTACAGTTCCATATCCGCCGCCGGCGCCGGTCCGCTCGCCTGGCCCGCCGCCTGATTCCCCGTGGGTTCGTCGGGCAAGCCGCTGACCACCCGGGCCTGCGCCATGTAGCCAACGATGGCGAGGCAAAGCAAAACGCCGATCAGTACCGTAACTTTTTTCATGAAGACCACGCTCCTTTTATTTGGCTTCATTATAGCACACGCGGCGAAGCGTAACGCGCCATAATCCGCCCTGTAGAAATAACATAAGATATCCGTATAGACGAAAGTATTCAAAAAAAGTTCCATGAGGTATCATTTGCGAAACCTGTAGAATTCGCATATAATAATTGTAGAATTTTTCACATTAATCAACATCAAAGGAGGTGGGCGCGCGGCAAGTGCCGATAAGACGGCAGATCCCCGCGCGGGACAAGATGAAAAACTGCAGAAAGCCCATACGATTCTTCCGCCGGGGTTTGGCGTTGTCGATCGCCCTCCTGACCCTGATCGCCGCTTCCGCTTGCGGCGGCGGCGCCGCCGCGTCAAAGCTTCAGGGCCCCCCCGGCGAGATACTGGCGGGCGTCATCGAGGAAGCGGGAAAAGCTATGCCCGCCGACCGGCCGATGCCCATGTGCTTCGATATGGAAGCCACTGCCGAGACCAGCCAATACACCCTGGGCCTGTCCGCCGACGACTTCGAGAAATACGTATCCTCCGCCACAGTCTACACAGCGGCCATCGCCACCTTTGCCCATGAGATAGCGCTGATCCAGGCGAAGGACGCTTCCGCGGCAGCCGAGGTCAAGAAGCGCATAGCCGGCGAAGGGGGCTTCGATTCCCGCAAATGGATATGCGTGTTTCCCGAGGAAAGCTGCGTCATCGACTCCGGCGCCTACGTGCTGCTCGTGTCTTCCAGGGCCGACGTAGCCGAGGCGCTTGTCGCCGCCTTTACCGAAGCCGCCGGAAGCACGGGGGAGCGGAACACATTCTTCACCTCCGAAGGCGCCGCGGCGGAAGGCGGCATGGCCCTGGGCGGCGGCATGGGCATCAGCATAGAAGGAGGGGCTCTGCAGCCGATGTGACGCGGCAAAGGAGCTGCCCGGGATGGAAAGCCATCCTCTCCGGCAGCCCCTTTCCGGAAAGTATAAGAGGTCGCCCATGGTTTTTTCACGGATCGAATTTCTGTACTATTTCCTTCCGATAACCCTCTTCCTCTACTTCATCACGCCCGCCCCCGGCGGCTCCCCCCGCCTGAAGAACACGATCCTGCTGGCGGCGAGTATGGTTTTCTACGCCTGGGGCGAGCCTATCTACGTGTTGCTCATGGCCGCCCAGTGTACAGCCGCGTGGCTCTTTGGCCTGCTCATGGATCGATACCGCTCCAAGGCAAAAGGCGTCATGCTCATATCCGCGGCTTTCAGCCTCTCCGGGTTGCTTCTGTTCAAGTACGCAAACTTCTTCATCGTCAACATCAACTCCATAGCGGGGCTGGGCCTGCCCCAACTCCGGGCGGAGCTGCCCGTGGGGATCAGCTTCTATACATTCCAGATACTGAGCTATACCGTCGATCTGTACCGGGGTAAAGTGGAAGTACAGCGGAACCTGATCGACTTCTCTTCCTATGTAGCCCTGTTCCCCCAGCTGATTGCCGGGCCTATCGTCCGCTACTCGGATATCGCCGCCGAGTTGAAAAGCCGCCGGGTGGATATCCCCGGATTCGCGAAAGGCGCCAGGCGTTTCATTATCGGCCTTGGCAAAAAAGTCCTGCTGGCTAATCTTCTGGGCGAACTGGTGGATATATTCAAGCACAGCGGGGATTCCAGCGTCCTCTTTGTCTGGATCTATCTGGTCGCTTACTCCCTCCATATCTACTTCGACTTCTCCGGCTACAGCGACATGGCTATCGGGCTCGGCCACATGCTGGGCTTCACCTTTCCGGAGAACTTCAACTACCCCTACATCGCCGGCAGTATCACCGATTTCTGGCGGCGCTGGCATATGACCCTCTCCGGATGGTTCCGGGATTACGTCTATATCCCCCTGGGAGGCAACCGGGTATCCGTCGGACGCTTCATGGTAAATATCATGGTAGTATGGGCCCTTACCGGCTTCTGGCACGGGGCGGACTGGAACTTCATCTTGTGGGGCTTGTACTTCGGCCTCATCCTTCTCATCGAGAAGCATTTCCTCGGCAAGCTCCTGGACCGGTGGCCGAGACCTCTGCGCCACGCTTATGTGCTGTTCGTCGTCCTCATCAGCTGGACTTTATTCGACGCCCAGGGCTTATCGGAGATACTCAGCCGGGTCGGGCGCGTCTTCGGCGCAGGCTCAAGCGGCTTCGCGGGCAGGGAAGCCCTGTATTACCTGCGAAGCTATATGCTCCCCCTGGCCGCGGGCCTCATCGGTTGCACGCCCCTGCCAAAGCTGCTTATGGGAAAGCTTGAGCGGGCAAAGCCCATATCCGGTATCCTGACCTTCGCCGAGCCCCTGGCCCTGGCCGCCCTTCTGCTCACGGCTACGGCTTTCATCGTAGACGGCTCGTTTAACCCATTCATTTACTTCCGCTTTTGAAAGGAGCTGACAGCGGGTGGCACAAGTCAAACCCGATCTCCGTTCCATACTGAACGCCCTCGTCTTCATCGTGACGATTGGCGCGCTATTCGTACTGAATCTGGCAACGAAGCCGCCGGATCTGCTGGTCAGCGAGCGCCGGGCGCCGGCAAAGCTGCCGGCCTTCACCTGGCAGTCGGCGGCTTCGGGCAGCTTCATGAGCCGCTTTGAGGACTATGCCGCGGACAACTTCTTCTGCCGGGAAGGCTTCCGGAGCATCCGGGCCTTCACGGTCTTCCACATCCTGAGGCAGTCGGACAAAAGCGGCCTCTACCTTGGCTTGTCCGGCGCCGGGGAATTCAAGCCGCCGGACCCGGCCGCCCTCAGGTTATCCGCGGAAAAAATCAGGAAAGCCGCGGACATGCTTGCCGGCTGCGACGTCTACTACGCCCTCATCCCCGACAAAAGCATATACGCGGGGAGGTATCTGCCCGGCTTCGACTTGAGGCAGGCCGAGCTCATCCTCGCGGAGATCCTGGGGGACGTCCCCTACATCAGCCTGGAGGGCTGCTTGAACGCCGGGAGCTTTTATCGGACAGACCTCCACTGGAAGCAGACAGCCATCGCGGACGTAGCCGCCGAGATATGCGGCGCCATGGGGGCGGAACTGGATTTGTATGAATATATCCGCATTCTCGCGGGGGAATTCAAGGGCGTCTACGCGGGGCAGCTCGCTCTTCCTATGGATCCCGAATCCATGATTTATATGGATAACCCCTTCCTGAGCGCCTGGGTACTGAATGACGCGACCCTCGCCTTCGAGGAGTGCCCCGTATACGACCTGGCCCTTTTCCGGGGGATCGACCCTTACGACCTCTTCCTGCGCGGGCCCCAGGCGCTGGTCAGGCTGGAGAACCCATACGCCCCCCCGGGCGACCTGTATGTCTTCCGGGATTCCTTCGGAAGCAGCCTGGCGCCCCTGCTGGCAAGCGCCTACAGCAGCGTTACCCTGATCGACCTGCGCTATATCGACATGCGTATACTCGGCCAATACATGGAATTCGCGCCCGGCGCGGACGTACTGTTCCTCTACAGTTCCCAGATACTCAATAACCCCAGCGTATTGAAAGTCTGACGCAAGGCTATGCCGCCTTGGGTCATGGGCATAGCTCATCTTAGGAAAGGCAGGCGGTCATATGGATAACCAGGCACACGGTGACGCCCACCTCAAGCATCCGGCAGCCAGGGGCAAAATCGCCGGAAGGTTCCGCAGAGCGAATATCGCCATCTTCTCCCTGGCGGTGCTGATCATGCTGGCGTCCATGTTATTCGTGTTCAGCGGTATCATCCGGGAAGTCTCCTCCGACTATACCGAGCGCTATGCCACGAGCTCGGCGAACGCCCTCAGCGTCCACCTGGAGAAGGAGATCGGCCTGCTGTCGAAGGCGGCTCACTCAAACGCCGTCATCGACTGGCTTTCCGACGAATCAGGCGCCGACAAGCAAGCCCTGGCTTATCAGGAGTTGTCCGGCGTCGTCCGGGAACTATACAGCAACAACCTTTATATCGGCGCGTCTCAGTCCCAGCACGAATACAGCGTCGCGGAAGGCTCCTCCCGGGAGGATATGCGCCTCGTCGCGGAGCTTACCCGGGGTAACGAGGACGACGCCTGGTTCTACGCCTGTATAGCGGCAGACGACGATTATCTCCTGAGCGTGGATCAGGACCACATCATGCAAAAGAAGCGCATCTGGCTGGATTACAAAGTCGTCAAAGACAGCGCCCCTCTGGGCGTGATCTGCACAGGGCTGGATTTTTCCCATATCGTGCAGGAGCTGTTCTCCAAGGCCGGCGGGCTGCATATGCGGGGCTTCATCGTGGATGAAGACGGCGCGATCTTTATCGACAGCGCCCTTTGGGACGACGAAGGCTTTCTTAACCATGATTTCGAATCGCGGATCGAAGACGTCTTCGCCGACCAGGCGCTCCTCGACGCCATCGAGTACCGCCTGTCTGAGCCTAGCCGCGGGGACGCCTCCACCCCTCATGTAGTCAGCCTCGACGCAGGCCGGTACCGCTATGCTTCCGTGACGCCTATCCGCTTTACCGGCTGGCACGCCGTCATTCTGTACGACTCCACATCCTCCTTCAGCATGTCCAGGTTCCTCCCCGCCTTCACCGTCATCCTCCTGATCCTTATCGCCTTCGCCCTGGCCACAAGCGCCATCAGCTTCGGGCTCATCTTCAAGCCACTGAGCCTTCTGGTGGGCAGCATGGTGAAGCTGAAGGAAAACCACGAGGAGCATATCTACGGCATCGAAAGGGACGACGAGTTCGGCAATCTATCCAATACCATCATCGACCTCTTCGCGAAAGCGAACTACGACGCCCTGACCGGCATATACAACAGGCGTTTCATGGAGTCTAACCTTCAGCAGGTCATCGAGTTTCTCTCCCGTTCCAACGGCGTGCTCAGCCTGCTGATCGTCGATGTGGATCACTTCAAGAAGTTCAACGACACCTATGGGCATCACGAAGGGGACAAATGCCTGCGGGCGGTAGCCCAGGCCATGGCGGGAAGCCTTACGAGGTCTAACGACTTCGTGGCGCGCTACGGCGGTGAAGAGTTCGTGGCCGTACTGCCGAATACGGACGAGACCGGCGTCAGGCTCATCGCGTCGAAGATTTTGGAAAACGTGCGGCAGTTAAACATCCCTCATGAAAAAAACAGCGCCGCGGAGTGCGTGACCGTCTCCGTCGGCGCTACCAGCGGCACAGTGGATTATTCCCATAAGTGGACGGATTATATACAGTGCGCCGACGGCGCCCTCTACGAGTCGAAGCGGAGCGGGAGAAACCGCTCCAACTACAGGGACTTTTCCCCCGTCGAGTAGTCGTCGGGGCAACCTGCCGGAGCGCGCCTACCTCTGCAAAGCCAGGCACCTGCCTATGGCGTCTTCCGGCGCCACCGCCCCTGCCGCTATCCCCGCCACATCATCAAAAAGAGAGGTCCTGGCGTCGGTCGTCAGCTGATCCTGCACCGCCCCCACTATGCCGGTGCAGTTTTTCGTCATGGCCAGGGCCGATACTACCAGGGCGTCCGCGTCCCGGGGGGGCGTCGTGCCGCCTTTGAGCGCCGTCACGGACAAAGCGCCGAAGGAGGATACGACCTCGTCGGCGGTCATGGCGCTGACGAAAGCGACGCAAGCTTCCCGCTTGCGGGGGTCGTCCCAGGCTTTCTTCGTGATGTAGTACCCCATGGAAAGCCCACCGATGATATCCGTGGGCAGCCGCTCGCCCCTGGCGGGGACATAGGCGACCATGAAATCCTCCAGCCGGTCCGTGTTCGCCTGGAACCAACCTATCTTCCATGAGCCGTCGATCATAAAGGCGGCTTTATTCTCCGTCATCAGATAGTTGATCTCGCTGTCCGGGGCTGTCGCCGTATTTTCCGGCAGGAAGCCCAACTCATACAGCTCCCGTATATCCAGCAGGCCCGAAGCCCATTTCCGCCCCGCCGCGTCCCCCGCTTGGCCGGGGATCTGGGGATGGCTGGATAAGTTGCCGTGATTAAATACGCAGAACTCAAACCAATAGTGGGGGACGTCCATCAGCGAACAGGCTATAGGCGTATAACCTTTGTCCCGTATGACAGCGCAGTCCGCCAGGAACCGCTCCCATGTGTAGTCCGCGCCGGGGATGGCTACGCCGCAGTTTGCCAATACTTTCTTATTCACGTATAAGCCTTCCCAGTACCCATTGACCGGCACGGCGTACTGCCTGCCGTTGGCGGTGGAGACGGGCATCATCGAATCCTTCATGTTCGCCGCGTAATCCGGGTACTCCTTGCGGATATCGCTAATGGAGACGACCTTGCCGCTCTGCACGATCCTGTCCGCGTCCGCGCCGTGGAAGAAAAACAGCACGTCCGGCTCCCTGCCCGCTTCGAAGTCCTCCAATATACCGGCTTTCCAGTCCTCATTGGAAGGCGACGACCGGTCGATCACCGTATAACCCGAAGCCGTCTCATAAGCCCGGTATGCCTTCACAAAATTTTCCCGGTTTGTATCGCCGCTGTCAAAGGGGGAGACCACCGTGATTTCCACCCCGGCGCTGCCGGCGCCATTCTGCCCGCAGCCCGCCGCCAGGATCATGACGGCTGCCAGGGCGATGATAATCTTTTTCATCTGCTTAGCCCTCCTTCGCCAGTACTTCGTTCCCATCGAGCGCTTCGTTCCCGTCGAGCGCTTCATCCGCGTTCAATGCGTCATTCGCGTCTATGCACAATCTTTTGATGGTATCGATCAAAGTCCCAAAATCCACGGGTTTGGCGATGTGCCCGTTCATCCCCGCCGCCAGGACGAGCTCCACGTCGGATCTCATGGCATTGGCCGTCATGGCGATGATGGCCGCCGTCTTCGCGTCCGGCCTGTCCATGGCCCGTATCGCCCTGGTCGCCTCCACGCCGTCCATCCCTGGCATCTGCATATCCATCAGGATCACGTCGTAGTACGCCGGTGGGGACTCCTCAAATTTTTTCACCGCCTCGACGCCGTTGGCGGCCTCGTCCATCTGTATACCCGTTTCCTCAAGTATCTCCCGGACGATGACCCGGTTGATCTCGATGTCGTCGGTGATCAGCATCCGCAAGCTTGAGAAATCCGCCTCTCCCGTATGGGTAAAGGCGCCGAAAGACCCTTCGGCAGCCCCGTCCGTCCTCGCCGCCCCGTCCCCGTCGGCGTCCTCCAGTATCTTCAGCCGCACGGTAAAGCGGAATGTGCTCCCCTTGCCGGCTTCGCTTTCCACCCATATGTTCCCGCCCATCATGGCCACGATGCTCTTCGTGATGGACAGCCCCAGACCGGTGCCGCCAAAGCGCCTGGTAATGCTCATATCCGCTTGCTCGAAAGCCAGGAATAAGCGGTCAAGCTGCTCCTTCTCCATCCCGATGCCGTCGTCGGACACGGAAAAGCGGTACTCTGCCCATGATCCATCCGCCCCGGTTTCATGCACCGCCAGCCGGACCTGCCCCCCGCTTTCGGAGAACTTCACGGCGTTGGAGAGGAGGTTGATGAGCACTTGGTTGAGCCTGAGCCCGTCTGTGGACACGCGGTCATGGACGATGGACTTCTCCACCGAGATATCGACGCGGCTTTCCCCGGCCCTGGAGCGCATCATCGAGACGACGTAAGCGATATTGCCGGAGATACTCACAGCCTCCTCGGAGAGGGTGAGCTTCCCCGCCTCGATTTTCGACATGTCCAGTATGTCGTTCAGCAAGCTCAGAAGATGGTGGGATGAGCTTTCGACTTTGTTTAAACACTCCTGCACCTTATCCGCGCTCCGGGAGCGCCGGGCGATCTGGGTCATGCCGATGATGGCGTTCATAGGCGTCCGTATCTCATGGCTCATATTAGACAGGAACTCCGATTTCGCGCGGTTCGCCCGCTCCGCTTCGCTTTTCGCCCAGGTGACTTCGGAGACGTCCACCATGGTCAGCATCACGCAGGATATACTATCCGCCTCCCCTGCCGCGCCATATACGCCGTGAAGGGATAAGCGGAAGACTTTTTGCGTATCGTCTCCCGTCGGCGGCCCGTAGACTGTGGCGGAATACGCGCCCGCCATGCTTCCCGCAAATACCGCCTCGGCGCCCTCCGGCAAAGCCTCCGCCCCGCCGGAGCCGAGTATCTTCGCCAGAAGGTTTGCTTCGCCGGCTTCCAGCCCGAAGCCGGGCAGGGAATCATGGAGGGCTTGATTCCCATATAGGAACGCCCCTGCGGCGTCGAAAAACGATATAGCCACCGGGACCACGTCGAGATGCCTGCAGATGGCTTGAAGAGTCATGTTGAAGCCGTGGAGGATCTCATAGTAGTCCCCTTTATACTTGTCGGCGTCGGCCCTGGCCCCCAGCATACCTGCCCCGGCGCGGCTTATGACGCGACCGGTGTCCTCGATGAGCTCGCCAATGCTGTCCGCCACCCGCTTCAGAGCGCGTCCGATCTGCCCCATCTCGTCCTCGGGCAGGTCGGCGTCAAAGCGGGTGTTGCCTTCCGCCAGCAGCTCAGCCGCGTCGATGATGTGGCTCACCGACTGGTTGATCGCCGATGTGATCCGCAGCCCCAGGACGACCATGGCGAGGACGATGAGCGCCATAAAGCCGCTGATGACTACCGCGGAGTCCCTGTAGCCCTCCCTGGCCGTGACGCGGCTTTGGGAAGCCTGCTCCTCGTTGATGCGGACCAGATCATCCAGCAGGGTGTTCACAAGCAGCCCCTTGGACACTACTGTGTCGTTGAGGCGCAGGTACGCCGCTTCTTCCTGGCCGTTGGCGGACAGGCGCATCACGCTGTCCATCTCCAGAGACCATTCCGAAACCCTGATACTGAGGTTAGACAGTAATGCGTACTCCTCCGAATCCCCGTAACCATTGTCGGACAGCAGATCCAGGTATCCGTTGATCTGCCTTCGTATATCCTCCTGGGCTGTCCGAAAGGCTTCGTCCACATCCTCCTGTATGACGCCGCTTCCGATGATCTTGTCCCGGATCAGCGACTCGATTTTCCCGATGTTGAAGGTGATGCGGTTCAGATAGACCAAGGGCTGGACGATGGCGAAATCATTGTTGCTGATGATACGGTTCATCCCGGCGATATTGACTAGCCCGCTCAGCCCGATCAACAGGGCGGCGAGCAGGGCAACAGCGATGGAGATGAATAGTTTCGTCCTGATTTTCATAATGCGGGCGACAGGACTTGAACCTGCACACTTGTGGGTACTGGAACCTAAATCCAGCGCGTCTGCCAATTCCGCCACGCCCGCGTAGTGGGAACGAAAGTATGCCTAATTATATCATTTCCATGCCCTCTCGTCTATGCCGGCGCTGAGGAAGCCCCGCAGCTCAAGCCAGGACACCGCCGAAAGCAGGTCTGCCGTCTCCGCTGTATACGTAGCCCCGGGGCATAGCTCTCGTATCCTGACCAAAACCGCCTCCACGTCGATCGCCCCCCGGCCGGGCGGGTCGTGGAGGTCTTCCTCAACATTGTTGTTATGGATATGCACATGTCCCAGATACGGCGCCGCCGCCTCCACCCATCCCAAGACCGGCGTAGCGGAGAAGTACCCCCCGGCATGGCCTACGTCCAAGCACAGTTTGAGGCGCCCGTCTCCGGTTTTATCCACGATCTCCATCAGCATGTCCGGCGAATCTTCCATCACATTCTCCAGCAGCAGGGAGAAATCCGGAGGCTTCCCGCCGAGGAAGCCCCGCCAGAACTCCACCGAGCGCTCCACAAACCAGCTCCTGTGATAGATACGCGGGACAAATCCCGAGTGAACCACCATCCTATGGATATCATAACGCCGCGCCAGACGGTACGCCTGCTCCAGGCGCCGCCCCGTGACCTCCGCGACCAGGGGGTCGAAAGCCGCGGGATTCAGCTCGCTGTAGGGCGCGTGAAAGATACGTTTTTCGACCCCGGACAGGTTCTCCCGGGTAACCGCGTCCCAGTGGGGGAAGTCTGCGTCCATGTTCGCCGCGTAGCTGAAATCCGAGATCTCGAGGCCGAAGCCATGGCGTCGAGCCAGAGCTGCCGCGCCCTCGCCTATAGTGGACAGGTATAGTTCGATTTTTTCGCTCATTTTATCCTCGTGGGGATGCCGCAAAACAAACGTATCACCTCGTCGGAATGGGACGCCAGCTCCGTCGCCGCCTTTCCCGCCGCTTCGCGCCATTTCCGCAGCGTGGCGTCCGCCGGGACGACGCCGCCGGATATGTCGTCGCAAATCACCACGGCTTCTTCGTTGCGCCTGATGAACCGCTGCATCTCATCCTCCACGTCCGCGTTGGCATAGACGAGAGCCAGTATCCACTTCTCCAGCCCGCAGATGACTTTCCCGCCTTCCGGCATTTCGGCGCTTTCGCCGCAGCGGTATATGTCGCTGTCCGCCAGGCCGAACCTGTCACGCGCGTACGCCAGCTTCCCCTGATACGCGCCCCCGAATATGAAGATCATCCTCTCACCTCTCATCTTCCATTGAGTACAGCCATAGCGGCCAGCCCGCACCATTCGCCGATGGTCAGGGCAAAGCCGGTGAGGTCGCCGGACACGCCCTTGAGCTCCTTGTACGCGCGTGTCATGGCCCAGGTAAAGCCGGCGGCGGTAGCCAGGGCGGCAGTCAGCCCCGTCCGCCCCCCGAATACATAGGAAGCTCCCGTCGCCGCCACCGCGAGCGCGCCCACAAAAGCTTTGTGAGGCGCCCCTGTGCTTCCTTTAAACATATTCCCGTAACCGCTCTGGGGCATGACCTGCAGGCAGAGGATGGCCAGGGACGCGCAGCATCTGGATACCACGGCGATGAATACCACAGGCGTGAAACTGCCCCCGGCGTCGAGGGCGGCATAGACAGCGGCAAACTGCAGGATAAACAAAACCGCTGCCAAAACGACGGCGAAGGCCCCCGTGTGCGGGTCTTTCAGTATCCGCAGCTTTTCTTCAAGGGGGCGGCGGGACAGAAGGGCGTCTCCGGTATCCATATAGCCGTCCAGATGCAGGAAACCGGTGAGCAGGAAGGGCGCTACCGCCAGCGCAGCCGTTGCGAGCATGATGTGTATCCCGCTCAGCGCCAGCAGCCAGGCAAGCCCCCGCCACAGCAACCCGAGCAGTAGGCCGACCAGGGGGAAAAAGCACAGCACCAGATCCAGGCAGGAGTCGTCCCACTGCCGCCGGGGCAGCGGTATGGCGCAAAACATACCCAGGGACATATAGAAGCCTTTAAAGTATCGCTTCATAAGCCGCCTTCCCTTTATGGGCGATGATGCTTCCGAAAGCCGCTTCCAGCACGGCGCCGCAAAGCTCCGCCGCCGCCCGGTCTATCTCCGCCAGAGACTTCCGATAAGCCTCAGTGAGGGGGTCGTAGAAGGCTGCATCGCTGTAGATGAAGTCCGATACGAGGACGACGTCGTCGGCTTCCTTCAAGACCCGCGTAAGCCCGGCGATGATTGTCGCCGCCGCGCCGTGATCGACAAAGCCCTGCCGCGGAAACATTTCATTGGCGAGAAGGGCTGTCAGGCTATCCAGCAGGAAGGATCCTCCAGGGTCGCAGCTCTCCAGTATCCCGCCGATATCCGCCGGGCGCTCTACCGTGACGAAACCCCAGCCCTCCCGCTCCCTGCGGTGCCTGGCGATGCGTTCGTCGTCTTCGCCGTCGGCCGACTTCATGGTGGCTACATAGTACAGAGCGCCTCCCTGCCGCGCCTGGGCCTTCGCCAGCCGCTGGGCATGGTATGACTTTCCGCTCTTGCAGCCTCCCGACAGTAGTATCTTCATACGGTAAAGCTGTCGCCTTCTTTGATGTTGTTCAAATACTCATCCCCGATATCCGCCTGCTCAAAGGTCCCCATGTCCCGGATCACCGCGCAGGCCGCGTCCATGAGGGCGAACATCAACGGGCAGCCGCTGCCCTCCCCCAGACGCATCCGCAAGTCCATGTAAGGCTCTATGCCAAGAGCCCGCGCCGCGTGGGGGAAGCCGTGCTCGTAGGAGGCGTGGGAGGCAAACATATAATCCTTCACAGCCGGATTGAGCCGCGCTGCCGCCAGGGCCGCCACGATGGAGATAAATCCGTCGATCACCACGGGGATGCGCAGATAGGCGCAGCCTATGTACAAGCCCGTCATCGCGGCCAGATCGAAGCCGCCGACCTTGGCCAGCACATCGACGGGGTCTTCGGGATCGGGTTTATTGACAGCCAGGGCGGTATGGATTACGTCGATCTTATGCCGGTACGCCTCGTCATTCAGCCCCGCCCCTTTGCCGGCGGCTTGCTCCGCCGGGAGGCCCGTCAGCGCGCACAGTACGGCGGAGGACGTGGTGGTGTTGCCGATGCCCATCTCCCCGGCGCCGACGAGGGTATAGCCGTCTCCGGCGGCTTCTATGGCGATTTCGACCCCGGTCAGTATGGCGCGCTCCGCCTCATCCCGGGTCATGGCCTCCCCTTTGGCTATATTCCATGTGGATTTCCTTATCTTCCTGTTTTTGACTCCGGGATGGTCGATATCGGCATTGACCCCCATATCCACCACGATCAGGTCTGCGCCGAAGCGCTTCGCCAGTACCGCGGCCCCAGTAACGCCATTGACGAAACCCAGGGTCATCATATGGGTGACGTCCTGAGGCGCGGAGGCCACGCCTTCTTCCACGACGCCATTATCCGAGGACATGATCACGACGCAACGTTTGCTCGTGTCGTAGACCATGCCGCCGCTGATGCCGGCAAGGGCCGCAGCCACGTCTTCCAGCCTGCCCAGGCTGCCGGGTGGCTTGACCAAGCTGTCCAGCCTGCAGCGGGCCGCCGCCTCCGCCTCGCTGTCGAGGCCCCGTATCCCCGTTATATAATGGCTCAAGTCCTTCATAGGCATAGGTTCAGGCTCCTCTTCTATCACGCCGTGCGAAACGGCTATATCGGTTGAGGGGAGTCGCTTCCCTTCATCCTATGCGCGTCGGGCGTTATACGGCAAAAAAATAGCTGGGGTGGATGGGATCGAACCATCGAATGCGGGAGTCAAAGTCCCGTGCCTTACCACTTGGCTACACCCCAAAAAAGCCGGTGCGAACCGCCGTCCGCTACCGGCTAATTATAACAGGAACTAAGAATGTAGTCTATAAGAAACTTCTTTGCTTGATGCTTCTTTCTTCGGCAGGTTCGCCTACACTGGCGTCTGCTCCGTCCGAGCGATGATCTCATCCTGCAGCGCCCGGCTCAGGTTGCGGAAATGGTCGCTGTAGCCGGCTACGCGCACGATCAGGTCCCGGTATTCATCCGGGCGGGCCTGGGCGTCCAGCAGGGTCTGGCGGTCGATCACGTTGAACTGGATATGGTGGCCGTCCATGGTAAAGTACGCGCGGATGAGGTTGGCCATCTGCGCTAAGCCTGTGTCCCCGGCGACTACGCCCGGGGTAAACTTCTGATTGAGCAGCGTGCCGCCGGTGCTTAGCTGATCCATCTTGGCGCAGGAGCGCAGGACGGCGGTGGGGCCGTGGACGTCGGCGCCCTTGTCCGGCGAGATCCCCTCGGAGACGGGCTTATGGGCTTGCCGGCCATTGGGGCTGGCAAGCATCACCTCGCCGAAGTAGACGTGGCAGGTGGTGGGCAGCATATTGATCCGCCAACCGCCTCCCCGGGCGTTGGGCCTGCCGGTGACGGCGTCCCGGTATAAGGCGAATACCCGCCGCATGACGTCGTCGGCGTAGTCGTCGTCGTTGCCGTACTTGGGCGTGCTGTTGCGCACCAGATTGAGGATATCCTCATGCCCTTCAAAGTCCGCGGCCAGCGCCTCCATCAGCTCGCCCATAGTGAAGCGCCCCTTGTCAAAGACATTGTACTTGACGGCCGCCAGGGAATCGGTGATGGTGCCTATGCCTACGCCTTGCAGGTAACTGGTGTTGTATCTGGCTCCTCCGGCATTGTAGTCCATGCCTTTGCTGATGCAGTCGTTGGTGATCACCGACAGGAAAGGGGCGGGCATGTAGGCGGCGTAGAGCTGCTCGATGAGATTGCTGCCCCTCGTCTTGATATCGACAAAGTGCCCGACTTGCTTTTCGTAGGCTTCGAAGAGCGCCTCATAGCTGCCGAAGCTTTCCGCGGAGCCCAGAGGCAGGCCCAGCATCTTGCCGCCCACCGGGTCCATGCCGCCGTGGAGGGTAATTTCCAGTATCTTCGGCAGGTTGAAGTAGCCGGTGAGGATGTAAGCTTCGTTGCCGAAGGCGCCGGTCTCCACGCAGCCGCTGGAGCCGCCTTTGCGGGCGTCCGTTATGGATTTGCCCGCCCCCAGCAGCTCCTGCAGGATAGCTTCCGTATTATAGAAGGCCGGCTGGCCCCAGCCCTTGCGGGATATCTCGCAAGCCCGCCGCAGAAAGCGGGCGGGGGTCTTCCGGCTGATTTGCACATTGGAGCTGGGCTGGAGAAGCCGCATCTCGTCCATACAGTCAAGGATGAGGTAGCTTACCTCGTTGACGCCGTCTTCCCCGAGGGGATCGAGGCCGCCGGTGTTGATATTGGCGAAATCCGTATAAGTGCTGCTCTCCTTGAGGGTGATCCCCACCTTGGGCGGGGCGGGCTGGTTATTGAACTTGACCCACAGGCACTCCAGCAGCTCCAGGGCCTGCCCCCGGCTCAATACGCTGCCGGCTACGTCCTGCCGGTAGAAGGAGATGAGGTGCTGATCCAGCCGGCCGGGGCTGTAGGCGTCCCATGGATTGAGCTCCGTGGTGACGCAGATATGCACAAACCAGTACATCTGTATGGCCTGCCAGTAGGTCTCCGGCTTGTGAGCCGGCACGACCCGGCAGTTTTCGGCTATCTGCCGCAATTCCCCTTTGCGGGCCTCGTCGGGCTCCTTGTCCGCCATAGAATCCGCAAGGGCGGCGTAGCGCGCCCCCAGCGTCAAAATCGCGTCGCAGCAGATATCCATAGCCCGGAGCTGCTCCAGCCTGGCGAGGGCGCGGGGGTCGCGGCGGGAGTCGACAGCCCCCATGGCTTCCCTTATCTCCCGCTTATAGTCCAGAAAGCCTTTGATGTAGATGTTTTCCGACCCTACGGTATGCCCGGGCCCCCGCTGCTCCATAAATTCGGTAAAAAGCCCGGCTTCATAGGCGTCTTTCCACTCCGGCGTCATGGCTTCCAGCAGCCTGCGCCGCATGCTCCGCTTCTCCCAGAAGGGGATGAGCGTCTTCTCCTGATAGGTCATGTCCTCAGCCGTGACGCGGAAGGAGATCAGCTCCCGGTCATTCATGACCTTCATGTCCTCCAGAGTATGGCAGCACAATTCCGGGAAGGTAGGGGCGGCCTGGGGCTCGTCGCCCTTCTCGCCCACGATGAGCTCCCCTTCCCCGAGATAGAGGGTCTTATGCTCCATAAGATGGCGCAATGCCATAGCCCGGAGCTCCGGCGCCGATAGGGCGCCCTCATAGCGCTCATAGGCTTCCGTCACCAGCTTTGCCCGCTCCAGGTACAGGCGCGGTACGGCTTCCAGGCTCTCCCGGCGCAGCTTTTGTACCCGGGGCGTAGACCCCCGGTCTGCTCCATAGGCAAGTACTATGTCGTCCATCGCGTTACCCTCCAATGACCGTATGAAATCCCCTTGCGTCAAATAATTCGCGAAAATCCTCAAGAGCCGAAGCGTCCGGGGCGGAAAAGACGCCGGGGTAATCCCTGCCGAGCTTGTCGTATTTGCCGCTGCCTGTACTATGGTAGGGGAGCAGGCGCACGCGCCGGGGCCGGATCCGCGTGCCGACGGCTTCGGCAATCGCTTCCATCGCCCCCGCCTCCGCATTGACGCCGCGGACGACTGGCACGCGGACGTCCAGTCTCGCGCCGGCTTCCCCCAAGCGGGCAAGGTTCTCCAGGATTTGGGCGTTGCCTTCCCCGGTGAAGAGGCGATGCGCCTCACCGTCGGCATGCTTGACGTCATACAAAAATAAATCGACATAGGGCAAAACCCGGGCTAGCGTCGCCCAGGGTACATGGCCGCAGGTGTCCACCGTCACGGTCAGGCCTTCCTCGCGCAGGGCTATCAATAAAGATTCCAGCGCGTCTGTGTCCTGGGCCAGAGGCTCGCCCCCGGACAAGGTCACGCCGCCGCCGGAGCTTTCATAGAAAGGCGCGTCCCGCTTCACCAGAGCCAAAATCTCCTCCGGCGCCCAAGGTTTGCCGGTCAACTCCCGGGCGCCGCTCAGGCAGGCTTTCACGCATCCGCCGCAGCCAACGCACCGTGTCCGGTCCGTCGTGATCGGGTTGCCCCCGGCATCCTCCGGAAGGGCGGCGGGAGCCATCGATCCCGCAGAAGCCGCCGACCCCGTCGCCGATACGATAGCGCCATCCGGACAGCGGCTGACACAGCGCCCGCAGCCGTCACAGCGCTCCTTGTGGAATACCAGCTCCGGCTCGAATCTCTGGCTCTCCGGATTGTGGCACCAGGCGCAGCGCAGCGGGCAGCCTTTGAAGAAAACCGTCGTGCGTATGCCGTCCCCGTCGTGGATCGCGTAACGCTGGATATTGAAGACGGATAAAGTCTTTTCCGCCGGATTCATTTCGGCGTCGCCGGCTCAGGTTGCGCGTCCGCCGTATTTATTCTATCGCCGCCCCGGTTCCGATGCCCGAAAAGGGCCCGGTCCTTCTCCTTCTTCGCGTTCCAGCCGTTGAGTACCAGCGCCAGCGCGATGATCGAGTAGGATATGAAGAGCCTGAAGTACTCGGCGACTTCCGCCGCGCCAAATATCCGGTTGGCCGCCATGGGCGTGACGATGAAGAGCAGATGGAAGAGAGCCACTCCGAAAATGACGCCGGGTATGCCGGCTTTGCTTGCCGTAGCCCCGCCCACCAGAAGCGCGGCGGCGGCGTAAGTAGCCACTGTATTTGCCCCGGTATAGACGGGCATTACGCTGACGTTTTGCATAAAGACGATATAGCCGTAACCCGCCAGTACAGTTGAAATGAGCATGGAGATTATCCTCGTCCGGCTGACATTGATGCCGGAGGCTGCCGAAACGCCCATATCCTGGCCCACGGCGCGTATCTCCTGCCCAAGCTTGGTCCTTCTGAACCACCAGGTGAGCAGGCAGAGCAAAGCGACCACCAGAATCGTCACGACCGGGATGCCGATATCGGCTATCTGGACGCGAAAGCCAAACAATCGATCAAGCAAAGTATCGAAACTGCCGGCCACGCCGTCGAGCATAATGGTGTTTCTGATGCCAAAACCCCTTGACAGAAGGAGGCCTTCGTCGCCGATGGGGATGATGCTGCCCATCCCGAATAATACGATGATCTGATACGCGCCAAGCATGAAAAACCCCAGCACATAGGAAGTGATCATCTCTCTGCCTTTGGCGTTATTTAATAGATAGCCGCCGAAGAGGCCGAAGACCAGGGATATAGGCGTGGAGATCAGCATAGCCAGCAATACCCCCGATACGCCTGTGACATGCCAGTCCGTCACAAACACCAGCGCGATTTGACTGGCCATGGCGCCCAGCCCCAAGCCAAAATTAATACCCATCCCGGCCATCAGCGGGATAAGCAGGGCCAGCACCAGGAAAGTATCCCTGCCCAGGCGGGTCACGATCTCCTGTACCAGAAACTTCCCCGAGTATCCGGAAAAGGGCATCATAATGGCCGTCATCAGCAAAAAAATGACGGGGACAATGTTTTTCATAAACAATACTTTGAAATCAAGCTTTTTTGACATTATCTCTGCTCTTTTCTGGTAAGGGCGTACAGTATCATGCCATTGGATATGACCAGCCTCAGCGCGTCCGCGATATCGCCAAAGGCGCTGCCGGCGACCATGGGCCCCACCGTGACAACGCCTTGGAATAAGAACGTGCCGATGATCACATTGGTGATCGTAGCTTTCCTGATGGCGGCGCCGCCGATGAGGATAGCGGCCACCGTGGGGAGCATCAGGTTGATCGGCGTCATGTAAAGCTGCACAAAGGTATAGTGCTGGTAGTAAATAATCATCCCCAAGGCCGCGATGGATGTGGACATGACCACGGAGATGAGGCGCATCTTGTCGATGCTGACGCCCGCGGCCCGGGCATACTCGGGGTTTGAGCCCGCGGCGGTCATGGCGGTACCAAGCTTAGAGCGGAAAAACAGCCACATCAGAAAGCAGCATAGGGCGCCGATGAGAAATAAGCCCACCGGGACTTCGATGACAGGGCCGATTTTAAAATACAGGACTTTGTCCAGCACGCCAGCCCAATGATTGGATAAGGGGATCTGTGGCTTGAAAACGCTTCCCCCGAAGCCGTAGAGCAGGAGTGGGTTCTTAAACGGAAGCAGCCTTACCCACAGCAGGCACATAAATCCCACAAATGCCATGCTGACATAGGTGGATATGATCATTTCGTCGCCCTTTATGCGGTTCAGGATATTTCCGTAAATCAAGCCGATCACGATGGCGAAAGAGCAGGCGATCAGCATCGCGGTGAGAATGCCCATAAAGCCGGTAGCCTGGAGCTCGACGCTGCAGACCGCGCCAAAGGCGCCCGACACGATGCCGAGGGGAACGCCAAAGTTCAGGCCGCAGCCGGATTGTATCATCGGCACAAGAGAAAGGATGAGCACAAGGTTCATGCCGAAGCGGCCCATGACGTCGTTGACGGCGAATTGAATATTGACGCCGACAAAAGGGCAGGCGATGAATAAGCCCGTCAGAAATAAACCGATGATCAGCCTGGGCCAGCCGATTTTTTTGATCAAGCCGCTCATCAGGCGCTCTCCTTATCTGAGCGAAGGCCCGACATCAGCAGGCCGAACTTCTCGGAGTCTTCGTCGGCGCTCAGGATCCCCGCGACCTTGCCGTCGCAAATGATGGCGATCCTGTCGCAGATGGACCTGAGCTCTTCAAGCTCGGAGGAAACCATAACGATAGTCACGCCTTTGTCTTCGTTGTAGCTCTTGAGCGCCTGGAGCACCAGTGACTTAGCGCCGATATCAATGCCCCTGGTCGGCTCGGAGACAAACAGCAGCTCCGGCTCCAGATCAAAGGCCCTCGCCAGGCATACTTTCTGCTGGTTACCTCCGGATAACTCGCGTACCTTCTGCTTTTCGCTGACGCAGCGTATTTCCAGCGAGTTGATGTACTCCCGAGTCGTCTCGCGCATTTCTTTGTCGTCGCGAAGCCTTACGCCCAGATAACGTTTAAGATATTTATTCAGGACTTGCATGGACGAGAACGTCACATTCCAGTAGACGGGCTCATCCAGCAGCAGCCCAAAGCCGCGCCTGTCCTCGGATACGAAAGCGAGCTTCAGATCCAAGGCCGCTTTAGGCGAATTCAAGGCAAAGGGCTTACCATCGTAGAGGACCGTACCCCCGGCTTCAGCGAGGCCCATGATCCCGTTGGGTATCCCCAGCTTACCCTGGCCCGCCAAGCCGCCCACGCCGAGAAACTCGCCTCTCCTTATGCTGAGATTAACGTCGTCTACCAGCTCTCCAGCCATATTGACCCAAAGGTTTCGAATATCCATCACGATATCGTCGGCGTTGTCTAATCCTTTTTCGCGCCTGGCGGATTTGCTCTCCACATCGCGGCCCACCATCCACTTGGCGAGTTGGACGACGGAGTATCCCTCTTCCTTCCTGACGTCTTTCACCAGCTCGCCGTCGCGAAGCACGATGACCGAGTCGCACACGTCGATGATCTCTTGAAGTCTGTGGCTGATAAAGATGATCGCCACGCCCCTGTCGGCAAGGGTTCGCAAAGCATGAAGCAGAACCTGGGCCTCGCTCTCCGTCAATACGGCGGTAGGCTCGTCGAAGATCAGCACTTTGACGTTTTCCCGGTTGACTTCTCTCGATATCTCCACAAACTGCTTATGCCCAACCGGCATATTGGATACAAACATATCCGGATCCAGGTTTACGCCCAGCAGTTCGATGACTTCTTGCGCCGATAGGTGCATCCGGCGCCGATCAAGGGTATCCAGCTTGCCGCGAAATGCCTTTGATATCACGCTGCGCTTCGTAAACTCCCTATTCAGCAGAATGTTTTCCGTGGCGGTAAAACCCGGAATCAGCGAAAACTCCTGATGAACCATGCCGACGCCGGCGTTGATGGCGTCCATGGGATTGTTGAAGTCCAGCCTTACCCCGTCAAGATAGATGGCTCCCTCGTATCCGCCGGTCTCCCTGATGTCGTCCATGGAAAAAAGGATTTTCATCATCGTGGACTTCCCGGCGCCGTTCTCCCCGACGAGCCCGAGTATCTTCCCCTTTTCCAGCGAAAAGGATATATCTTTAAGTACCTGATTGCCGAAAAAGGACTTCCCTACGTTCTCAAAACGTAAGACTTCCTGATTGTCCGTATGCAAGGGCAACACACTCCAACAGAGAAATTTGGCTGAGCAAAGTTCGCGCCCGGTATACTAGTACTCCGCAACACCTAGACAGCCTATATCTGCTTTATGATACGGATACACACCGTATTTCCAACTTGCCGGATATAGGCTGTCTGTCACGACTTAATATCATTTACTCAATGGTCAGGTACTTCTCCGGAACCGGCTCGCTCATTACGCCGGAATAACCTTTGCCAAAGACATAGGTGTCCATGGTCAGAAGGTAATAGTTGTCGATGGTGCTGCCGTCAGGATAGGTAAATACGCCCGACACCCATTCACAGCCGGGGGTGACGACCTGGAACGCCTTTACGATGTCGCCCAGGGTATCGTTTGTCGCTTTTCCGTCGATCATATCTTTCGCGAGCTCAAAGAGTCCGATGCTGGCGGCATATGTGAAAGCATATGGCCAGGTCCCCAGCCTTCCGGAGGCCCCCTTCGCCACGATATCGGCTTCGATTTTCTTGACGATAGCCGGCCAGTCGCCCGCCACGTCGGTGAGATCGACGCCGAGGGCGCTGGGGAATCCGCATACCGGCGACATATCATCCTGATCCACAAAGAGGGCGCCTAACTCCACCACCCGGGCGATGATCGGCTCATGCAGGCCGGTATTGGTCGTGAAGTACACGGCGTCCTTGCCGTACTTATCCACCAGGCGGGGCATCATATCCCGCACCTGCTGCTGGGCGCCCGCCGCGCCGATGTCCCCCGCCGGGTCGGGAACGGTCTCAAATACAAACTCTATGCCCAGGTCTTTGCATGCCTGCTCATAGATAGCTCTTCTCCTGGAAAGGACGTATACGCTCATATGGCGGGGGAAGGACATATGTACAAAGGTCGTGGCGCCCATCTCCTTGGCCCTGACGATGTCATAATACCCTCTCAACACATTATCCGAGTCCACGATGAGCGTCGCTACATTGCGCATGACCTCCGGGTCGTCCTGGGGCATATTGGTCAGCAGAATGATATCATCCCTGCCGGCTTCCTTGATCTTCTGGAATCCGGCCGCAGTCCCCTGTATGCCCTGGTTCACGATGACCGCTTTCATAAGGGGGTCGTCCGCAAGCCCGGATATCAGCGAAATGACCAATTCCTGCTCCTCCGCGAAGTTGGCGGGCAGCACCACATGCTTGACCAGGCCGCCGTCCTCAACTTTACCGTACTTGGCAATCAAAGCCTCGACGCCTCTGATCTCGTCTTCCGACTGGTCGAAGCCCAAGGTGGCGATACCGATGTGGTACGCGGGAGCCGCTGACTGGTTCGACTGAGCCGGTTGGCTGCCGCCGCAGCCGACGAGGGAAAACGCAAAGACGCACAACATTAGAATACCGACCAATTTTTTCATGGGAATCCTCCTTAGTTTCATACGCTTTCTGAATTGGATAAAACGCGGCAAAATTAAAACCACATAGTATATTATAAATAAAAATAAAGGAAAGTCAAATAATTCCTTCTGCGAATTACAGAGATATGACTGAAGATATTGCGAGTTTTAATAGTATTGAATACTGGTTAGAATATGATATGATGAAAACGGATATCCGGCTAACACAGATTTGCCGGATTCGTCAGGTTTGACCATGCAGAAAGCGAGGTTGTTCAGCAATGAATGAAGTCAGGATCCGCGCCGTATGCGCGCAAATCAAGGCCGCCGGCTTAGACGGCCTGCTGGTATGCCCCTCCGAGGAACTGCTTTTCCTCACCGGCTTCACACCGATGATGTGCGAGCGGTTTCAAGGTCTGTTCATTTCAGCGGGGGGGACTTGTTTCTATGTCTGCAATACGATTTATCTGGGAGAGCTCGCCCGGGCATACGGAAAAGACATGAAAATCTACCCCTGGCTGGACGGGGAAAGCATGACCGGCGCCGTGAGAGCCGCCCTGGAGGAGCACGGCCTCGCCGGGGGCAGGCTTGGTCTCAACTCCACGGCTCAGGCTTTCAATGTCATGGATATCGCCGGGGCTTGCGGCATAGAGTTTGCCAATGCTTTACCCGTGCTGGAAGAAGCCCGTATGATCAAGACGCCCGGGGAACTGGAGAGCCTGAGGAAGGCCGCCGTCATAGCCGACGATATGTTTACCAAGGCCCTGGGTTATATCCGGCCGGGGATGACGGAAGCGGATATCCGCCGCTTTCTGCTTGCCGGGATGGGGGAAGCGGGCGGGGATAAATGCTGGGCCATCGTCGCCTGCGGGCCCAATACCAGCTATCCCCACTACCATGGCGACAGCCGCGCCGTACAGGAGAAAGACGTCGTACTCCTGGACTTCGGATGCGCGGTGGACGGCTTGTACTCGGATATGTCCCGAACCCTTTTTATCGGCGGGGCAAGCGACGAGGAACGCAAAATCTACGATATCATCCTGAGGGCTAATCTCGCCGGGGAGAAAGCAGCCGTACACGGCGCCTTCATCCCCGATGTAGACGCCGCCGCCAGGGATATCATCGCGTCGGCCGGATACGGCGACGCTTTCATCAACAGGCTGGGGCACGGCATCGGGTATATGATACACGAGGGGCCGGACATCAAAAAGAACAATCGGCGTACCCTTGAGCCGGGCATGGTTTTCTCCGTAGAGCCGGGTATCTATATCGAAGGCGAAGTCGGGATGCGCATAGAGGATATCGTGGTAGTGACGCAGGGCGGCAACGAAATCCTCAACCGCTCCCCCAAAGAGATGATCATTCTTAAGTAGCGTACGGATCAACGCAGCCTGAGCCGGATCCGTCATCATCGCGTCAGTCTACAGCCGCCACGATTTGATACCGGGAGCCGTCGGTACCGACCCGGGCGACTGCCGTCCCCGCGCCTTTGACGGGAATCGTGAAGTAAAGGAAGTTCCCGGATACCAGCCATTCGCTATACGCGCCCTCCACCAGCAGGACGGGGCTTCCCCCATGGGCGTCCGCCCGATACAGCCGATGTGTATAATGGTCGTAAGGCCCGCCCTCGTCCTTCACGGAATAATATATGCTGTTGTCCGTGACTAGAAGCTCTTCGACGACATGCCCGGTCTCCAGTAAATCCCATTCCGCGGTTTTATAGTTGTACCGAAGTATGCCGAAAGGCGCCAGGGTCATGCCCAGATACCGGGATAAGGAGACGTAGAAACAATCTCCGGCTACGGCCATACCGCCCAGCATGAGCCTGGTGGATTTCAGGCCACACAAGGCTGTGATATCTACCGGCTCCATCGTATCCAGCGGCATCATGAAGGCGGTATCCATATAGCCGCCAAAAAGTATACCGTCCCGGATGGTATACTCGCCCAGTGGGTGCCCTTCCCCCCCCGTCATCAGCTTCTCAGCCTCGCCGCCTTCGAGCCCCGTCCGGTACAGCGTCGTACCATACGGCCCGAAGACGTCGGTGTAGTAGAGCTTATCTTCGTAGATATAACACGCCCCCACGTCAAAGCCGGTCACGTCGCGAAGCTCGCCGGAAGCCAGGTCATATGCCCCGTAAGATAACGGAGAGGCCGGGCCAAACCTGCCGTAAAGCACGCCGGCGCGTATGATATAGTCGTTGGCGCCGTACGGGAAAAGCTCCTCCGCGGAGAGATCCGCCAGGGAGATCCGAACCGTGGCTTTGGCGCTGCCGTCGGCCCAGCGCGCTTTGTACAGATACGCCCCGTCGCTTATCATATAAGGATAATTGAATCTTTGCGGCGTGGCGCCCTCCGCCAGTTTGCTGTAAATCAGTACCGTCCTCGTATCGCCGTTCCACAGTACGTCGTACCCGGAAAGCTCGCCGATGACCCGAACCGGTACCAGCGTGCGTCCGTCCCGGATGAGGGGAGCGGCGTCCGACTCGACCACCGTCTCGCCATACTGAATCCTGCTGCTGCCGATTTGCATGACTATCCATACGCCGCCCTTGACCGCGGTCACCGTTTGGCTTTCTCCATCCCAGCTTACCGTATAGCCCAGAGCTTCGAATATGCCCCGAAAGGGCGCCATCGTCCGGCCGCCGATCACCTCCGGCTGCGTATCCAGAGGGACGGGGGCGCTGTCCAGCAGCACCGTAGCGGACGCCGCGCCGGTAGCGGCAGCCCCCAGGGCGCCGGGGAGCATCGTCAGAGCCAGAATCAGAGCCAGAGCCAAACCCATCGGGCCCGACGTCGCCGGGCGGGCTGCCGCGTATCTACGATTTCCCATGATGCGCCTCCTTGTTTTGCCGTGATTTGCCGTGATCCGTCGTTATCATCATATCATTATTTTTTTCATGTTAAAAGAGCGCTTCGCATGATATAATACCTCTATTCGATAGGAATTCGAAGGAAAAATGAGGAGGGTGATCTATGTTAAGCGAGAAAGAAAACTTTTTTCGCGCGCTGAGCGGGCAGGTACCGGAGTATGTGCCTAAGTACACGATATTTTGGGGGGCAAGCGGTCCATCCATACTCCGAGGCGACCGGGGTCCCGAAGGCGGCAAAGATATATTCGGCGTCGAATGGGTATCCGAAGGGAGCGCCATCAAAGCCGCGCTGCCAAAGCCGGGCAGCTTCATCCTGGACGACGTCCGCAAGTGGCGCGACGTCATCAAGTTCCCGGATTTCTCCGGCGTGGACTGGGAAGCCATGTCGAAAAAGGACCTCGCCAACGCGAACCCCGACGTCCCCAGGGGCGGCGGCACCGCGGCGGGCGGATTCTTCCAGGCCCTGATGTCTTTCATGGGCTTCACCGAAGGGCTCTGCGCCTGCGCCGAGGAGCCGGAGGAAGTCAAAGCCCTCATGGAGTACCTTTGCGACAGCTTCCTGAGCCTGGCGGACAACTACTTGAAATACTATAAACCGGAGTTCATCATGTTTGGGGACGATATCGCTTCCGAGCGGACCCCCTTCGTCTCTCTCGATACTTTCCACGACATCTTTGAGCCCGTCTGGCGGCGCTATATGAAGTTCTACAAGGACAGAGGTTATCTCGCAGTCCACCACAACTGCGGCCACTTTGAGCTTTTCGTGGACGACACTGTGGATATGGGCTTCAATGCCTGGGATCCTGCCCAGATCTCCTCCAACGACCTTGTGGGCATCAAGAAAAAATACGGAAGCAAGCTAATGCTTTGCGGCTGCCTCGACCCTATGCCTCTCCTCGACCCGGCTATCACCGAGGAGCAGTGCCGCGCGGCGATGAAGGAAACGATGGATACTTTCGCCCCCGGCGGCGGTTTCGCTTTCCTACCCGATTTACTGGACGCTCATCCATTCAAGCCCGAGGTCATCGAGTGGGTCAAGGACGAGTACGAGAAGCAGAAGTTCAGCTATTATAAGTAAATTGCCTCATACGCCGCGACGCGGTGTATCGGCTTCTATGGTAAACGATTTATGCGTATACTTGATCCGACATTTAAGGGCAATGTCCTTCGGTACGTACTCCAATGCTTTTTGGCGATGCTGATCATTTTCATCGTTATGCTTTTTGACGAAGCTATCCTAAGCATGACCATCGTCGCGTCGCTGGGAGCCAGTACCTTTATCGCGATCACCATGCCCCACACTAACTCTGCCCGCCCGCGATACCTTGTGGGCGGGTATGTCATCGGCGCGTCTTGCGGCGCCCTGATGCATTACGTATACCAATATCTGGTCTCCGCCAACATTCAGGTGATGGGGCACTCGCCCCATATCCTGTCTTGCGCCGTCGCGGTGGGCCTGGCCATGTTCTTCATGGTCATCACGAATTCCGAGCACCCTCCCGCCGCCGCCCTGTCGATGGGCCTGGTCATGCAATCCAACGTGATCGTCACCGCGTTGATAGCGGTTGCCAGCATCATCATCGTTTGCGCGATACAGACGATGATGAAAAAATGGCTGAAGAATCTGTTATAGGCGCGCATGCTGCGATTACTTTGTGCTCGCTATCACGCCGGCCCTCCTCCCGGCGCGGATGAGGGGTCTCGCTCCGCTCGCCAGCGCGCATGCTGCGATTACTTTGTGCTCGCTATCACGCCGGCCCTGCGAAAAACGCCCCACCGGGGCCTTTTTCTTGGGCGTTCGAGACCTTTTGCTCACCCAACGCAAACACGCGGGCTCTCGCCCGCGTGTCTTTTAGGGTGGATGAGGGGTCTCGAACCCCCGAATGCCGGATCCACAATCCGGTGCGTTAACCGCTTCGCCACATCCACCATTAGCTAGGGGGGGCGACCTCCTACCGCATAAACGTGCCCACAGGGATTCGAACCCCGGACCGACGGCTTAGAAGGCCGTTGCTCTATCCAGCTGAGCTATGAGCACCTGATCCCGCGCCGTAGACTCATCGTCGGCGCAACAGTCATTTTATCAACGAAGCTCGGCGTTTGTCAAGGCTTTGCGCCCCAGGATTTCCGCTAATACCGGCAGCATTCGCGACAGGGCTTTGCCCCGGTGGCTTATCTTATTTTTTTCCTCCATGGTAAGCTCCGCCATGGTCATACCGCTCCCCGGTAAGATAAACAAAGGATCATACCCAAAGCCGCCGCTGCCCTTAGGCGTGAAACCGATGCGCCCTTCGCATGTCCCCCGGGACAGATACAGATCTCCGTCGGCTGAAGCTAAGGCCAGTACGGCTCTGTACCGGGCGGTTCTGGCTTCATCCGGTACGCCGGTAAGGTTTGCCAGCAGTAGATCATTGCATGCCTGCTCGTCTCCCGACGGCCCGGCATAGCGGGCAGAGTACACCCCCGGGGCGCCTTTCAGCCGATCCACCTCCAGCCCGGAGTCGTCGGCTAATGTCAGCAATCCGGTATATTCCGCCGCTCCCCTGGCTTTGATCACCGCGTTCTCTTCAAAAGTACTTCCAGTCTCCGCCATTCTTTGCGCCAGGGCGGCATAACGCCCGCGAACCGCTTCTTCTATCGTCCCGACGCCGCCCTCCGCGGGGAGCAAGCCCCCCAGGGTCTCCCTCTTCCAAAGGCACGCCAAATCCGCCATGGACAGGATCTCCCAGCGCGCGCCGCCGACGTTATCTTCGCTTTCCCCGCTCTGCGCCAGCAGCCGCCTGATTTCCCTCACTTTACCTTCATTGCTTGTGGCTACTAATAATCTCATGATCCGAACGCTTTCCTTTTCACCACATCTACCGGGCAGCCAAGGAGTATGCCGCCCACAGCCTTGAATTCCGCCGTATCCCCGCTACACCAGAACTCTACCGCGCCGGGATTCTCTCCCGTGTCGGCAGCCTCGATCGCGCCGATATTAGCCGTCCGGTTTCGCGCCAGCCTTTCTCCGGCCATGGAAGCCAGCCGTAATGCGGGATCCACTAGCTTCACCCCTTCCCCCATGAAGGCGCTAAGGGCAGGGGCCAAAAAGGGATAATGGGTACAGCCCAGAACCAGCGTCCTTATCTTCTTCTCCGTAAGCCCAGTCAGGTATATATTGATCGCCCGATCCACATCCGGCCCCTCAGTCCTGCCCACCTCTACCAGGGCGGTGAAATCCGGGCATGCTTGCGTATATAGGGGCTTCCCCGGCGCCCTTTCCGCAAAAGCCGATTGGTATACGCCGCTATCCAGCGTCCCCTGAGTAGCGATCAAACCCAGAGGCCATATCCCGACGCCGCGTCGGTGCGCGCCGCCTGCATCCGCGTCATCCTCGTCGCCGCTATCGTTAAGTACAGCGTCTACAGCCGCCTCCACCATACCAAGGACAGGCGCTTCTGTCACGCGTCGCAAAGCCGCCATTCCCATAACGGTGGCGGTATTGCAGGCAATGACGATCATCTCGCAGCCGCGATCCAGCAGCCACTCGCCTATCTCTACGGTATACCGGCAGACCTCTTCCGGGCTCAGGTCTCCATAAGGAACCCTGGCCGTATCCCCAAAGTAGACGAAGCTTTCCCCGGGCAGCTTCCGCGTAAGGGCGCGCAGCACCGACAGCCCCCCTACGCCGGAGTCAAATACCCCTATCGGCTTATCCTTTTCCCTTACCGGCATGAACCGCTCCCGCATCCCTGCTTTTCCCGATGACGCCGCCCCGGTACTTCTTCGCGTCGCTGACGATCATAAATACATCTTCATCCCAATCCGACACGATTTTGGAGAAATCCTGGGTTTGCTTCCTCTCCAGCAATACCTGCAGTACATAATGAGGCCCGGTCCGGCCCGAACCTTCCAGCACAGTCACGCCATACCCTCCGTCCCTGAGTCTCTCCGCCAGCTGCAGAGGTTCCTTCATGGTGATCACCTGGATGTGCTGTATACCGATGGCCAGCTTCTCCTCCACGAATCCCCCTACATAATTTCCCGTGGCAAAGCCCAGGGCGTAGGAAAACAGATTGCCGATATTGTCGAGATTGTCAAATATCGCGTTCAGCACGATCACATAGATCAGCACTTCAAAGAAACCGATACAAGCGGCCTTAAGCCGCTCCCCCCGCACGACCAGAATGGTACGTGTCGTAGAAAGGGTAACGTCGCAGATCCGCGCGCAGAAGATGAACAAGTATCCTAATACGGCATATTTTAAGAATAACGCGGGCATGATCCTGCCTCCTTATCGACATATGCAACGCGAATTGTTAGTTCGTTAGGGCGTTCCGTTGAAAAAATTGGCAATACCAGCGGCGACAGCCTCCGCCAGCCGCTGACGAAAAGCCCCCTGCGCCAGCATAAGCTCCTCTTGGGCGTCGCTGAGAAAAGCCGTTTCTACCAATATAGAGGGGCAGTTTGTCTCCCGGAGCACAACGAAATTATTTTCCTTGACCCCAAGATCGGCCCGTCCGCAGCTTCTGGTCAGACTGTCCTGCACACAAGACGCCAGCAGTCGGCGAATCTCGCGCTGATCCTTAAGCCGGACATTCGCCGCCGGCGCGTAGAAGTAGACGGAATGGCCGTTGAGGGCGAGGTTTTCCGAGGAGTTTGTGTGGATGCTGAGGAAGAGGTGGGAACCGTTTTGATTAGCCAAGGCAGCCCTTCCGTTTAAATCGAGGGCGGTAGTCCCCGTATGGGTCATCCAGACTGTGGCGCCCATACCTTCCAATATTTTTTTAAGCTTGAGGGCTATATCCAGATTGACGTCCTTTTCCCATATGCCAAGGTTGATACCCTGGGCGCCCGGATCGACGGGTTTACCCGGAGCCAGCGTACCGTGCCCCGGATCAAGGGTGATCACCTTTCCGCTGAGCGCTCCGCCAGGCGTCCCTGTACCTACGGTGACCGAGCTGAAGTCGTAGACCTGCCCCGACTGCAGTCCATCCTGCCCGCTTTGCCCGGCGCCGGACGCCGCGCCGGCTTGCGCCGCCCCGGCTGCCGGCAGATCTACAGCCGGCCCCAGCTTTGCGTAATCCGCGGATATCCAGCCGTCGGCCTGTCCGTACCGGACTTTGTACCAATCCTTACGATAGTCCAGCACGATCAGCCGGTCGCCTTTATCCACACTGCCCAATACCGCCCCCGAGAGGGACGGGCTTTGGCGTACGCGCACCCCTGAGCCGGTAGCGACGATCTCGTCGTAGCCGCGCAGCAAATCGTTCCGGATATATCCGGCCTGTCCGTTCGCCAGGGCGATCTGTGTCCAGCCTTCCGCCGCCCCCTGCCAGGCAAAGATCATGCCTTTGCTTGCTTTATCGGCTATGACCGTCGATATATCCGCGCCCTGCCGTATATTGACCTGATTACTCTGCACTTCAACCACGCGGGCCTGGAGGGGACGCCCGCCTGCCGCAGACAGAACCAGAGCAGCCGCCATGATCAGCGTTATCCAGTTTTTTTGTTTATTTTTCAACGTATTTCTCACCCGCGCGCTCCATGGATATCTCCCATTATACCAGCCGTTGTATCCGTTTTGTATCCCTCGAAAAGAGGGGCTGCCGAAGCAGCCCCGGGCAGTCTGTATCACTGGGAAGACTATACGTTCTCGCCGGATCAGCGGGACATCCAGATATCAGCGGGCAGGAACTCGGTACCGGCGCCAAATGTTCCGAAGCCGCCTCCGTGGACGTCGTTTTTCACCACAAACATGGAGTAGGCGTCGTAGACCGGTATCACGATCGTCTCATCCATAAGAACCTGACAGTACTCTTCCATCAAGTCCTGTCTCACCAGGGGAGTCGTCCTCAGGGTCCAATAGAGGTCGGTCAACTCTGCGGGACGCCACATCATGGGATAGTAAATATAATTCGGGTCAAAGTACATGAATATTGTACTCGTGATGTTGGAGAGGGGCCTGACTCCCCCTGCCATAATGCCTTCGAATCCCTTCGTACGCAGCTCGATCATACGCCCGGCTTCCGGGAACTCAAGATTAGCCTTGATCCCTACCTGTCCTAACATATCCTGCATGGCGACCATGGTATCCCGGTCGGAGGACGCTCCGGCGTAGAAGTCCATTTCCAATCCATTGGGGAATCCGGCTTTCGCCAGAAGTTCTTTTGATCGCGCGGGGTCGAAAGAAGCCTCATTACGATCCGGCAAGTGACCGTAGAAGGTATCGGGGATCACCTGGGTCGTCGGCGTCCATACGCCAAAGCCCCTGGCTTCGCAGATGGCTTCCCGGTCGATGGCGTAGTATAGCGCTTCCCGAACTTCCTTGATCGCTAAAGGAGAGCCTTCATTGTTGCTGCTGGGCAGCAGGCACATGGGCCCGGTAGGCGTACCCACGGCATAACAGTCAACGAGATCCAACAAGGTCTTGATCTGCTCCGGGTTCCCCGTCTGCAGGATGTCGATGCCGTCGGCGCCCGAGCTTACCATCGCCGCGTTTTGCGTCATGGAATCGGACATGGCGACAAATTTGAACTCATCCAGATAAGGCTTATCCGGCTGCCAGTAATCGTTGCGTTTCTCCCAGGTTATGGATATCCCGGGGATCCATTCCTTCTGCACAAAGGGGCCTGTGCCCATGGGATGCTGCTCCGCATAGTCCGAGCCGTTCTTCAAGAAATTCTCCATGGAGATAAAGCCGGCTACTCGGGACGACAAGAAGTTTGGCGCCCAGTTTCCATACTCGGACATAAGGATGGCGATTTCAAATTCCCCGCGGATATCCGTCCCGGTGACGGTTGGTTCGAGGAAACCGCTGTCCTGCCACTCCTTGACATGCCAGGCGACTACTTCGGCGTTAAATTGTGTGCCGTCGGGGAAGTATACGTCGTCCCTGAGCTTATACACGATTTCTTTCTTGTCCGCGTCCGGCGCCATGGAAGTGGCCAGATAGGGGAACATCTCCCCGCGGGGAGTCTCCATCATCAGGGCTTCGATAAAGGTATGAGACGGGCGAAACGAGGTCATGTAATGCCATACGACGCCAAACGGGACGTCAAATGTATTTCCGGGGATAACCATGGTGAGTTTTCCGCCGTGCTGGGGTTCGTCGTCGGCTAACGTGGTCTGATTACCCGTTTCTACCGAGGGCGCGGTCACGCCCGGGATCACGGGCGTGGAATCAGCCGGTGTCGTCGATCCCGCGGGTGGCGTGTTTCCGCCGGTATTGCCGCTCGAACCGCCGCAGGCAGCCAGACTTGCCAGCATAACCAAGGCAAGCAATAGGACTACTGCTTTCTTCATCTTTTCTTTCCTCCATTCATCGTGATACCTTCGATTAAATAATCTACCAATGTATCCACATTATAATAATAACTACGGAATGTCAAGCTCAAGCAAAACCGGGCAGTGGTCGCTGCCCATGACCAAGGGCAATATACCGCTGTCCGATACCGACGGCATGATATCTTCCGACACCACGAAGTAATCGATACGCCAGCCCACATTCCGCTCCCTGGCGTTCGCCCGGTAGGACCACCAACTATAGGCGTCCGCCCTGTCCGGGTAAAGCCGCCGGAATGAGTCGGCGAAGCCGGCTTCCAGGAGCTCGCCGAACTTCCCCCTCTCCTGGTCGGTAAAGCCCGCGTTCATTCGGTTTGTCCTCGGATTCTTTAGGTCGATCTCCTGATGAGCCACGTTCAGATCCCCGCACAGGATCACCGGCTTGCGTGATTTCAGCCCCGTGAGATAAGCCCGGAAATCATCCTCCCACTCCATCCGATAATCCAGTCGTACCAGGCCGTCCCGGGAATTCGGCGTATAGCAGTTCACCATATAGAAAGCCGGATACTCCAGAGTGATCACTCGGCCCTCTTTGTCATGGGCTTCCTTCCCCATGCCGAAGGACGCTCCGAGAGGCGCTTTCCTGGTGAAAATGACCGTCCCGGAGTATCCCTTCTTCTCGGCATAATTCCAATACTCCCGGTAGCCCTCGAAGTCCACGTCGTGCTGGCCGGCTTGCAGCTTCGTCTCCTGGAGGCAGACGATATCCGCGTCAAACCCGGCGAAAGCTCCCGTGAAGTCTCTCTTCAGCACCGCGCGGAAACCGTTCACATTCCACGATATGATCCGCATAAAGCCCCCCTCCACATACAATGATGAACTATGCCAATAACCCAAGGCGATAGTACCTACTCCCCGGGAAAAATCATGAGAAGCATTTCGTCGATCCTCCACAAAAGCTTCCATGCCGCTTCCAGGAAGATAACGTTATTTTCCTTCACATACCCGAAGTCCCCTGCCTTGGCAGCCGCCTCCATAGCTTCCGCCATATCGGCGAAAGCATCCGCGCTGATCGCCTTGGCGGCGCCTTTGATCCCATGTACGGCGACGGTATAGTCCTCCAGCGACTCCAATGTCACTTCTTCGATCTCCTCGAGGATAGAGGGCGTGTTTTTCGCGTAGGAACGCAGTATCTCATAGTACTCCTCCACGCCGCCAAATCGTTCGACTCCCTTGTCGATATTAAGCCCCGCCGGGCCCGCGTTGGAGCCCCGCCGGTCGGCGCCGCGCCGCCGGTCAGTCCCGACGCGCTGGTCATACCCCCCGGAGTCCTTGTGCTCTTCAAGATATATCCGCTCCTGTTCGCTATCGCGCACCCAGTGCCGTATGACCTCATCGAGCCTCGGTATCTCCACTGGTTTAGGGATGAATGCCTGAAAACCTTTCTCCAGGAACATTTCTTCATTGCCTACGATGGCGTTCGCCGTAAGGGCGATGACTGGGATGGACCGCGCGTAATCCGTGCCGATCTCCCGTATCCGCTGCGTAGCCTCTATGCCGTCCATGCCCGGCATCATGTGATCCATAAATACCGCGTTATAGCGGGGGTCTTCCCTGCGGATAGCGTCTATCGCATCCTGCCCGCTGGTCACGCAGTCGATCTGCATCCGATAAGGCTTCATCAAGCCTTTTGCCACATCCAGGTTTGTCGCTACGTCGTCTACCACAAGCACCTTGGCATAAGGCAGGCTGATCCGCGTGAATCGTAAATTGCTCCGGCGCTTATAATCAGTATAGCGGAAGTCCATCAAGGTCCGCGCCGTGTCCGGGCCGATGACCGCGTCGGAGACATATCCCTGCCGGAAACTCACCATAAATGTACTGCCTCTTCCGTACTCGCTTTCCATGGTGACATGGCCGTCCATCATCTCCGCCAACCGCCGGGTGATCTGCAGGCCCAGCCCCGTGCCCTCGATATCCCGGTTCGCGGCGGTGTCCACCTGGCTGTACGCGCCAAACAAACCCGCCTGGTCTTCGGGCCGGATCCCGATGCCGGTATCCTTCACCGCGGCGGTGATCCATATATCGCCGCCGTCCTTAAGGCAGCTTATGACAAAATCCACCCGGCCTTCCTTCGTGTACTTAAACGCGTTGGACAGAAGATTGTTTAATACCTGCTTGATTCGTATCTCATCGCCATAGAGCCTGGCCGGCAGCTCCCCGCTGATATTCAAGGCGAACTCGATGGGTTTCTCCCCGATCCGTATGATGTTCTGGGAAACGATGTCGTTGATGAGGCTTGGCGTATCGTACTCCATGGGGATCAAATCAAAGCGCCCGGCTTCGATTTTCGAGATGTCGAGAATATCGTTTACCGTGCCGAGCAATGTTAGGCCCGCGTTGTTGATCTTCTCAAGATTTGCCAGGCTTTCCTCATTCAGATCCTCGACGCCGATAGCCAGGTCGGATAAGCCTATGATGGCGTTGAGGGGCGTTCGCATCTCATGGCTCATCCTGGCGAGGAAATCGCTCTTCGCCTGATTGGCGTTCCTCGCGGCGGTCAAGGCCAACTCCAGTTCGGCGGCGGCAGTTTGCAGATTCATGGTCATCTCGTTACGGAGCAAGGCGTTTGCGATGAGCAGGCTGCCTGAGCGTAAGGTAGACGCTTCATTGTCCGACAATACCTTCTCATTCTGATAGTCGTCGAAACCTACATAACCCCAGAATTCCCCCCGTACAAACACAGGCGCCACAAAGAGGGACTTGACGCCGTGGGCCTTGAGCTGCTCCTGCTCCGCGGCGGACAACAAACTCGCTGAAGTATTGATGCAGTTCCCCTTGGACAATATCTCCTCCCAACCGGGCGTGTTGTCGTCATATGAGACGTTCACCGCCACAGAGCTGTCGATAAGGGAGCCCGTGCCCCCCGGCCAGTCGTAGACCAGGTCGCAGTAAAGCTTTCCGTCCGTCCTGTGGTTTTTCCACATGCATACGCGGTCGGCGCTCACCGCCTTGCCGATCATGCCCATGCACCGGTGGAGGTCGAGCTCAAACTCGTCGCTCTCCGACTGCAGGAGTATGTTCGCCGAATCATTGACGACGCTGAGCAGGTTGGAGCCGCGTTGTATCTCGCTCATCATTTCTTTGTATTCGCTCAGATCCCGTGTATAGCACGCCAATACAAACTCATCCCCATACCTTACGCGGACGAGTATGCTTTCCACCGGTATCAGCACGCCGGCCGGCGTCATATGGACCCATTCATAGACGAGCTTGCCTTTCGTAAAAGCCTTTTCCAGGATAGCCTTCATCTTATCGTCCGAGCGCTGCCCGTCGGGCTGGTACTCCGGATACAATTCGGCATAGCGTTCCAGCATTTCCGCCTTGTCCTTGAGCCCGAAAAGCTTGACTGCTTCGTCATTGCAGTCGATGACCCTATAGTCGCTGCTCCACAGGCGGCAGGGAAAGGGCATCGCGTCAAAGAATATCTTTACCCGCTCATGGGCGGCCTCCACCTCTGCTGCCTGATCCAGGGGATGACCTACGCTGCGTCGGATATACCACGCGGCGCAGAGCCCCAGAAAGGCGCCTACGGCTATTGAGGCAAACACCATGCCGACGGCAGCCATACCGATGGCGAATCTAGCCACCGCGGCGACAATCAGGCTATCCGCGATCAGGAGGGCGCACACCACCAGTGAAACCCGGAGGGAAGCCTTTGTCTCAGTTTTATTCATCTTCATTTCATCCCGTAAGACTCGATCTGACAACCATACTTCGCTTTAAGCTTCTTCATCAACTCCCCGTCTTTCGCTCTGGCCGGGTCATTTATGATGGCTGAACGATCCTGGAGCAAGGCATGCCAGCGGGTCAGACCGCCGATGTCATACATGACGGAGCTCTTCACCGCCTCTATACTATGCGAGGCAAATATCGGGATCTTTACGACGCACTCGGGATACGCCGTAAACTCCTCGTCGTATACCTTGAACTTGATCTCCCCCGCCGTGACATAGTACATCTCGTTTTCCGTAGGGTACTCCACCCACTCCGCGCGGAAGCCCGGCTCCATCTCCGCCGCCCACATTTCATTGACGCCGCCGTTTTCCCAACGGGCTGTGATCATCTTCATGACGACGCCGTCCAGCTTAAACTGATCCAGGGGCCGCGCGATATTTCTCACCGCCCGCACCTCTTCCGCCTGGGCTTCCACGCATACGAAAGGCTCGCGATTGGTTGTATCATGCTGGCTGGCCACAAACCTGGCCATGTAGTCCGGCAGTTTCACCACGTCGGGCCGGTTTTTTCTCAGGATCGCTCTTTCCATAGCGGTGTCGCTGTTTTTCATGTCATGGAAAAAGCCCCTGTACTTCGTGGGCTCGCGAAAGGTCATGCCGTGGGCCTGATAAGGTTGGAAGAAGATGATATTCCCCGGCGCCACATAAGCCTTCTTGCCGTCGGAGTATATATCCATGCCGCCGCTGTCCACGAAGAAATACTCATACCCGGCGTGATGCTCATGGAAATGTACCTTGTCTGGATCTCCGGGGTACATCACCGAATCCGTGACGCAAAAGAGCCTGTGTACGCCCTCTCCGATGTTGATAGTCCGCTGATCTTCCCCTTTCCTCTCCGGGGAGCCTAACACTTGAGGATTGATCCAATTCTCCGGGTCATTCAGGTCGATAAGATATGGATGCTTGCTCATGTTTCCTCCTTTCAGACGCTACATGGGGCTCTGCCCCTTGCGGGCATGGTACTCCTGCAGTGAGAAGACCGGTTCCCTCGGGTTGTCGGTCTTCTCCGATATCCCCCGCACCGCGGCAAGGGCCGCCGTCAGGGTAGTCAGGTAAGGGATATTGTAGCGGATCGCCGCTTTCCTCATATATGAGCCGTCGTTGCTGCTGCGCTTGCTCCCGCTGGGCGTATTCACGATCAGGTCAAGCTGATGGTTCTTGATGGCGTCCTCGATGTTTGGCCTACCCTCGGAGAGCTTCCTTATCATCTCCGCGCGTATCCCTTTGGAAGCCAAGTAGTCGTAGGTGCCCCGGGTGGCAACGATCCTAAAGCCCAGGCGCTCAAACTGCCTGGCCACTTCCTCGGAGTCCGCCCTGTCCTTATCCGCCACGGAGATCAGTACCGAGCCGGTGACGGGCAGGATGGATTTGCTTCCTTCAAGGGCTTTGTAGAATGCCAGGCCAAATGTGTCCGATAAGCCCAGCACCTCGCCCGTAGACCTCATCTCCGGCCCGAGTACAGGGTCCACTTCGGGGAACATATTGAAGGGAAATACCGATTCCTTCACGCCGTAGTACGGGATGGACGGCATTCGCATCGCCGCCAGATCCACGGACTCCCCCGTATGCGCCCCCATGATCAGCTTCACCGCCAGGCTAGCCATGTTGACATTACATACCTTCGATACGATAGGCACCGTCCTGGACGCCCGGGGATTCGCCTCCAGCACATATACCTTACCCTGATGGATGGCGTATTGGATATTCATCAGGCCCACCACGCCCAGCTCCCCGGCTATCTTCCGCGTATAGTCGCGTATAGTCCGGCTCTGCTCTTCGGTGATGTTCACCGTGGGGATCACGCAGGAGGAGTCCCCGGAGTGGACGCCCGCGTACTCGATGTGCTCCATGATCGCCGGCACGAAAGCCAAGCTGCCGTCGGCTAAGGCGTCCGCTTCGCATTCCAGGGCATTGTCCAGAAAGCGGTCGATGAGTATGGGCGCTTCGTCGCTTATGTACTGGGCGTTGACATGGATATAATTCTTCAGCTGCTCATTGTCAAATACGACTTCCATAGCCCGCCCGCCCAGGACGTACGACGGTCTGACCATGACGGGATAACCGATCCTGTGGGCGGTATTGACCGCTTCCTCGTAGTTGCGCGCCATACCGGACTCCGGCATGGGGATATGCATCTGCTCCATCATGCGCCGGAAGAGGTCCCTGTCTTCAGCCAGGGCGATGACCTCGGGGGTGGTGCCCAGTATCGGCACGCCGGCTTCTTTCAGCTCCATGGCTATGTTGAGAGGCGTCTGCCCGCCAAACTGTACGATGACCCCCAAAGGGTCTTCCTTCCGGCAGATGGATAGTACGTCCTCCATGGTGAGGGGCTCAAAGTAAAGCTTATCCGAAGTATCGTAATCCGTGGATACCGTCTCCGGGTTGCAGTTGACCATGATGGTCTCGAAGCCCGCTTCCCTGAGGGCGAAAGCGGTATGGACGCAGCAGTAGTCGAATTCAATGCCCTGTCCTATCCGGTTGGGCCCGCCGCCGAGGATGATGACTTTCCGCTTATCCGACGCCTTTCGCTCCCCGATCCCCCGCCTGGCCCGGGAATCGGCAAGCTCGCCGCCCAGTCTGCCCGGGCCGTTGTATGTGGAATAATAGTACTCCGCGTCGGCGCCGCTCACCGGCACCACATCCCACTCCTCCTCTATCCCCACCACTTTGCGATGGAGCCGGATGTACTCCTCCGGGACTTCCAGGAGCATGGATAGATACTTGTCCGCGAAGCCGTCCTTCTTCGCCCGGATCAGCAGTTCGTCGGGGAGGACCCTTTTTCGGTAGGCGAGCATTTCGTTTTCCAGCTCCACCAGCTCTTTCATCTGTTCGAGAAAGTACTTTTTGATCCTGGTAGCCTCGTAAAGCCGCTGGACGCTCACGCCCTTGCGCAGCGCTTCGTATATGGCGAAATACCTCTCGCTATTTGGCGTGGAGAGGGCTTGCAGCAGTTCGTCCGCGGGTAGTGTATGGAAATTCCTGGCATGCCCTAAGCCGTAGCGGCTGGTCTCCAGGGAGCGGATCGCCTTCTGAAACGCTTCCTTGAAGGTCCGCCCTATGCTCATCACTTCGCCTACCGCTTTCATCTGCGTACCTAACTTGTCTTCGATCCCTTTGAATTTCTCAAAGGCCCAGCGGGCGAATTTCAGTACAACGTAATCCCCGTAAGGGGCATACCTATCAAGGGCGCCTTCTTTCCAGTATGGGATCTCATCCAGAGTGAGCCCGGCGGCCAGCAGGGAAGACACATACGCGATAGGGAACCCCGTGGCTTTCGACGCCAGGGCCGATGAGCGGGAGGTCCGGGGGTTGATCTCGATGACCACTACCCTGTCGGTGACGGGGTCGTGGGCCATCTGGACGTTGGTCCCCCCGATGACGCCGATGGCCGATACGATGCGGAAAGCGATGTCCCTGAGCCTCTTCTGCAGCTCTTCGCTGATGGTCAGCATAGGCGCCGCGCAGAAGGAGTCCCCGGTGTGGACGCCCATAGGGTCGATGTTTTCGATCATACAGACGGCGATCATCTGATCTTTAGCGTCCCTGACGACCTCGACCTCCAGCTCCTCCCAGCCCAATACGCTTTCCTCGATGAGGACCTGCCCGATCAGGGAAGCCTGTATCCCCCTGGTCGCCACGGTCCGCAGCTCTTCATTGTTGTATACGACGCCCCCTCCGGTACCCCCCAGGGTATATGCCGGACGGATCACTACCGGGTAGCCGAGCTCGCCGGCCGCTTTCTCCGCCAGCTCCACGGTGAGGGCTTCATAGCTGCCGGGCATCTCTATGCCCAGTTCGTCCATTGTCTTCTTGAATTCGATGCGATCCTCGCCCCGCCGGATGGCGTCCATCTGGACCCCGATGACCTCCACGCCATACCGCTCCAGGACGCCTGCCTTCTGCAGCTCCAGAGTCAGGTTTAAGCCGGACTGGCCGCCCAGATTAGGCAGCAGGGCGTCCGGCTTCTCCTTCGCGATGATCTCCGTAAGCCTGGTCACATTGAGAGGTTCGATATAGGTCACGTCGGCGGTGACAGGATCCGTCATGATGGTAGCCGGATTGGAGTTCACCAATATGATTTTGTATCCCAGGCTTCTAAGGGCCTTACACGCCTGCGTGCCCGAATAGTCGAACTCGCAAGCCTGGCCGATGATGATGGGGCCCGAACCGATGATCATGACGGAGTTGATATCTGTTCTCTTCGGCATATGTTCCTTTCCTTGCGTTTGCGTATATTACGCTAACGCACGTTGATGATCTTCCCGCCCTGGTTTTTGCCCCGGCGGCGTATGAGCAAAGCCGCTACGGATACTACGATGACGACGGCGCTTAGTACCTGGGCTGCGCGCCAGCTGCCGAGCATAAGGCTGTCGGTGCGGAAGCCTTCGATGACTATCCTGCCCGCGGAGTAGAGAGTCGCGTACATCAGGAAGACGTCGCCGCTCACCGGATACCTCCGCCGGCGGTACCACAGCAGGAAAAGAAACACCAGCAGATCCCATATGGATTCGTACAGAAAGGTGGGGTGCCGGTAAGCGCCGTCGATATACATGGCCCAGCGTATCTTCTCCGGGTCTACGATATATCCGTAGGCCTCCTGGTTGAAGAAGTTCCCCCATCTGCCGATGGCCTGAGCCAGCGCGGCGGACGGCGCGGCGATATCCAGGCTGACCCATCCCCCTATGCGGTAGTACAGCCCGCTCAGCACAAATACGGCTCCCCCGACGATCAAGCCCCCATGGATGGCCAGGCCCCCTTCGGGGAAAGCCAGCATCTTGATGGGATTCGCGCCGTAGTAACCCCAGTTGAACAGGATGTAATAAGCCCTCGCGCCCAGTACGCCGAAGACCAGCACCATCAGGCACATGTTGAAGTAGTGGTCGGCGTTCAGCTCCCGACGCTTTGCCTCGATGCAAGCCAGGAAGACGCCCAGGGCCATCCCGATCACGATGAGCACGCCGTACCAGCGGATGGTGACCGGCCCCCAGCTAAATAATACAGGATCCGGCATCAGTTTTGATATACCTCCTCCGGCGTCATTAGCTCGATGCGGCGCCTGCCTACGGCTTCGACGCCCTTGGCGTTGTCGTCCAGCCGCAGGATGACCATAGCCTGGTCGCCGCTTTTCCCTACGAAAGCATACATATACTCCACGGATATATTCTCTTCCCCCAGTATATCCATGGCCTCCGCCAACCCGCCCGGCCGGTCCGGCACCTTGATCCCGATGACGTCGGTGATGCTGACGATGATGCCCCTGGCTTTCAGCTTCTCCTCCGCCAGGTCGGGATCGTCCACGATCAGGCGCAGCACGCCAAAGTCCGTAGCATCCGCGACGGACAGGGCGCGTATGTTGATCCCTTCCTGCGCCATGATCCGGCAGACATTAGCCAGGCGGCCCGGTTTGTTTTCCAGAAACAACGATAATTGTTTAAGCATAGTCCTCCCTCGCGTCTTTCGTCGCCGGTCAGATCTCCCGTTTGTCCGTCACGCGTACGCTCTTCCCTTCGAAGCGCGGCGTGCTGCCGGGCTCCACCAGCTTGATACTCGCGCTGATCCCCAGCACGGAGTCGAGGCGGTCTCGAATGAGCTTTTCCGTATGGGCAAGCCCGGTGATGGTGTCGGAGAATAAAGCCGGCGACAGCTCCACCTCTATGGTCAACTTGTCTAAAGTACCTTCCCGCTCCACCACCATCTGGTAGTGGGGCGCCGCTTCGCCGAACTCCAGGAGTACGGATTCCACTTGGCTGGGGAAGACATTGACCCCCCGGATGATCAGCATGTCGTCCGTACGGCCCATCAGCCGCTCGATCCTGGCCAGGGTGCGGCCGCAGGCGCAAGGCTCCCGGTGCAGGACCGATATGTCCCTTGTGCGGTACCTCAGCAGGGGAAAGGCTTCTTTGGTAAATGTCGTGAATACCAGCTCGCCTTTTTCCCCCTGGGGCAACACTTCTTCCGTGAGGGGGTCGATGATCTCCGGGTAGTAATGGTCTTCATGGACATGCAGGCCGCTTCTGGCGTCGCAGTCGTTGGCTACCCCGGGGCCCATGACCTCGGACAAGCCGTAGATATCATATGCTTTGATTTGCCACTGCTCTTCGATCTGCCCGCGCATCCGCTCGGACCAGGGTTCGGCGCCAAAGACGCCGTACCGGAGCTTAAAGCTGCTCCGATCCATGCCGCTCTTCTCCCTGACTTCCGCCAGGTGCAAGGCATAGGAAGGGGTGCAGGCCAGCAGGGTCGTGCCGAAATCCTCCATCAGCATGAGCTGCTTTTCCGTGTTGCCGCTGCTGGTGGGTATGACGGAGGCCCCTATGCGCTCGGCGCCGCCGTGAAGGCCCAGCCCCCCGGTGAAGAGGCCGTAGCCGTAAGATATCTGCACGACGTCCTGGCGGCTTGTATTCGCCATATACAAGCAGCGGGCGGTGGTCTCAGCCCAGGTATCCAAGTCCTTGCGGGTATACCCCACTACCGTCGGCTTACCGGTGGTGCCGGACGAAGCGTGGACCCGGACCACCTCCGACATGGGTACGGCGAAAAGCCCAAAGGGATAATTATCCCGCAGATCCTGCTTTGTGGTAAAGGGGAGCTTCGACAGATCGGACAGATGCCTGACGTCGCCGGGCATAAAGCCCACTTCCTGGAGCTTTCTCCGGTAAAAGGGCACGTTATAGTATATCCTGTCTACCATATCCTGCAGGCGCCGGAGCTGAAGAGCTTCCATGCCTTCCCTGTCCATACATTCGATGCTTTGATTCCAGATCATTACTTCGAGGCCTCCCGTGTGTGCTTGAGTAGAGCAAAGTATACCACATCAGCGCTGAAAAGGGAACATAGCCGCGACGCAGCGGCTCAAGGGGCGGGGGCTATGGGCTATACTTGCTAAGGCGGCTGCTATTTTTATCAAAGAAACACCTTTGTGCAATGGTTCGCTCCAACACACCGGCGTCGAGCCGACGTCGTGTCGGCCTCCACCTGTAAAATCGTCCATGATTTTACTGTGTTTTCGCCTGCATGCCTAATTCGTGTCTGAGCTATCTGCGCCGCAATGCCGCGTTAGCAAGTATAGCCCATTGCCCCCGCCCCATGAGCAGTAGTAACCGACGCCATCACTTAGCTTTCGCCCAGCCCAGGCAGACGTTCACGGTCTTCTGCGGGCTAAGCGCCCATTCGTCGGCGCCTACCCATTTGCAGGCTTCCTCGGTGACCGGATTGCCCCCGATGATGATTTTCACCTGATCCCGCAGCCTGGCGTCCTCGAACACGCCCACTACGGCTTTCATGGAATCCAGAGCGAGGGTAAGCACCCCGGAAAGGGCGATGATCCGGATGTCGGCATTCCTCGCGGTCTCCAGTATCTTTTCCGGCGGTACGTCGATCCCCAGGTCGAGGACGTCGAAGCCCGCCGCCTCAAGCATACTTTTCACAATGTTTTTCCCGATGTCGTGGATGTCGCCCTGCACCGTGCACAGGATCATTTTCCCCTTACCCGCCGCGTCGCCGGCCCTGAGGAAAGGCTTGATGATCTCCATCGCCCCGGACATCACCTCCCCGGCGAAAATCAGATCGCCCACGAAGTATTCGCCTGACTCGAAGCGGTCGCCCACTTCCCGCATACCATCCTGACAAGCTTCCATCGCTGACACAGCTTCGCTTCCGCCACTATCCGCGATCTCCCTCATAAGACGGAGGACAGCTTCCTCGTCAAGATCCGACACGTATTGCCTGAGTAGATTCATATCCGCCATAAGAGTTGCTCCTTCTCATGATTATTTCCATGACGTCTCATCTCCGTAAGATGCTATAGATAGTTTAGGGCCCGCTCCAGTTCAGCCGTAAGCCTCTCCCTCGTCTTCTCGTCGGGCTCCCAGCTTTCGTCCTTTCTTGCCTGTTCCAGCAAGTCCTTCAATGAATAATCCATATCCATCGATTTCTCGGTGTTTTCCATCTCCATCTTCTCCTTTGCGTTGTGCTATTGAAGGCTCAGTTCGTTGGCCGTCTCGTATACGGCAATGAGATTCTCCGTCTTCGCGTCGTTGGCGCAGAGCAGAGGTTTATTCTGCATGAAGATGAACCCGCCGCCCGGGGCGAATGTGTCAAAGCTCCGCTTGACATAGTCCACGCACTGCTCCTTGGTGCCCGTTTTCAACAAGTCCACGGTGATGCCCGTCGCCACCGTCTGCCAGTCCCCGATGGCTTTATATATCTCAAAGGGGTCGTCCTGATCCAGCATGAAGATCACCGATCCCTTGGGGAGCCGACGGAAGCGGTCTATCGTATTGATGAAAGACCCTTCGCCTTTGAGGAAAAACTTCGCGCCGGCTTCCATATACGGCAAGCATGTTTCCATGAAATGGTTAAAATAATATTCATCGTACTGCGCGGGCGAGAGGAAGCATTCCACATGGTACACTGTGGAGGCAAAGGGATAGGGGTATCCGTACTCCTTCGGGTCATAAGCCGAGAGTAAACGCTTCCTGTCGTCCAGTATCACGTCGCAGGCCTGCCTCACTACCTCGGGCCGGCGTCTCAGGTCTACCAGCGTATCCTTTATGCCGCGGTATTTGTCAAAAAGCACGGTCAACGGGCCCATAAACATCACGGGGTTTCCCGTGAGCTCGGCGACGCCCCTTTCCTCGAATATGGCTTCTTTGATCATCGCGTTAGCTTCCACCCAGGGCCTGATCGCCCTGAGAGCCAGCAATACTTTCTCATAAGCCTGCTCCCGGGGAAGCTGAAGGGCCTTCACCCGCCTGCGCAGCAGACCCGCCTTGAAAGCGTCCAGGTCGCCGATGAGGTCCGCGTACTCTTCCGCCTCCATGAACTCTACCTCAGGCTGCCGGTGGATGATGGCCGTACCGTCGTCCCCCAGGGCAAAATGGTTGCATCCCATAGCCTGAAGGGCGTTTACCGCCGACGTGACCATGCCTCCCCAGAGGAAATCCAGTTGGATATCGTCCAGGAACTTCACGTAAGCCTGAGCCGTCTTCACGGCGTCGTCCATGACGTCGGCATACCTGACCCCGGCGTATGAGAAAGGCCAGGTCAGTATCTCCGCCCCCACGGGGATCTTTTTCGGCTCCCTGAAGCTGGTCGCGTCGAGGAGGTTTTGCATCCTCTCTTTTTTTAATTCCTTAACGTCCATTTTCCCTCCTAAGACGAGCTATGCTCACAACCCAAAGCGGCATAGCATAAGATGGGACGCGCCCCTGTCCGAAAGGCGGCGTCGCTTTAGCCGGACGCCCTAGTGCTTTGTGAAGCCTAAAAGTTATATAATATTTGCGAGGGCTTTTTTCGCAAGACAAGGCACGAAGAAGGCGAATACCCGCTGTGGTATTTAACTGATGAGTAACGCAGTATTGCGGAAAAAGAACCGCAAATATATAACTTTTAGGCTTCACAGAGTACTATCCACGCTTGCGCCCTCGCATGGCGTCGCCGTATCGGCTACCAGTCCATTATAAATCATTCGGCCGTAAAAGTAATCTTTTTTCTACGCCGCGAGGTCAAACAATGTGGTATAGTTAACGCATATCCCAGCGATGGAGGTGTCGGCTATGGAATACCGGATCAATCCAAACAACGGAGACAAACTGTCGGCTCTGGGCTTCGGCTGTATGCGCTTTACCCGCGGCCTCAACCTGAAGGTAGACGTCGCCAAGGCGGAGCCTCTCGTCCTCTCGGCCATAGAGGGCGGCGTCAACTACTTCGATACCGCGTATATCTACTTCGGCAGCGAGGAAGCTCTGGGCGAGATCCTGCACCGAAATGATGTTCGGGACAAGATTTTCCTCGCGACGAAGCTGCCTTACCAGCAGTGCAAAGGTTACGAGGACTTCGGCCGTTTGTTTCAGACCCAGCTTGAGCGGCTGAAAACCACGTATTTCGACTACTATCTCATCCACAACATATCGGATCTATCCGCCTGGGACGTTTTGCGGGGGCTGGGTATAGAGCGGTGGATAGAGGAGCAAAAAGCCGAAGGCCGGATCCGCCAAATCGGTTTTTCCTTCCATGGCCCGCAAAACAGTTTTTTTGATTTGCTGGACGCTTACCCCTGGGATTTCTGCCAGATCCAGTACAACTACTTAAACGAGCACTACCAGGCGGGGCGCGCCGGATTGCAGAGGGCGGGGGAAAAGGGCATACCCGTCGTCGTCATGGAGCCCCTGCTGGGGGGCAAGCTGGCAGCGGGCCTCCCGAAGAAAGCCGCCCGGCTCTTCCGCGACGCGGATAGCGGACGTTCGCCCGCCGCGTGGGCCTTGCGCTGGCTGTGGGATCAGCCGGAAGTCACCGTCGTCTTATCCGGTATGAACGCCGCCCCTCAGCTGGAAGATAACCTCCTGGCTGCCGGCAGCGCCGCCCCCGGCGTTGTGACGGAAGCGGAGGCCGCCGTCTACGCCGCCGTGAAGTCCGTCTATCAGGAGACGGACAAGCTCCCCTGCACGGGCTGCAACTACTGCATGCCCTGCCCGAATCAGGTCAACATCCCCGGATGCTTCGCCGCGTACAACACATCCTATGCCGCCGGCTATGGGGCGGGGATACAGCAGTACATCACCGGTACCGGGGCGAACCGCCCGGATAAAGGCCACACCGGGCGAAAGTGCGTGAAATGCGGAGCTTGCGAGGAGCGCTGCCCTCAGCGCATCGGGATCATGGCTGCCCTGGAAACCGTCACCAGGCGTATGGAGCCCCCCGGGTTTGGGGCGGTCATGAGCCTGGTGTCGAAGTTCACATGATGAAAAATTCCACTTGTATTTCTTTTAAAATAGGGATAAAGTATGGATGATATCTACGTTGTTCATACGGAAAAGGATTCAGTTACAAGAAAGGGGTCGGACTAATGAAGAAATTTATTTGCTCAGTTTGCGGTTATGTACACGAGGGCGCGGAAGCCCCGGATCAGTGCCCCCAGTGCAAAGCGCCTAAGGCGAAGTTCAACGAACAGTCAGGCGCGGGTCTTGCTTTCGCCGATGAGCACAAGATAGGCGTAGCCAAGGATGTGGATCCCGAGATCCTGGAAGGTCTCCGTCAGAACTTCATGGGCGAGTGCACCGAGGTAGGCATGTATCTCGCCATGAGCCGCCAGGCGGACAGGGAAGGGTATCCCGAAGTGGCTGAAGCGTACAAGAGGATAGCTTTCGAAGAAGCCGAGCACGCCGCTAAGTTCGCCGAACTCCTGGGCGAAGTGGTCGACGTATCCACGAAGGTAAACCTGGAGAAGCGCGTGATGGCTGAGCACGGCGCCACCCAGGGCAAGAAAGACATCGCTACCAAGGCAAAGCAGCTCAATCTCGACGCCATCCACGATACCGTCCATGAGATGTGCAAGGATGAAGCGCGCCACGGTATGGCTTTCGCGGGACTGCTGAAGCGGTACTTTTGATTGACCGCACCCGCTTCCCGCCGGTAGCGCGGTTTTAGCGCTCTGTGAAGCCTAAAATCTATTTGCGGGCGACAACCGATCTTCTTTAGGCCTGACGCTGGTCCAGACCTGGCGTCAGGTTTCTTTTTCTATGTAGAATGGAGCGCCGCGTATGGAACACATCAATGTTTTAAATAAAATCATCGAAGCCGATGTGAACGCCAGGGCCCTCACCGACGCCGCCGCTGCCAGGCAGGAGCACCTGGTCGAGGAGATCGACAGGGATAAGGCTGAGCTCAGGGAGGGATACATGCGCCGCGCCGGGGAACTGGTCGAGGCTGAGTTTGCCCGGGAGCGGGCCTCGTCGGCGCTGGCGGTAGCGGAGCTCGACGAGAAGCTGCGCCGCGACCTCCGCCAGGTCGATGAGAAGCTTGCCCTCCATAGGGAGCTGTTGGCGGAAAAGGTGTTCTCCATGGTCGTGGAGGACGCGTGATGATCCGGGACCTCACGCGATATGGCGGCCCGGCGGCGAAAGCCCGGGCTTTATACGGCAGATGCCTCTCCGAGGAAGATTTTCGCGCTTTGGCGTCCATGAAGACCGTCCCCGAGGTCACGGCGTACCTGAAAGCCCATCCCGGCTGGCGGGGGCCCCTGTCAGGCCTTGACCCATCGGAAGTACACCGCAATCAGTTGGAGGACGCCCTCAGGCAGGGGCTGCTTGACGAGCATTTCCGGGTATGGACTTATATGTCCGTGGGTGGCGCCGAACTCTACCAGCAGCCTGTATGGCGGGTGGAGCAGGACGAGATACTCTCCTGCTGCGGCCATATCAATGCCCGCGGGGCGTCTGTATACATACCCGTGACCCCGGCGCCTTACCGGAAGTACAGCAAAATCGACTTTCACGCCCTGGCAGGCGTCCATGATTGGGCTTCCCTCCTCTCCGCCGTAGCGAAGACGGACTTCTATCCCACCCTCGGCAGCCTGAAGGCGCTGGAATCAGGCCTGCCCGATATGGCTTCCGTGGAATGGGTCATGCAGTCCTATCTTTTCTCCCGTTTGTTTTCCATCGCCGGGAGCCGGGCTTCCGGTAAGACTAAAGGTTTGCTGAGGTCCTATATCGGCGCCCAGGCCGACCTGATCAACATAAGCCGGATCATGCGTATCCGTAATTACTTCCCCGAGACCTGGCAGGAGCATATCAGTCTGCTGCTCCCCTTCTCCGGCGAAGTCCCGGCTTCCTTCCTCAGGGAGCTCTACGCCGCCCCCGGCGAAGAGGAAGCGTACCGTATGCTTCTGCGGTCGCCGTATAAGAAAATCTTTTCCCAGGTCAGGCTCAGGTACGCGGAGGAGTACTATCAGGAGTACCTGTACGCGTTTTCCCGCAAGCTGCTCAGGGCGCCGGTCCCATCAGCCTTCAGCGTGATCGCCTACCTCAACCTCAAGGAAATCGAGGTTCAAAATATTATCAAAACCACGGAATGCGTCAGGTACGGCAAAACCCCCGCCTCCGCTAACGTCTCATTGGTACCCCGTACCCGGGGTACAAGCATTTCTGTCTAAGGAGGCACTGATACAATGGCTGTCGCGGCAATGACCCATGTCACTGTTTCCGGGCTGGTGGAGGAGCTGGACGACGTCGTCCACGCCTGTATCATCAATAAAGAATTCCACCCGGAAAACACCATTGGCGTCATGGATAAATTCAAGGGCTTTTTCCCCTTCGACCAGGACAATCCTTATACGGAGCCTTTGCGGCGCCTCTCGGTGATTTGCGCTAAGGCCGGCGTCGAGCCGGATTACCGCGGATTTGAGGATCTGGGCTTCGATGTGGTCGCGGTAGAAGCTTACCTGGCATCTCTGGAGGAGGATCTGGACAGCCGCGCCCGGCGCAGGGACGAACTGGAGCGGCTTAAGGCTGAGGACCTTCAGGTATTGAATCAATTGTCCCACCTATCCGGCATGAACGCCAATCTGGTGGACCTGTTTCAGCTGAAGCACGCCCGCTTCCGCTTCGGGCGTATGCCGAAGGAGATATACAATCACTTATCCGCCCATTTTGAAAACAGGACGGATGTATACTTCTATCTCACCGGCGACGGCGGGGACTACATATACGGTATGTACGTCATGCCCACGTCCATGGAAGAGAAGATCGACGCTTTATTTCTGTCTCTGCACTTTGAGCGCATTTATATTTCCGGCCGCGTCCACGGGACTCCCGAAGAAGCGGCAGATATGATGAAAGAAGAGATCGCCGCCGCGGAAGTTGAAGCCGAGTCCCTCTTGCTGGAGATCGAGGGCATCAGGGAGGAGCAGAGAGATAAGCTGCTTTCCTGCTACTCTTACCTCCGCTATATGAACGACTCCTTTGATATTCGCCGGTATGCCGGGCATACGGAGAAAAACTTTTACATCATGGGCTGGGTGCCGGACAGCGAGATGGACGGGTTTGTGGCTGGCTTGAAGGGATTCCCCTCCGTGTCTTACGTCTACGACGATCCTGAAGGGGTGGACGATTTCACGCCGCCTACGAAAATCGTCAACCGAGGCCCGTTTAAGCTCTTTGAGCCTTTCACGGTGATGTACGGTTTGCCTTCCTATGGTGAATGGGACCCCACCCCGGTCGTGGCCCTGGTCTATACTCTCCTTTTCGGCGTCATGTTTGGCGATGTGGGACAGGGCTTGCTCCTGGCTGCCGCCGGGGCGCTGATGTGGCGCGTCAAAGGCATGTGGATGGGCCGGGTACTCGTCTGTACCGGCTTCGCTTCGGTGGTATTCGGTTTTCTATACGGCAGCTTTTTTGGAGACGAGGAATTTCTGGCCCATCTCCTGGGCTACCGGCCATTTCACGTCCTGGCCAGCGGCGCCAACACAAATCGTATGCTTTTTTCCGTGGTATTCGCCGGGGTCGGGATAATCAACGCGGCCATGGTCATCAATATAGTCGGCGGTTTCCGGCACAAAAACTATGAGAAAGCCCTGTTCTCCGTCAGCGGCATAGCCGGCATGGTTCTGTACTGGGGTATTCTTTTGAAGGTTCTCCCGCTGATGGGTTTTTCCCACGGCTTGCTCGGCCCGGCGTTTACCCTGGGCAGTATCGTCCTGCCGGTGGTCCTCATCTTCTTCCGCCATCCCCTGGGTAAGCTCATGGCGCGCTCCCCGGACTGGAAGCCGGCGAGCCTGTCGGATTTCATCCTGGAGAATCTGTTTGAAATGGTGGAGGCTTGCCTGTCTTACGTCTCCAACTCCATCTCTTTTCTCCGGGTAGGCGCTTTCGCCATATCCCACGCCGCCATGATGATGGTGGTCTATATGCTGGCGGGGGGGGCCTGGCTCAAGGGCGGCAACCCTCTTGTGATCGTCCTGGGCAACCTCTTCGTAGCGGGCCTTGAGGGGCTGCTGGTGGGTATCCAGACCTTGAGATTAATGTATTATGAGCTTTTCAGCCGGTTTTATACCGGAGGGGGCAAGCCCTTCAGCCCCATGGTGATCGATTACCGCGCAAGGGAAACAGAAAGGATTGGATGAGTATATGGAATACCTATTCGTATTATTGCCGGCGGCGATGCTCCTGCCCCTCTACGGGATCTACCGGAGAAAAGCCGCCGGGGGAAAAGTCAGATCCGCCCTAGCCGCCCAGATCACGGCTTTTTTCACCGTCTGCGTGCTTACCTGCGTCCTCGGCGTAGGCTCGGTCATGGCTTCCGCCGACGTGGAAGCCGCCGGCGCGGCCCAGGCCGGCGGAGCCGCCGCTTCGGCGGGGCTTGGTATGCTCTCCGCCGCCATATCCACAGGCTTGAGCTGCCTGGGCGCGGGTTTTGCCGTAGCGGCAGCCGCCTCGGCTGCCATGGGCGCCATCTCGGAGAAGGAGTCCACCTTCGGCAAAGCCCTCATCTTTGTGGCACTGGCCGAGGGCGTCGCGCTGTACGGCTTCCTGATCTCCTTCCTCATCCTGGGGAAATTCTAGCATGAAGTATTTCCTGATAACCGACAATGTGGATACACGCACGGGGATGAGGCTGGCGGGCGTCGAGAGCGAGCTCGCCTCCACCCGGCGGGAAACGGTGGAAGCCATAGACCGGGTCGTAGCGGATGAGACCGTCGGCGTGCTCCTTATCACGGAGAAGCTGGCGCGGCTTTGCCCCGACGTACTGGACGACTTGAAGCTGAACCTGGAGACGCCCCTTGTGGTGGAGATACCCGACCGCCACGGCACAGGGCGCCTGCCGGATTCCATCACGCGCTATATCCGCGAAGCCATCGGCGTGAAGCTATAGCAGCCGGGAGAAAAATATGCCTGACGAAGCGAAAAAGCTGGATACTTTTATCAAAGAAATCATGAACGACGCCCGAAGCGGGAGCGAGTCCATACTTGCCGCCGTGGAAGCGGACCGGAGCTGCGCTATGGCTGAGGCCGAGAGAGAGTACCGCGCCGAAGCCGACCGCTTCGTCCGGGACGGCGCCGCCCGGGCCCGGGCGGAGTCCGGCAGGAGGATCTCCCGGAAGCTCATGGAAAACAAACGCGCACTCCATCAATACAGGCAAGAGCTTTCCGCCGAGCTGACGGAAGATGTGAAAGCCCGGCTTCGGGCATATACGCAGACCCCGGAGTATCTCACGCGCCTGGAGTCCCTCCTCCACGAAGTATTGGAGCAGTTCGACTATGAATCGGTGACCGTTTACCTGCGCCCCATAGACCTGGAGCTGATCCGGCAGATGGGGAAAGCCCTTCCCCGCGCCGGACTCACCTTTGAGGAGGGCGCCTTCGAGCTGGGGGGACTGATCTGCGAGTGCCCCGGACGGCGGCTGAGGTCGGATCTGACCTTCGATCTTAAGCTCGAAGAGCTCAGCTCGCGTTACTCCGAGCTCTTTGCCCTTGAGGAGGTTTTATGACCGGCTCCTGTTATGTGTACGGCGTAAACGGACCCGTACTTGAAGCCCGGGGCGGGGGCCCCGCCATGCGTGAGATCGTGCATGTGGGCAAACAGCGCCTGATCGGCGAGGTGGTCCGCATCGAAGGGGAGCGTATCACCATCCAGGTCTACGAGGACACTACAGGCATCCGGCACGGCGACCCGGTCGTGTGTACCGGCGCCCCCATGTCCATCACGCTGGGCCCCGGTTTGCTGAACAATATATTTGACGGCATCGCCCGGCCCCTCAAGGCTATCGAAGCCTCCGCGGGCCCCTATATCACCAGGGGCATCATGCTTGACGCGGTAGATAAGGACAAGATCTGGCCGGTCACCGTGACGGTGAAAGCGGGGGACGCCCTGAGCCCGGGCCTGCCGTACGGATACTGCCGGGAGACGGAGATCATTCGGCATTACCTGATCACGCCCCCGGGGCTGAGCGGCGTCGTCACCCGGGCGGCGCCCGACGGGGACTATAAAGCCGACGACTGCGTCGTTGAGCTGCGGGACGCCCAGGGCCGCGAAAGGCAGCTGACCTTATGCCAGACCTGGCCCATCCGGCGGGCGCGGCAGGCGGCGGAAAGGCTGCCTCTGACCCGGCCCCTGCTCACCGGGCAGCGCGTCATCGACGCTTTGTTTCCCATCGCCAAAGGGGGATGCGCGGCTATACCCGGTCCATTTGGCGCGGGCAAGACCGTGATGCAGCACCAGCTGGCGAAGTGGTCCGACGCGGACGTTATCGTTTACCTGGGCTGCGGCGAGCGGGGAAATGAAATGACCGAGGTGCTGGAGGAGTTCTCCCGGCTCATCGACCCTAAGAGCGGCTTCCCCCTCCTCGCCCGCACCGTGCTCATCGCCAACACTTCCAATATGCCCGTAGCCGCCAGGGAAGCTTCCGTTTATACCGGCATGACTATCGCCGAATACTACCGGGATATGGGGTATCATGTGGCGATGATGGCGGATAGCACCTCCCGCTGGGCGGAAGCTTTGCGGGAGATATCCGGGCGCCTTGAGGAGATGCCCGCTGAAGAGGGCTTCCCCGCGTATCTGCCTTCCCGCCTGGCTGAGTTCTACGAGCGGGCCGGATACGTGCGCACCCTGGGGGGCGAAGAAGGCTCCGTCACCGTGGTCGGCGCGGTCTCCCCCCAGGGAGGCGACTTTTCCGAGCCGGTCACCCAAAACACAAAGCGCTTCGTCCGCTGCTTCTGGGCCCTCGACCGATCGCTGGCTTACGCGAGGCACTTTCCTTCCATTAATTGGATCACATCCTACTCGGATTACCAGAATGAGCTTGCCCCCTGGTACGAGGAGCATCTGGGCCCCGGGTTCGGGCAGCTCCGATCCAGGGTGACGGCCCTTCTGCAAGAGGAAAGCCAGCTCATGGAGATCGTGAAGCTTATCGGCTCGGACATCCTTCCGGAGGACCAGAAGCTCGTGATTGAGGCGGCGCGGGTCGTGCGTCTGGGTTTTCTGCAGCAAAACTCCTTCCACGACGTGGACACCTACGTGCCCATCGAAAAGCAAAGCAAGATGCTTGAGCTCATCATGAAGCTGTACGACGGGGCTAAGGCCGTGGTGGAGAAAGGCATACCCATATCCCGCCTCAAGGCGACAGGTATATTCGACGCGCTGATCCGGCTGAAGTACGACACGCCAAACGACAGGCTCGATCTGCTGGACCGATACGCCGGCGATATAAACGCGGCGGTGGAAAAAGTACTATCTGAAAATTTATAACGCTCATACACCGCAGCGATGAAAAGCTGCGAAGTACCGACGAATACGAGGTGCGAAGCGGGATGCGATTGGAACACTTAGGCCTTACGGGCATATCAGGCCCCCTTGTGATGCTCGACGGCGTCAAAGACGTCGGTTATGACGAGATAGCGCAAATCACCGTCGGGGAAGACGACCACCGGCTGGGCCGCGTGATCCGCATCGACGGGGACAGGGCGGTGCTGCAGGTCTTCGAGGGCACGGTGGGTATAGCCCGGGAGAACGCCAGGACACGGTTCACCGGCAGGCCCCTTGAGCTGCCCCTCTCCCCGGAGATGCTTGGGCGGGTATTCAGCGGCGCGGGCAGGCCCATCGACGGCTTGGGGGAGCTGTACGCCCGGGAGCGCCGGGACATCAATGGCGCATCCATCAACCCCGTGTCCCGGGTGTATCCCAGAAACTGCATTTATACGGGCATATCGGCTATCGACGCCATGTGCACGCTGATCCGGGGGCAGAAGCTGCCTATATTCTCCGGCTCGGGCATGAAGCACAACGAGGTCGCCGCGCAGATCGTGCGCCAGGCGAGGATCGCCCCCGGAGGCGGGGCCGCGCCCGACAGCGAGACCTCATCCGGCGGCGTGGCTGCATCCGGCAGCGGGGCAGCATCCGGCAGCGGGGCAGCATTCGGCAGCGGGGCAGCATCCGGCAGCGGGGCAGCATTCGGCAGCGGGGCTGCATCCGGCGAAGCCCTGCCCACCGAAATCTCTTCCGGCGATGAGGACAAGTTTGCCGTAGTATTTGCCGCGATGGGCATCAAAAACGACACAGCCGAATTCTTTCGCCATGACTTCGAGAAATCCGGCGCCCTCCAGCGCGTAGTCATGTTCATGAACCTGGCTTCCGACCCTATCATCGAGCGGATATTCACCCCCCGCTGCGCCCTGACCGCGGCAGAGTACCTGGCTTTCGAGCACGGCTACCACGTCCTGGTAGTCATGACGGATATGACCTCCTACTGCGAGGCGCTGCGCGAGTTTTCATCCTCTATGGGGGAGATACCCTCCCGCAAGGGCTACCCAAGCTACCTGTACTCCGATCTGGCTTCCCTGTACGAGCGGGCGGGCATGATACGGGGCAGCGGCGGCTCTGTGACGCAGATGCCTATACTCACTATGCCAAACGACGACATCACCCATCCCATCCCCGACCTGACCGGCTTCATCACCGAAGGTCAGATCGTCCTGGACCGTACCCTGGAGCAGATGGGCCTGTACCCGCCCATCGCCGTGCTGCCTTCCCTCTCGCGCCTCATGAAGGACGGGATCGGCAAAGGGTACACCCGGGAGGACCATCCCCAGCTCTCCAGCCAGCTCTTCGCTTCCTACGCTATGGCCCAGGAGGCCCGGAGCCTGGCTTCTGTCATCGGCGAAGACGAGCTCAGCGGGACCGATAAGCGCTACATGCAGTTCGCCAGGTCCTTCGAAGATCGCTTCATCCGGCAGAATGAGGATGAGAACCGTACCATCGACGAATCTCTGGACACGGGCTGGGAGACGATCTCGGTCATACCGGAGGAAGAGCTTGACCGCATCGACGCGGCCCTGCTCAGGCGGTTTTACGTCAAATCCTCCGAACAGGCGAGGCGCTAAACGATGGCTGTCATCCCTACAAAAAATAACCTGATCAACGCCAGGCGCTCCCTGGCCCTTGCCAACGTGGGATATGATCTCATGGACCGCAAGAGGAATATATTGATACGGGAGATCACCGGGCTCATCGACAGGGCCCGGGAAGTCCAGTCCCGCATCGACGATACTTTCGCCCAGGCTTACGAGTCCCTGCAGGCGGCGAATATCACCCTGGGCATCGACGCGGCGAACGCCATCGCCGGCTCCGTGCCCGTGGACGATACCATCGCCGTGCGCTACCGCTCCGTCATGGGCGTCGAGATACCGCTGCTAAGTAAGGATGACAGCAAGCCGCAGCTCTACTACGGCTTCGCCGGCTCCAACTCCATGCTGGACGAGGCCTACATCCGCTTCATCGAGGCGAAGAAGCTGGCCCGGGAGCTGGCGGAGCTGGAGACGACCATCTACCGCCTGGCTTACGCCATCAAAAAAACCCAGAAGCGCGCAAACGCCCTGAGCAACATCATCATACCGAATATCACCGGCACGGTGAAATTCATCACCGACGCCCTTGAGGAAAAAGACCGGGAAGAGTTCGTCCGCCTCAAGGTCATCAAAGCGCAGAAATAGCACAGCGGGCAGGCGGGACTCGGGGCATGGCTATGTATAGGCGATGATTCACGGCTTCGGCCAGATATAGCCATACCCCGAGTCCCGCCTGCCCCTTTACAGATACGTAAACCGCCAGCTATGTCTTAAAACAGCGCCGCGTCTTTGTATACCCCCACATTCAGCACCATACCCACCGCCATCATATTCGCCAGCAGGGCGCTGCGCCCATAGCTGATGAAAGGCAGCGGTATGCCGGTGATGGGCATAATGCCCACCACCATACCCACATTCTGCAGGATGTGGAAGAGCAGCATGGACACGACGCCGGAGATCACCAGCCCGCCAAACAGATTCTTTGCCCGGGCGGCGATCACCAGGCAGCGCATGAGCAGCGCGAAAAACAAAGCCAGCACCACAAAGCAGCCGACGAACCCAAATTCCTCGCCTAACACACAGAAGATGAAGTCTGTCCACTGCTCCGGCAGATAACCGCTGCCCGTCTGGGCGCCCCGGCCCCAGCCCTGGCCCCATAAGCCCCCCGAGCCGACGGTGATTTGCGCCTGGATCAGATTCCAACCCCAGCCCCGGGGATCGTACTCGGGGTCGATGAATACCAGCAACCGCATCAGCTGGTAGTCCTCCAGGGGCAGCCACCAACCCATGTTGACGTGGCCATAGATCCATACCACGACCCCGCTGATACCGCCCCCAAACATGAGGAGCAGCTTCCACAGCGACCCCCCCCCTGCCAGCAGCATACCAAAAAGGATGGCGACGATCACCAGGCCGGTCCCCAGATCGGGCTGGATCACGATAAGACCCAGAGGTATAGCGCCGTAGATCAGCGCCGGTATCAGCTGCCTCCAGGTCTTCAACTGGCCGTTTTTGCCGCCCAGATACTTCGCGAGGCAGAAGATGAGCATGATTTTCGCCGGCTCCGCGGGCTGGATGCGTATGGGCCCCACATCGAGATAGCGCTGGGCGCCTTTAGCGGACTCGCCGAAAAGCAATACAGCCAGCAGCATCAGGTTCATGAGCCCATAGATCAGCTTCTCGAAATTCATCAGGCGGCTGATGTCGATGGACTGCATGCCTAGTATCAGGATCAGGCCGACGAGGGCGGCCAAACCCTGCTGAAGCAAATAATTCGTATCGTTTTTCACCGCTGCGGACACGCTGGCGCTCTTGAGCACCATCAGCCCGGCGCACAGGATGAGCAGCAGGAAAGCCAGCAGCGTATAGTCCAGATTTTTTACCGCGAGGCGTATCTTATCCTTCACCGGGTATATCCCTTTCCATAAAGAAGTATTCCAGCACGCCCTTCGCCACCAGCCCCGCCGAGCCTGAGCCGCTATGGCCGTGCTCCATCACGCAGGCAAAGGCGATCTGGGGGTCTTCCGCCGGGGCGAAGCAGATGAATAAGCCGTCGAAGTCCTTATTCTTGATGTATCCCGCCCTGCCCGGCTGGGCGGTGCCCGTCTTCGCGCCTCCGCCTATACCGGCCGGCAAGCCCGCGAAGGCGCCGTATGCGGTGCCCCCCGGCCTGGCGGCCGAGGTCATGGCTTGCTTCGTGGCGTCCAGTATCCACTGCTCCACATCCACCCGGCGGCCTTGCGGCTCATGCCGGCTCTTCAGCCTGCCGTCGGGGTAGTAAATCTTATCGACCACATAAGGCGTGTAATACGTCCCTCCGTTGGCGATGGTCGCCACATACGCCGCCAGCTCGACGATGGTGTATTGATTGTAGCCTTGCCCGATCCCCGTGTTGAAGGTGTCCGCGTCGCGCCAGGTGGTATCCTCATTCAGCCTTTCCCTGCGCCGGGCTTCCAGGGTGTTTTTCTTGCTGCTCCACTCCCGCTCCAGGCGCCTTTTGTCCTGATCCGTCTCCGCCGAAGCCAGCAGTGACAGGTACTCCGTCTCCAGATCGTCCAGCTGCCTGTCCGTATCCCGGTTGATGGACTCCGAGCGGCGGCTGAACTCCACCGACTGCCAGTTGACGCTGGGCAGCAGCCCGGCGCCTTCGTAGGGCAGATCCAAGCCTGTCCTGGCGTCCATGTTGAACTCATGGCCAATGGCGCCGATGTTGCCTATGCCCGCCCGCCTGGCGGCTTCCTGGAAGTACACGTTGCAGCTCCTGGCCATGGCTTGGTAGTAGTTCAGGGAACCATGGACGCCTGTGCACTTGATGTACGGCTTATACCAGTACGCCCCGCCGCAGGTGATGCGGGTATTGACCGTCAGGTTACCTGAAGCGAGGGCAGCCATGCCGGTTATGGGCTTAAACGTCGAACCGGGCACATAGCTCCCCTGCATGGCGCGGTTGTACAGAGCCGCGGGCTGTTGATTAAAATAATAATCCGCGTGCTCCTGGCTCATGGAGTTCCCGTTGAAATCATCCGGATACATCTCCGGGTAGCTCATCATCGCCAGTACGCCGCCGGTATTGACGTCCAGCACCACCGCGGCCCCGGCGTTGGCCTTCGGATATGACCCCGCCACATTGGCCAGGACTTCCTCGAAGACGTCTTCCAGCACCTTTTGCAGCTTCATGTCTGTGGTCAGCTGGAGGCTATTGCCCGTCACGGAAGGGATATAGGTGATCTCCTCCAGGGGATGGTTCCTGGCGTTCACCGTCACTTCCCGGTAACCGTTTGTCCCCTTGAGCTCGAACTCATAGGATTTCTCCACCCCCGTCTTGCCCACCAGGTCACCCAGGCCATGGTTTTCGTAACCCGGCTCGTCGATCTCCTCCTTGATGGGATGCACGTAGCCCAGCAGATGCCCCATCATCCCGCCATAAAGGTACAGGCGTCTGGGACTGGTCTCGATCATGATGCCGGGAAGCTGCCAGCGGCGCTCTTCCAAGCGGATCACCGTCTCCAGGGGGATATCGCGCTTGATCATTATCGGCTCATACAGCCTGCTGGACTGGCTGTCGATGCTCGCCCGTATGGCTTCCACAGTGATATCCGGGTCCTCCAGTACCAGCACCAGGTCTTCCACGACCTGCTCGATATCCTGGTTCCTCAGCCCGATGTAGTTCAATGTCAGATTATACACAGGGCGGTTGGTGACCAGCACATCGCCCCGGGCGTCCATGATTTCCCCCCGGGAAGCTTTTTCCGGTATCCAGCGGGTGGACTGGACGACGGCTTTATTCAGGAATATCTCTTCCTGGAGAACCTGCAGCCAAAACAATCGGGCCAGGAGGGCATAGAAGACGGCGGCGATGAGCATCGCAAACAAAACTTGCCTTCTTCTCGCTTGTTTTCTTTCCCTGCTCTCCTCCCATAGGGGCGGCACCCGGACGTTCATCCCATCACTCCCCTTCCCCGGCTTCCGGCTCTTCCTTCAACTTAAGCATGCGGTCGGCTAAATGAAAAAACGGCCCGTATAAAAAGGGGACGAGGCACATATTGAGCAGCACCTCAAATACGCCCTGATATACGATCAGGCTAAAGTACCAGCGGGCCCCCGCCATGTGGCCGAAGACAAAGACGATAAATAGGCAGATCAACGATCCGATCAGGGCGTTGATCACAGGCACCCACATGTTCTCCTTAAATATGCTCCTGGTCAGGGCGCCGGTCACCGCCCCGGCTACGCATTTAGCCAGGGCGTTCAGCCCGATAAACCGCCCGAAAAACAGGTCTTCGGCCAACCCCACCAGGAAGCCGGCGACCCCGCCTCTGACAGGGCCGCGAAACATGGCGTTGAACACGACAAGCAGGATAAGGAAGTCCGGCGTAGTCCAGGCAAGGCCCGACATCCGGGGGAAAACGCTCCTCAGGATCAAACCGGCTAATGTGATCAGCGCCAGCGCCACGTTATACATCGGTCGCTTACCCCTCGCCCTCGTCCCAGTCGAGAAATGTATCCGGCGGGGCGCTGTAGTTCGTGCCGCCCTCCGGGAACTCCTCCCCGTCCTCCCATATGGCCCGCACCACCATGACCTCTTCCAGGCGGCGGAAGTCCACCGCCGGGCGGATCATCGCCCTCTTCGCCAAGCCGTTGGAATCCGGCAGCACCTCTTCCACCGTGCCGATCATAAGCCCCTGGGGGAATACGCTTCCATAGCCGGATGTGATCACGGTCTGGCCGGGTTTGATCTCCGCGTCGTGGTCCACCCGCAGCATTTCAAGCAAATCGTCCTGCCCCGTGCCGGATACCATCCCGGGGGAAAACCGGGTCTCCGTGATCCTGGCGCCGATGGCGCTCTCCCTGTCGATGAGCAGCAGCACCTCAGCCGTATGCGGGGTCACGGCCACTATCCGCCCCACCATGCCGGCAGGGGCGATGACCGCCATGTCGCAATCCAGCCCCGACAAGCTGCCTTTATCCAATATCACCGACTGATTCCAGTTTTCCGTGTCCTTACCGATCACCCTGGCGATCACCAGGTCAAAGGCCCTGCCATGGGTCGTCTTATAATCCAGAAGCGCGCCCAGGCGCCGGTTTTCCTCCTGAAGCTCTTTGAACTGTTGTATCCAGTACTCCGCGGCGGACAAGGATTCCCTCAGGCTCTCGTTCTCTTCCCGGATAAGCTTGTTGCTCTGAAAGTAGCCGAAGAACCCGTGTAAGCCTCCGCCCACATAGTTCGCGAGCCTCTGCACAGGCCAGGCTATCTCCCGCAAAGGCTTACCCGGCCCGGCCATGTCGGCGCTCTGCCATCCGGTCCTCTGCATCAGATAAAGCAGCAGGATCACCACTACGGTAAGCACGCTGGCCCATAAGGCGCCTCTTCGTTTCATTTCGCGTTTCCCTTGATCAAGCTCATATAGTCAAACCCATTCAACTCGGGATCCTCAGTTTTTCCGGTGAAAGCAGGCATCCTGCCCGCCTCCAGCAAGCTGAAATACTTACCGTGGGAGATGATGACATGGTCATAGAGCCGTATCCCCAGTATCTCACCCGCAGTCGCCAGCCGGCCTGTTTCCTCCATGTCCTGTATGCTCGGCTTCAGGTCGCCGCTGGGATGGTTATGTAGGATGATGATCCCGGCGGCGCTGCGCTTAAGGGGGGCTTTGTATACTTCTCTCGGGTGTACGGGCGCCGACGCGAGCCCCCCCAGGGACACCTGATCCACCGCGATGACCTGGTTGGCGGAATTCAGGCTCAACACCCGCACCGCTTCCTGATCCAGGTAGCCGATCTCACCCTGGAGCATATCGGCGGCGTCCTTGGGGCCATGGATGACAGGCTTATGCTCTGCGGCGGCATATAGCAGCCTCCGGGAAAGCTCCATGGCGGCTTTGATCCGGCAGGCCTTCGCTGCCCCTATCCCCCGAAATTCGCTAAGCTCCTTCGTGTCGGCTTCGATAATGAAGCGGCCCTCTTTTTCCAGCAGCACGCGATGTGCCAGCGTCAGGACGGATTCGCCCCTGCTGCCGGTCCCCAGCAGTATAGCCAGGAGCTCATGATCCGTCAGATGCCGGGAACCGTAGGTCATCAGCTTCTCCCGGGGCTGCAGGAAGCCCGGCATCTTCTTTACATCGATGGCGTTTGCTTTTGACGCGGCTTTACTCATGCCCCGCCGCCTTTCCTTGGGCGGCGCCGGGCGCGAACCCCGCTTCTTCCAGAAGCCGGGCTGTGCGGTACAGGGGAAGCCCCATCACATTGAAGTAGCAGCCCTCGATCCGGGGGATGAGCGAGCCGCCGAAGCCTTGTATCCCATACGCCCCCGCCTTGTCGGCGGAGTCGCCGGAGTCCAGGTAGTCTTCTATGCGCCAATGCTCCAGGGGCGCCATCCATACCTTCGTCTCTTCATAGGCGGGGGCAGGGCAGCTCGCGCCGTAGCGGACCAGGCATACGCCGGTGTACACGATGTGGCTCCTGCCGGCGAGCCGGGTAAGCATGCGGCGGGCGTCCTCCCGGTCGCGGGGTTTGCCCAGTATGTCGCCGTCGATGCAAACCACCGTATCAGCCGCCAGTATCCAGCTGCCCCGGTTCGCCTCGGCGGCAGCTTCCGCCTTAGCCCCGGCGGAGGCCATGGCTTGCCCGGCGGGCGGCCCCGACAGGCGCAAGGCGCCCTCGTCGATGGGGCTCGGCTTGACCGTAAATGGTATCCCCAGGTGCGCTAAGAGTTCCCGTCTGCGCGGGGAAGCCGAAGCTAATATTAATTGTGTCATCCGAAAAACCTCGATTGCATGGTAATTTATGTAATTTTACCACAAGTCGGAGGCTTTGTCCAGTGGTTTTGTAAATTTTATCCAAGCCCGCTTTCGCCCTCCGCCAGGTACTCCTTCAGCCATTGGTAGACGTCCGGGTTCTGGAAGGACAAGCCCTCCAGGACTTCCTTCATCTCCCGGGACTCGAAGGAGAAGGACTGTGAATCCTTCATGTGGTCGTAGCGGATATTGATCTCCTCGTTGCCCAGGAGGATCGTGAGCATCGTGGACGCCATGTCCCCCAGGGGAGGGCGGTCGATATGGCTGTGCTGATAGGACGCGGTGACCGTGGTCCCTTCCCCCACCTTGGAGTCGATGGCGAAGCTCCCGTTGCAGGAGGTGGACGTATCCTTCAGCATAGGCAGCCCCAGCCCGACTTTACGCGTGGTGCGGGTCGTGTAGAAAGGGTCGGTGACCTTCGCTATGGTTTCTTCGTCCATCCCCCTGCCGTCGTCGGCTATGGAGAAGGTCAGGCGGTCTTCCGCCGTCTCCTCGTTCACCGTGACGGTGACGGTAGAGGCGCCGGCCGCGATGGAGTTTTGTACGATATCCAGTATATGCAACGAAAGCTCCCTCATCTCACTCGTCCTTTCCAATTCTGGCTGCGTCCGCTTCCTCTGTATTGTCAGTCACGTACCACCTACAGTACGCTCCTTCCAAACATCGTTGCTTGCCTTGCCAGAACCGAAAATTACTTCGTGAGACATGTCGTCCTTTCCGATTCTGGCTACGTCCGCTTGTTGCTATTCACAGGAGCGAGGACCCGGGGTGCGCCTATTTACCGCGATGGTTCACAGCTTCGGCCAGATATAGAAATCGATTGAAGCAACTCCTACCGACTCCAACGCGACGTCCATGTCGCGATTCCGTCTGGCGTGACATCGTGTCACGCCTACGGATTTGCCAGGTTTGCGATTTCTTATCTGGTCGACGAAGCCGTTCAATCCATCGCATGCAAACAGCCACACCCCGGGTTCCCACTCCCGTTAACTGTAACTGCCGCTATCTCGCGACGATGATCTCCCTGCCTTCCCGGCCTTTCATGGCCAGGGCCAGCTCCCCCAGGGACCAGTGGTCCAGGTAGGCCGCGCAGTGTATCTCCCCTATCTGATCCGGGTCATGGGCGTCGCAAGCCGTGACGTACCGGTAGCCCTGCCGGCTGATCTCCCCCAGGAGGGCTTCGTCCCTGGGCATGTGCCGGGTAAGCTCTATCCCGTCGAAGCCCAGATAATCAGGGATAAGGCCCAGCACGGCGGTTACGCTGTAGGACGGCTTGTCCGCGTGGGCCGCTATACATAAGCCGCCGAAGCGGTGGACGGCGGGTATAGCGTCGTCCACGCTGATGCTCGTGGAGTCCAGAAGCATCCGCTCTTCCTCCCGGAGCAGCTCGCCGGCCCGGCTCACGACCCACTGGTTGCCGAAGTACCGACTGTCGTTTATCTGCTTGGACTTCAGCGGCTTGATCGTCTCGTCCCATGCCTCCAGCGCTTCTACGGAATCAAACAGGCATACCAGATGTATGCCTTCCTGGGTCTCCAGCTCCATGCCCGGCACGACGATAAGGCCCTTTTCCTTGCCTTCTTCGTAAAATGGCCGGACGTTTTCCACGGCATTGTGATCAGTGACGGCGACCACGTCAAGCCCGAAGCCGAGGCAGCGCTCCACCACCGGCCCGGGCAGCATAGTGTCCTGGGCGCAGGGAGATAAAGCCGTATGCATATGGAGGTCGATCGTCCACTCGTTCATCTTGGCCCCTCGCGCCGCTTATTTCGCCAATGCCGACTCCCATTCATAGAACCTCACCGCCATCCGGTAGGCAGGCTCCTTCGTGACGAACACCGGTATACCTTCCTCCGCCGCCCGCTCCAGCACCCCTTCTACCGGCTTGTTGTCCTCCAGCAACACGATCCCCGACAGCTCCAGTAGCTGAGCCACCGCCAGGACATTGATGTTGGTCATCACGGTGAGCCAGAGCTGCCCGGTCTTGGCCTTGCCCATGACATTGCTGAGAAGGTCGCCGATATAGCAGCCCTCCAGCGCCATTTCCTGCCCGGCCATGTCGGGAAGAAGCAATTCCATTTCCATCAACTGGGCCAATTCCCCTGCTTTCATAGAAACCTCCGTTTATGCGTCTGTCCGCGCGTAAGCCGGACAAGCCGCTTATACATATTCCCGCCACCATTGCAAGCTGATATCCTCATAGTCTTCTTCCAGTTCCTTCATGATCTCGGAGACGCGGAGGTGCTGCGGGCAGACCTCTTCGCATTTCTTGCAAGCCACGCACAGGGAAGGGGGCTTGCGGATGAGGTGATTGATCTCGTACTTCACGCTGCTATAGCAGTCAAACATGGAGGATTCGTTCCGCAGGCTGATGAGTAGGGGTATCTCCAGGGCTTTGGGGCAGCCGGGGAGGCAGTACCCGCAGCCCGTGCAGCCGTAAGGGATAAGCTTGCGGTACTCATCCGCCATCTCCGCGATGACCGCCAGCTCCTTATCGTCAAGGCAGCCCGCGTCCGCGCCGGAGAGTATATCCAGGTTTTCCTCCAGTTGGGCGAAATCGCTCATGCCGCTTAGGATCGTGGTGACTTCCGGGAAGTTTGCCACCCACCGCAGCCCCCAGTCCGCCGGGCTGCGCTTCGTATCGATAGCGTCCCAGTACTTCTGTATCGACGGCGGTATCTTGTTGGTCAGCTTGCCGCCCTTCAGAGGCTCCATGACGACCACAGCCATCCCCTTCGACGCGGCGTAGCGCAGCCCCTCGACGCCGGCTTGTCTGTCCGCGTCCATATAGTTGAGCTGTATCTGCACGAAATCCCAGTCGGCGGAGTCAACGATTTCTTTGAATAATTCGAAGCTCTCCCCGTGGTAGGAGAAGCCGAAATTCCGTATCTTCCCTTCTTCCCGCTTCCGCCGGAGAAAGGAGACTGTATCGCATTCCCGTATCACGGGCCAGTACCGCTCTTTCATGCCGTGAAGGAGATAAAAGTCGATATAGTCCCGCTCCAGCCGCTTCAGGGAAGTATCCAGGAAGTAGTCGTGCTCCTCCGGCTTCTTCAGCCGCATGGAAGGCAGCTTCGTTGCGACCATTACCTTTTCCCCGTAGCCGTCCCTGAGCGCCTTCGCGATGACTTCCTCGCTGCCCCCCTCATAATAAGTAAAGGCCGTATCGATGTAGTTGACGCCGTGGTCGATAGCATGGCGGATCATGCGGATGGACTCGGCTTCGTCTATGTCCCCGCCGCCCGCTGCCGGCTTGGGCAACCGCATGGCGCCAAAGCCCAGCAGGGAGTGCTTTTGCCCCGTCTTCGGGTTCGT
>WRIW01000004.1 GCA_009782505.1 Clostridiales bacterium
AAGACTGAAGTGAACGGCGTATCCACTGCCGTACTTAATATCGTAAAAGGCGTGAGGGGCGGAGACAAAGCGACCTTCACCAACAAGGAAGACCCGTATGCTTTGATCGTGAAGCTGTGGGATGACGGCGAAGGCAATCTCAGCTCTATCGGTCCCGTGGGCGTTAACGCTCTGTTTGACATCTATGAATATGCGGGCGTAGACGCCGACGGCGACCCCGTTCGCGGCGACCTCGTCGCAGGCAATGTGAAACCTGGCGTGAAAGTCTATATCGCGCCCGGCAAATATGTTGTCGCCGAGCAGGAAAAAGAAGGCTTTGTACCGCAGCCCGATCAGACTATTGAGGTTGAGGAGTACAAAATCGGCACCTGCACGTTTGTCAACGTGCCCGAAGAGCCCGATGATCCATATGGCACTTTTACAATCCTGAAGTCAGTTAATGGTATCGATTTCTCGGTATGGCTTGATGATTGGCTTGAGCAATTCGAATTCGCTGATATGTCTGAGATGTTGGATAAAATCGATGAACTGCTCTCAGGCATCACATTTGAACTGTTCGCCAAAGACGGCACATCAATTGCTACTGCGACGATGAGTGCAGATGGCGTCGTTTTCTTCGAAACCGAAGATGAAGATATTTGCGCCCAGTACTTTGATGAAGATGATAACTTGTTGCCCGGCGAATACTATGTCATTGAGTATCTCAAAGATTTAGCCGCTAAAGTCTTCACGAATGTAGACGGCGAAGTCATTCTCGAGTTCGAAGTTGGTGCGGGCGGCGTGGTTGTCGGCGGCGGCGGCTTTGAAGGAGTAGGTCCGTTCACAGCCCATACAGGTTACGGCGATAATTTTGATTCTTTCTTTGATAGTGGATATGCAGGCGTATATAACTTCTATGTGAAAGACGCCAACGAAAAAGAATTCCCGTCATACTGCGCAAGCGTGTTTGGTGACCAAATCGGCGTCGACGCCGAGTATTTTGCAGGCACAATCGCGAAGAAGGATGATATCGTAGCGGCGCTTAACTACATCTACAACAAGTATGAGTCATACGACTCATGGGCGGTTACTTCTCAGAACATTTTAATTGACGATCCGGCTCTCAATACAAAGGTCATTGCACAATTTGCCATATGGGCCATTATAAATGGTTCACCCTATCCGCCAACGGTAGCCTGGGATGGCAGTTCCGCAATCGATAGTGCCGTGCAAGATGTTCTTGACAACTACGTCGGTGAAACAGGTCCCGTTGACATCATATACCTTGAGGGCCCCATGCTCGTGGATTATGGTTGGAACAATTACAACGGCCCCAGCCAGCCTCAGATCGTACCGTTCACTGGTGAGTTCACCTTTGACAACGAGACGCCTGAAGACCTCTATGGCAGCCTGAAAATCAAGAAGCTGGTTGATGGAATGCCTTTCTCCGAGTGGCTGTATGATGTTTATCTGCCGTCATTAGGGATCGATCCTTCCGATCTTGATCAACTTCAAGATGTATTGGACGCTATCGATGACCTGCTTGCTGATATTGACTTTACTCTGAAAGCCGCAGACGGAACTGAGATCGCAACCGGTAAATTGAACCCTGACGGCGAGATCCTCTTCAAATGGGAAGGCTTTGAAGACCTGCCGGACGGCGCTTATGTCGTCGCGGAGCACCTTGGCGGAATAGCCGTTGACATCTTTGTGAGTATTGACGGCTGGATCATGAAAGGTATCTCCGTTGGCTCCTATGGCATCATCGGCGGAGAATTCGATCTGGAAGCCCTTTACGAAATCAACTATTCAGGAGCTCCAGGTAGAAGCCTGGGTATCGCTGAGCTTAATGGCGGCGGTGAGATTTTCTACATCGGCGTTGTTAACACCGAAACAAACTTTGAGTATCTGTCCTTCTGCGCAAACGGCGGATCTGAGCGTTTCGCCGGCGACAATTACTTGGATTGTGAAGGCTACCTCGTAGCAAAAACATTCAATGATGCCAATTACCTCTCTGCCTTCAACTTCATCGAAGACAATTATGGCGACTTAGGTGAAAACAGAGCCATCACGCAGACAGTCGTTTGGGCGATTCTTGGCTTTGCTGACGCTGAAAAAATCAACAACTCATTATTAACCGCTACTGAAAAAGCTGCTGTCTTTGCAACCTTGGATGCCGTCGAAGCAGGCTACAAGAGCGAGAGCGCGCGCAAGGTCGTAGGCGTTGTCTACATGGAATGCGAAAAAGGACATGGCTACCAGTTTTGCCAGCCCCAAATCGTACCTTACTATGGCGAGGGCGGCCTGACCTTCGAGAACACGACCCCTGAAGATTTCTTTGGCACTATCATCGCAACGAAGCTCATCGAAGGCGACGACATGGTGGCTTGGGTCGACTATGACATGGACTTCGACTTCAGCGAATACTTCTCCTTCAGCCTCTATGCGGTAGAAGACGGCGATATCGTTGGCGCTGCTCTTGAAGAAGGCGTCATCCCAGATGCTCTTGGTCAGATCATGTTCGAGTATGACGCGGCGCCCGGCTGGTATGCGATCGTCGAAGTACTCACTCCCGCAGGCGCGGCTATCTTTAAGCCGACTGCCCCATTATTTGTTGAAGTCATTGAAAACGTGACCGACAACTTCGCAGGCATATTTGACAACGAATTGATCCCCCCTCCTCCCGGATATGGTAAGTCTTACGGTTCCGTGACCGCCACTAATGATGCGAATGACCCGCTCATCGTTCCTAATGCGAACCACTTCACCTATGCTATGCTGAACAGGGCTGATCTGGAAGAGGGCGTCACACTCGACATGGTCGTAGGAAACAAGATTGATAAAGTTGGCGAAGTGTTTGTTCAGTTAGTTGACGGAAAGATTGAAATCACCTTGGACGGTATAGGCTCATTCGGCGCGGTTGCATCAGCTACGCTCTGGAATCCGAAAAACGGCAACGTTCACTCCGGTCAAGGGGACAAGAACTTTAAGCACAACAATGTTGCCTCGATTGATTGCCCGGCTGGGGATGTCATCTATCTCTACATCCACTGTGCTTCCTGGTCGTTCCCCCTGTATACCCCGTCTTTCTCTGAAGCGTTATTCGTTGAGACGGCAGCCGTATTACCCCAGATGAGTTTCTTCAGCTTCATTGAAGAAGTTGTAGTCGAAGACGAAGAAATCGTTATCGAAGATGAGTCTGATGATATCGGCGAAGAGCCCGGCGACGAAGAATAAGCTGTAGCATTAACGAACATACCAACTAAGTAAAGTTTTAGAACACAGTGGAGCCGGCGCTCTGGCGCCGGCTCCATACTTCAAAAGTAATGGGTCATTAATTGGCTCGCGAGCAAGGTTTAGAATACGAATAGGGAAAATGATAAGGAGTGCGAAGGGGCAACTAACAGAATAGCATTACCGTGACGATTTCTGGTAGCATGGCGTAACTTCGACACGCCATTTATATATACTTACGGATAACCGATATTAGCCATAGATGAGCGAGATCACAAGTACCTAAATAATTTGAAAGTTGGTGAAATGATGAAACGTTTACTTGCACTGTTATTATGCCTCAGTATGCTGCTGACATTGCTGCCCCCGGCTTATCTGTTTGCGGATGATGAAGACGCTGATATGTCGATGGATTTAGCCGATTCATTTGAAGCAAATGATATGCCTGATTATTTCGAGTTCGTCGAATCCTTTGAAGAGGAATATACGGTAGACGATGAACACGGTGTAGAAGCTACGACGATTTATGACGAGGCGGAAGAGGACGCCGTGATTGAGGAAGATGAGGACGACGAGGAAGAAGCCGGCGGCGTCGAAGGCATTGAGGCGGAGGTCGAGAGCGAGGAAGTTCTCTGCCCGGTCTGCGGCGAGTTATTTACTGTAGACGCAATTCTATTGTATGATGAGAATCATATTCCGATTCTGGCAGAGTTGGAGTGCCCGGTCTGCGGCGAGTTGTTTATCTTCGGGCATGACTTTATCGAGCATGACAACAGCGCCGAACTGGCGGGCGAATACGTTCTTGATGAAATCATCATCAAGTTTAAAGAGCCCTGGCAGGTTCCCGGGAAAGAAAAGCAGCTTCAGCATGAGATCGAGAAGGTAGAGAAAGTCGGCTTTATCGAGGGCCTTGGCGTCTATGTCGTCAAGATCGAGGATTTAGACAAAAACCCCAATGCTATCCTCAATCGATTTAAGAACAACAACTATATCGAGTACATTGAACCAAATTACATCCTGAGACATGAGTTATTACCAAATGATACGAACTTTGCCAGCCAAAAGCTGAGCTTAACGCTGATCGGCGCGGTGGACGCCTGGGATAAAATCAGCGGTAGCTCAAACGCTATCGTTGCGGTGGTCGACTCCGGTGTTGTCAACCATCCTGACCTGCCGCCGCTTCTGCCCGGCTATGCCGCGGTGGCGGGGCTCTCGCCGAATAATGATAAGGTCGGGCACGGAAGCAACGTAGCAGGCGTTATCGGAGCGGTCGGGAACAATAAACTTGGCGTAGCCGGTATTAACTGGAACGCTTCCATTTTACCCGTTAAGGTTGACGATGCGAATGGTACGATGAGTACCGCAAACGTAGCCAAAGGTATCATGTGGGCTGCCGACAATGGCGCCAGGATCATCAACCTTAGCCTTGGCTCGGCTACTGACAGCGTCACCATGAAGAACGCCATCGACTATGCCTACAATAAAGGCTGCGCGATCTTTGCCGCTACCGGAAACGACGGTAAGAATGCGGTCAGCTATCCCGCCCGTTATCCTAATGTCATGGCGGTTGGCGGTACAAGCGACGGCAAGAACCGGCAGAACATTTCCAACTACGGGCCCGGTATGGGCGTAGCGACTTTTGCGTCGTACTACACCACGACGTCCGCGAATGGTTATGCCACCGCAGGCGGTACGTCATTCGCATCGCCGCAGGTCGCGGGGCTGGCGTCTTTGTTACTTGGTATCAATCCGAATTTGACTAACGAAGAAATTTATGATTTGATACGACGCGGCGCCAGCGGCGGAGGAAGCTACTTGAACGACGAGATGGGCTATGGCTTTATCAGTGTCACCAAATCTGTACAGCTTGCTTTGGCGAGCGCCGGCAGCGATACCGCGGCGGCAGCAGCAGAAGCGGCGGCGAAAGCGGCAGCGGAGGCGGCGGCCAAAGCTGCGGCGGAAGCGGAAGCCAAGGCAGCGGCGGAAGCGGCTGCGAAAGCGGCGGCAGAAGCGGAAGCCAAAGCAAAGGCGGAAGCGGAAGCTAAGGCGAAAGCCGAAGCAGAAGCGGCAGCTAAGGCAGCGGCGGAAGCGGCGGCGAAGGCGGCAGCGGAGGCGGAAGCAAAGGCGAAAGCCGAAGCGGAAGCGGCGGCTAAGGCAGCGGCAGAAGCAGATGCCAAAGCGAAAGCCGAAGCAGAGGCAGCAGCGAAAGCAGCGGCGGAAGCGGAAGCCAAGGCTAAGGCGGAAGCAGAAGCCAAAGCGAAGGCAGAGGCTGAGGCGGCAGCTAAAGCGGCGGCGGATGCGGCAGCGGCAGCCAAGGCCGCGGCAGATGCGGAAGCTAAAGCGAAAGCCGAAGCGGAGGCGGCTGCGAAGGCGGCTGCAGAAGCAGCGGCAGCCAAGGCAGCGGCAGAAGCAGAAGCAGCGGCAAAGGCAGCGGCGGAAGCGGAAGCCAAAGCAAAGGAAGAAGCTGAAGCTGAAGCCGCAAGGCTGCAAGCTGAGACCCAGCAGAAGGAGGTGCGCACGCCCCCGGTCATCGAGCTGACAGGCTTCGCTGACCTGACACTGGAATTCGAGCAGAAGTACGTGGAGATGGGCTACAGCGCCGTTGACTGCAAAGGCCTCGACCTGACGGCTTCCGTCAAGGTCACCAACAATGTCAACAGCAAAGCCGCCGGCCTCTACACCGTCACCTACGAGGTGAGCGACGCCACCGGCCTTGCCGCCCGCGCCACCCGCACAGTGATTGTGGAGCCGAAGCCGCCGGAGCCCCCGAAGCCTACAGCTCCGAAGATCACCATCATCGGCTCCAACCCCATCATCCTGCACCTCAATAGCGGTACGCCTTACACGGAGCAGATGGCCCGCGCCATCGACGGCGACGGGGAGAACATTTCCGACCTGGTGCAGGCGACCACAAACCTCAACCGCAATGTAGCCGGCGCCTATACGGTCACTTACAGCATCACCAGCCCCAAGACCGGCTTGACCGCATCCACCACCCGTACCGTGCGTATCGTAGCGCCCACGGAGAAGAAAGACCCCCGGGCGAAGTACGGGCTCAGCGGACAGGCGAAGGCGGGCTCCAAGGTCACCCACACCGGCATCAGTTCCGGCGCGGTGGGCTATATGGACCTGCAGGTAGCCAGCATTGACAAGAACATGACCATCATCGCCCAGCTCATCGATACGACGACGAAGAAAGCCATCGTCACGGATACCTTCACGGCAGCCGGGACGAAGCAGTACCGCATCGACGAGAGCAAGTACGAACTGGTGGTCGCCGTCGATAAGGCGAACGGCAACAGCAAGTACAGCATCAACCTGACCATGCCGGAGACGGCGGCGAAGTACTACTTCGAGGAGAACGAAGTACCTCTTACCTTCATCGCTCCCCCGTCGATCCAGTACATCGGCTCCAACCCCATCATCCTCCATCTGGACAGCGACACGCCATACTTTGAGCAGGGCGCCCGTGCGGTGGACTGCCATGGCGTGGACATCTCCGATAAGGTGGAGATATTCGGGAAGCCGGTGAGGGATGTAGCAGACACTTACATGATCACCTACAAAGTCACCGACGAATACGGCTTCACGGCATACAGCACCCGCGAGGTGCGGATCCTGGCGCCGGGCGAGTACGACATCGGCGACGAGGAAGTGCCGCTGGAAGACTTCTGGACAGCCATGGGCGTTGACAGGCCCGACGCCGCCCTCATCGGCAACTGCGAGATGGTCAACGTCCGCAGCAAGCACGGCGCCAAGTATCCCGTCATCGCGGCTCTGCCCGCCGGGACGCAAGTCACCGTGCTGGAAGAGAAGTACGGCTGGTATCGGGTCACCGACGGCAATACCGAAGGCTGGGTCTACGGCCAGTATCTGAAGTTCTGACAGGCGGAACCGGTATCCGGTTCGTTCCCGTCACAACACAACCGAACACAACAAACCAGGAGCCGCTCAGCAATGGGCGGCTCCTGGTCGTTGTGTCCGATCACTGGGGATAATATTTCTTACCCTTGCCCCTGCCGGCGACCCGGATGAATCCCGCCTCCGCCATCTGATTGACCAAGGCGTACATTCGCGTCCGCTTTATACCTAATCGCTGCTGCAACTCTTCGTCAGTAGCGTCTTCATTTTCATGCAGGCAGTCCAAAAACTGCCTCATTTGTGGTGTGAAAACGTATTCGTAAGGCTTTGCCTCTTCACTATTGTTTCTGTTTGGCAGGATGATCTTGAAGGAGTTTGGCGTGACGGCGATCTCCGGCTTTGCCGGGCAGTCTTCATATAACGCGTAAATCCGCCGAATACCGGTTCCATAGGATTCGATAAAGTTCAAGCGATGGAAGATACCCGCAAGACTGCGGTTGCGTAATTGGGATATGCCGCTTCGTATATCTTCCGGCGTCAGCCCGGGGAGCAGCCCGCCCAGGGAGATAAACTCCATGCGTTTTTCGTTGATGTTGATGATTATGCTTCCGCTGAAGCTGTAGTCCCGATGGATCAGCGCGTTGATCAGCGCCTCTCTCAGTGCGTCTCCGGGATAGTCCCAGTGATCGATGCGGGCAAGCCCGTTGATAACGGAACGATTTTGGTTGTTAAGCTCAAGGTACGCGAAGGCTTCTTCCATCTGGGTGAATACGGACCCGGTAAATTCTTTACGGGCGCGGAAGACTGTGTTTCGTTCATCGGAAAACACAGCGGCTTTGATCGTATGGGCGCATTGGTCAGAGAAGAGGAGCCCAAGGTTTGCATACTGCCCTTGGGGGAGGCTGCGTATGCCCAGGGCATTGTACTTGTCTTCGCCGAACTCCACCTCGCGGCTGGAAAAAGCTTTAGCGCACGCGACAAACGAGAGTTCCTGCTCCAGCGAGCGTAGCTCTTCGTATGCATCGCCGTCAGCGTTCTTGATCATATGGCGTATTTGTTCCGGCGACGCCTGTACGGAAGACGCGCCTTGCCGTATATACACGCCGGAAGGCTTTAGCCCTTTTGACTTCAAGTAATACGGCTTATACGAGCCTTCGCTTACTTCGATACGGATAGTATCATTCTCTTCTATATGGTATTTGATAAATATCGTCACGTCCGGCGCGATGGCGTCGCGGACGCCATTTGTCACCCGGGTATAGGCGTCGTCAACATCGGGAAGCGGCGCTTCCGCCCCTTGCCTGCTAATGCCGATGAGTATCGTTCCGCCGCCGGTGTTGGCAAATGCGACGACCGACTTATATATACTCTCCGCGGCGACTTCTTTAAATTCCAACTTTTCCGTTTCGTACTGCACAATACCCCTCCAGTATACGTCGTCATCCGCATTGTACACTACATATCCGCTACAGTCAAGCGGACAAAGCGGACAAACACGGACAACATGGACTTACGTGGTAGACTCCGTTTGAAGCACACAATAAGACCAGAAGGGCAATCATTGTAAAACGAACACGCAAATGCTAAAATAAGCAAAGAACCTGATGAGGACTTTACAGACGCCTACAATATCGGCTATAGGGGGGATATCCATGGATAATCATGAACCCGCGCGGACTTCAGAGATGATCCGCGCCGTGCCCGCGGCCCTCGACGAATACCGCTGCCCGCTTTGCGGCGCCTGCTTTGCTACGCGCGCCGAGCTGGCGCGGCACTACGAGGGGGAGCATCCCGGCGTGGTGGCGCCTGTGGTGGTAGCGCTCATGCTCAACGGAGAAAGCCGCCAGGTGCTCATCGAGCCTCACTGGACCCTGCAGCGGGCCCTTCAGTTCCGCCTTGGCCTCAGCGGGACGAAGCATATGTGCGACCGGGGAGCTTGCGGCTCATGTACCGTGATCTTAGGCGGGCGGCCTGTGCTTGCCTGCACGACCCTGGCCATCGAGTGCGAAGGCATGGAGGTTCAGACCATAGAAGGCGTCGCCGCGGATCTCAGATGGAAGCCCCTCGTGGACGCCTACTGCCGATGGGACGCCATGCAGTGCGGCTACTGCACGCCGGGCTTCCTCATGGCGGCGAAAGCCCTGCTGGATCGGAACCCCCATCCCACGGAGGAAGAGTGCCGCGCCGCCCTGGCAGGTAATATCTGCATATGCGGGACATATCCGAGGCACGCCACGGCGATTTTGGAAGCGGCTATGCTCATGGGCGGGGAAGGGGCCATACCGGTGAGCGAAGACGGAGGTGGGGCGGATGCCTGATTACGACGGGGTAAACGGCTTACGGGAAGAGTTCCGGGTCGTCGGCTCGCGCAACCTGCCCGGGCGGCTTTCCCAAGCCCTGGCCACGGGCGTGGCAAAGTTTGGGCTGGACTATGTCATGCCCGGCATGCTCCACGCCAAGTTCCTGCGGAGCCCTTACGCCAATGCCCGTGTAGTGAGCGTAGACGCCACCGCAGCCCGGGCCCTGCCAGGTGTGGTTGAGATCATCACCTGGGAAGACGAGGAGATCAGAGCCCTGGGCAGCCGGGGGGAACGCTTCGGCACGTCCAAGCCCTGGCTGGACAATATCGCCGACAGGGAAGGCGTGGAGGTGGCGGTCATCGCTGTCGCTGAAAGCGAGGATATCTGCGAGGAAGCCCTCCGGGCCCTTGTGGTAAAGTGGGAGGTACTTCCCCATGTGACCGACCTCATCAAAGGCAGCCGGGAGGGCGCCCCCGTCATCCGCCCGGAGGAAAGCACACCCCCCTCCTTCGGCAGGCCCGGCACGGTCAATAACGATTTCCCTAAGAAGGGCAACGTCTACCACGTAGAGCTCATCTCCGGCGATATCGTCGAAGGTTTTACCGCTGCCGACCATATCGTGGAGTACGATATGTATACGCCGGCTTTCGCGGCCCATCTGCCCAACCCTTCCGGCTCCATCGCCTGGTGGTCGAAGGACCCATATCAGGGGGACGGCCCCAACCTCCACATCGAAGGAGCGGTGCGGGAGAAGCACGCCATCAGCGTCATGTACGGCTTGCCGGATGAGAAAACCATACAGGAAGGGCTTTTCATGGGCGGCAAGTACTGCGACTGGGGGCTGCGTAAGTCCCAGGAGATCACCCCCCTGCTGGCGAAGAGGACAGGGCGGCCGGTGCGTTGCGTCAATACCCGGGAGGAAATGTACGACTTCCTTATGAACGAGCGTTATCTGCACCTGAAGGTCGGCTTTATGAACGACGGCTTGATCACGGCAGTGGAGGATATCTCCGTCGCCGATCACGGCTCCCGGGGAAGCTCCAGCTTCGGCAATGTGGGCGACCTCACCCAGGGACCGTTTAATACGATGAAATGCAAAAATGTTGCCCAACGCATGGATGTGGTGGACTCCAACCGGGGGATCATGTACGTATCGGGCCAGCACTGCCCCTTCAACTGGGATTCCCTGACCCTGGGCATCCATCTCATCGCCGAGAAGCTTGATATGGATCCCATCGACGTGGCGAAGGTCAATCTCCACGGCCCCGCGTCCCAGGACGACCCAAACCCCGTGCCCAGCTTCGAGCGATGCATAGAAGCCGGCAAGAAGCTGATGGACTGGGACTGGCATAAAGCAGGCGTGAAGGTGCTGCCCGACGGGCGTATGCATGGCATGAGCTTCCGCTACCAGATGTGCCCCCGCCACTCCGGCGTGGTGTACAAGTGCAAGCTTGAGTACCGGGACGGCGTGGTGCATATGCCTACCCAAGGGCCCCTTTTCGGCGCGTATGTGGTCGAAGCCAACGCCATGGTCGTCGCCGAGGAGCTTGGTCTGCGCTACGAGGAAGTCAGCATAGACTACGATTACCGGGAGCCTTTCCGCGCTTTCGGCGGCGGCTCCGACGGTACCACGGCTTCCGCCTGGGCCATGAAGGAGTGCGCGAACCTCTTGAAAAGACAGATACTGGAGGCTGCTATCGACTACGCGGAAAATCCGCCCCAGCCCGCCATGTTTGGCCCGCCCCCCGCCGAGCCGGGTCCATTTAAAGGGCTGAAGCCCGAAGACCTCGACCTGGTGGGGAGCAAGGTCGTCATTAAAGCCGAACCGGACAAAGGCGTGCCCTTGTCCCAGGCCTCGGGGAAGAACCTTTTCGCCACATATACGGGAAGGCCGCCCCTCTCCGTCTGGTCTACCGGCCCTATGGGCAAGGTACTGGACGTGATGAACGCGGCTTTCTGCGAGGTGGCGGTGGACACGGACACAGGCGAAGTAGAGATACTCCGCTTCGGCGCTGTGGCGGACCCGGGGCTGGTCCTCCGCCCCATATCCCTGGAGAGCCAGATCGACCAGGTGATGTACTTCAGCCAGGGCTGCCAGCTTCTTGAGGACTTCATCTACGATGAGAGGACGGGGGTACGGCTGAACAACAACATGCTGGATTATAAAAAGCCCGGCATGCTGGACGCCGCCCCGGTGGAGCGGGAGTTTATCGAGACCAGGGGCAGCAACGCGGTCTACGGCGCCAGCGGTATAAGCCACTCTCTGGCGAATACCCACCTGGTCATCATTGCCATCCAGAACGCCATCGGCGCCTGGGTGGATCCCCCCGCGACCCCGGACAAGGTCTTAAGGGCGCTGGGTAAAGCTTAATACTATGGACGTAAGGACACTTGGGCATACTGGGATGAGAACCGCCTCATGGTGACTGTATAAAGGAGTAAAGCGATGAAAGCTTTTGAGCATATGAACGCCGGCACGGTGGAGGAGGCCTCCGCCGCCCTCCGGGGTGGGGGCGCGAGCCTCATCGCGGGGGGCACCGACCTCCTGGCAGCCTTGAAGGACAACCTCCTGCCGGATTACCCCCGGACTGTGGTCAACTTGAAGTCAGCCCCTGGTCTGGCGTATATTCGCGAAGACGGCGGGCTGAAGATAGGGGCTCTTACGCGCTTAGCGGATGTGGCGGCCAGCCCCCTGGTCCGGGAGCGCTGGACGGCCCTGGCCGAAGCTGCGCAGAGCATCGCCACGCCCCACATCCGCAACATGGCTACCATCGGCGGCAACCTCGCCCAGCTCCCGCGCTGCTGGTATTTCCGTAAGCCGGAGAACCGCTTCCCCTGCCTGCGCAAAGGCGGCGCCGAGTGCTATGCCCTTACCGGCGACAGCCGCTACCACTCCGCTTTCGGCGGGGTGAAGACTTGTGTCACGCCCTGCGCGGCGGAGTGCCCCGCCGGTACCGACATCCCCGGCTACCTGGAGCTGGTCAGGTTGGGGGACCTTGAGGGCGCGGCGAAGCTGATCATGCAGGTCAACCCCATGCCGGCCATCACCGGGCGGGTCTGCGCCCATTTCTGCCAGCAGGGCTGCAACCGCCACAACGAAAGCGAAAGCGTGCTTATCGGCGGCATTGAGCGGGCGGTAGGTGACTATCTCCTGGAGCATAGCGCGCGCTTCTATGCGCCGCCGGAGCGGGAGACAGGCAAGTCGGCCGCCATCGTCGGCTCGGGCCCCTCCGGCCTGGCTGCTGCGTACTTCCTGCGCCGGGCGGGCGTCAAGGTGACCGTATATGAGGCGAAAGACGAGCCGGGGGGGATGCTTCTGTATGCTATACCGGCGTTCCGCCTGCCGAAGGACGTGGTGCGACGCTTCGTAAACGCCCTGATGGGCATGGGCGTGGAGTTCAGGTCGAATACCCGCGTCCCTGTAGACGCCGCCCCAGAAGAGCTGGAAGAGAACTACGATGCGGTATGCTATACCACCGGCGCGTGGAAGCGCCCGGTGCTGGGCCTTGCCGGCGAAGAGCTCACCGTCTTCGGCTTGGACTTCCTCGCCGAAGTGGGCAAATGGATGGACGGCAAGGTAGGCGCCGAGGTGGTTGTGGCCGGCGGCGGCAATGTGGCTATGGACGTAGCGGTCACAGCGAAGCGCCTTGGCGCGCGGAAAGTGACTCTGGCCTGCCTTGAGCCAAGGGGCCGTATGCCCGCTACCGCTGAGGAGATCGCCCGGGCCGAGGAGGAAGGCGTCATAATCATGGCAGCCTGGGGGCTGTCCAAAGTGGTGGAGAAGGACGGCAAGGTCGCCGGCTTGGAACTCAAGCGCTGCGTCAGCCCCTGGGACGAGTCAGGCGCCTTTCATCCGATCTATGATGAAAATGAAAAAAGAGTCGTGGCCGCGGAAAATATACTGATGGCTGTGGGGCAGCAGGCGGATCTGTCCTTCCTGGGCGGGAAGTATCAGCTTATGCTTACGGCAAGCGGCCTGATCGATGTGGCTGAAGATACGGCTATGACGTCCCGGGCGGGCGTATTCGCCGGAGGCGACGCCACCACGGGGCCCGCGACGGTGATCCGCTCTGTAGCGGGAGGTAAGGCAGCTGCGGACGGCATGCTGCTATACCTCGGCGTCTACCCTGCGCACGACGCCGGCGCAGCGGTCGCGCCCGGTAGCGCAGCAGTTGTGCCCGGCAGTGCAGCAGTTGTGCCCTGCAGCGCAGCAACAGCGCCCGGCAGCGCAGCCACCGGCTACCGCCTCCGCTTTGATGCCGCCGGTCGGCAGCTTAAGCAGTCGCTGCGGCTTCGGGCGCAGGACGTATCCCAGCGTCGCCTGGACGCCGAAGACGCCGCTTCCCCAACACTGCAGGAAGCTGCCGAAGAAGCGCGCCGCTGCCTGAATTGCGGCTGCTATGCCGTCAACCCTTCCGACGCCGCCACCGCCCTCGTTGCCCTGGACGCCGTCATCGTTACAAACACCCGCGCCGTCCCCGCCCGGGATTTCTTCACCGTCCGCCAGCCCGGCAGCACAGTCCTCGACCCCGGGGAAATCATTACAGAGATCAGCGTTCCTGAGCCGGCAGCCGGCCAGAGAAGCGCCTTCATCAAGATGGCATACCGTAAATCCATCGACTTCTCCGTAGTAAGCTGCGCTGTAGCCGCGGGCGGGCCTTCGCCCCGGGTATGTCTCGGCGCGGTGGCGCCCGCTCCATGGCGGGCGGAAGAAGCCGAACGCATCATCGCCGCGGCAGGGCGCCCCATGGACGATGAGCTGGCAGAAGCCGCCGGGGAGGCCGCAGTCGCGGACGCGCTCCCCTTCGACGATACACGCTTTAAGCTGCAAATCGCGAAGACCCTCGTCAAACGGGCGCTCCGCAGCCTTACGCGATGACCAGGTTCTGCTCGGTCCACTCCAACATCATCGCGTTGTCGATATGGGAGCCGCTTGCGATGGTCAGCCCCTTAGGTATGTACAAGCCCGGCTCTACCAGGGATATGCCGCCGGTGCAAAGCTCGGGTTCCACGAAGAAATCCGTACCATAATCGTCGCCGATGATGGTATTGTCCATGATCGCGGCGCCCGCGCCGATGATCGCGTTGAAGATCCTCACATTTTTTCCAATATACGCGTTCGGCATAATGATGGAGTTGACCACCTCGGCTCCCGGCATCACCTGAACGGAATCGCCCAGTACCGAGTGTTCGACTATACCGGACACCAGATTCTTTGTGCGTACGGCGCTGTGGCCGACGAAAGGCTTGGTGAGATAACGCCTCTTCCCGCCGTTGATGTAGAAGTTGGACTCGTCGTTGTGCACACTCGCGGTCTTCTCGTCGAGAAGCTCCATATTCGCTTCCCAGAGATTCTCCAGAGTGTCGATGGGCCGCCAATACCCCTTGAAAGGATAGGCGTTGACAGGCTCGTGGGCCTGGCGCATGGCAGGCAGGATATCTCCGGCCAGATCGTGCCCAGAGCCGACGTCTTCGGCGTCCCGGATGAGGTAACTCTTCAGGGCGTCCCAGTTAAACACATACACCCCAAGTGGCGTGCGCTCGCCCCTGGAGGCGCTTCCTTTACGACGAAACGCTTCCGTCACCGCCGCCCGTGTGCTATCGTGATAATTGATGATTTTCCGATAATCCATATCGTAGACCTGGTCGCCCCGGATGATCAGCAGGAAATCGGGATTGAACCTGTCGATGAACCTCATATTCTTGTAGATTGCGTCGGCGGACCCCGCATATAGGCTGCCCGTAAGGTATGCCGGCAGCATATAAAGCCCGCTATGCCCATAAGCGCTGTCGATGTACTTGTGCAGGTCGTCGGAAAAATACTGACTGAGCACGCCGATCTCGCTGATTCCGGAAGCCTTGCAGTTGCCCAGCGCGAAGTCGATGATCCGGTGGTTGACGCCAAAGTTCACCGCCGGCTTTGCGTTGTACATGGTCAGCGAACCCAGCCCTTCACCGCGGCCCCCGGCTAGAATCAAAGCTAAACATTTCGTCATATTGATCTCTCCCTTCGCTTTCTCTTTTTTTGATCAGTCATAGTTTGTATGGTGAAGTTACTGGAAGGTCAATACTTTTTTCATTGTTTTTCAGCATTTTTTAGTGAAAATTCATCATGCGCAGATCGAACGTCAAATATCGCGGGATAGCAGGCTTTCTACAAGCCGGGCGATGAAAAAGAGCCGGAGGGAATCGACGTTTTGATCCTTTCCTGCCCTCGAAATGCCATATATTGTAATACAAACGTTCGACTGGCTGTAAGCTTTAGCACAAAGGGGACGGTTCTTTTGTGCTTTTACGAAAACACAAAAGAACCGTCCCCTTTGTGCTCTCTTGACTTTCCTGCCAGCCGGTCATATAATAAGGAAGCGTCCGCAAGGAGTATCCGTACTCCTGTGGCAGGCGCCGGTAGCTCAACTGGATAGAGCGTCTGGCTACGGACCAGAAGGTTGGGGGTTCAAGTCCTCTCCGGCGTATAGCAAAAAAGCCGCTTGTCAGCGGCTTTCTTGCGTACTGCTATACTTAGGGTCACTACCGCCAAGCGCAAGCGTAGCTCGCGCGAAGGGAAAGATGGGAGCGGATGACGGCTTGAGCGTGGATCTAAGCGCAAGGGGCGCGGTTGTGGATACAGATACGGACAACGCTGCGGATCATGGCGCAAACCCTGCCGCGGTGGTTTCCGCGAAGGATGAGGCAAGCGACGCCACGCCCGGGCGGATCGTCCATAAGCAAATCTCCCTGCCGGCGTTGGTTTTCCTGATGGTTTTCATCTCCGTATTTATCGGCGTCGCCGCGGGTCTGATCTACTTCGGTTTCGACGTCCACGCCGGGGATACTCGCACCCGGGAAGCCGGGGAGGCGGGCGCGCCTTCAGACCGGTCTTACACGGATACGGCGCCCGCGCCGGCGCGGCGGCCAACGCGGCCCGGTTACCGCGGGCTCCCGGAGGTCACTTTCGGTGGGCCTGTGTTTAGCCGCGCCCTGTACTCCGGCAATCTGTCCGGCAACATGTCCGGGGATATGTCGGGTATCTTGTCCGGCCTGATGTCGGGGATACTGTCCGGCAGGATGTCCGGCTACAACGACGGCGTCATGTCCGGCGTCTTGAGCGGCGGTTTCTCCGGCTACACTGCCGGCGCTATGGGCGGCGTCGTATCGGGTGTAAACGCGGGGAATATGTCCGGCGATATGAGCGGGGATATGTCCGGCCTCATGTCCGGAGACATGTCCGGGGATATGTCCGGCGACTTGTCCGGCCTCACGGACGGAGTCATGAGCGGCGTGACCTCGGGCAACCTGTCCGGCGACTTATCCGGGGCGATGGGCGGCGTCACGGCAGGCGACCTCTCCGGGGTCATGAACGGCAACCTGTCCGGCGACATGAGCGGCGACTTGTCGGAGGATCTGTCCGGCAATATGTCCGGCAACCTGTCGGGCTACTCTTATAACTTTACGCCGGGAAGCAGGCCCCTCCGCGACCGGTAACGCAAGCAGGCTACCGCATAGACGTCTGAGCGCCCGATGCTACGCGACCCGCGCCGCTATACCGCAAAGCCTGTTTACGATCAACGGAAACAAAAAAGAACCGCGTCCCGCCGAGGTCTCTCAGCCGGATCGCGGTTCTTTCTTAGCGATGCGCTACTTCAGCCTTACTTCTTCCTGGCGACGCCTGTGGCAATAGCGGCGTCGGCTACGGCCTTCGCCACCGCCGGGGCGACCCTCTTGTCGAAGGGCGCGGGGATGATGTAGTCCGGCTTCAGCTCGCCGTCGGCTACCAGCTCGGATAGGGCCTTCGCGGCGGCGACTTTCATCTCTTCATTGATCGTGGAGGCGCGTACATCCAAGGCGCCCCGGAAGACGCCGGGGAAGCCCAGTACGTTGTTGACCTGATTGGGGTAGTCGGATCTGCCCGTACCTACGACCAGGGCGCCGGCCTTCTTCGCCAGCTCCGGCATGATCTCCGGGTCGGGGTTAGCCATGGCGAATATGATGGGATCCGGATTCATACTCTTGACCATCTCTTCGGTGACGCAGTTCGCCTGGGACACGCCGATGAATACATCCGCTCCGGCCATAGCTTCCTTGAGGCCGCCGGTGCGCTTTTCCTTATTCGTGAGCTTCGCCAGCTCTTCCTTCGCCCAGTTCATGCCCTCTTTGCGGCCCTCATAGATGATGCCCTTGGTATCCAGCACGAACATATCTTTGAAACCCACATTCATGATCATCCTGGCGCAGGCGTCGCCGGCAGCGCCGGCGCCATTGACCACAAAGACCATGTCCTTGATCTTCTTCCCCGTCATCCGCTCCACATTCATCATGGCGCCCGTCACGATGATGGCGGTGCCGTGCTGGTCGTCGTGGAAAATGGGGATAGGCATGGTCTCCTTGAGTTTCCTCTCGATCTCAAAGCAGCGGGGTGCGGCGATGTCTTCCAGATTGATCCCGCCGAAGGTAGGCTCCATCATCTGCACGATCCGGACGATCTCGTCGGGTTCCTTCGTATTCAGGCAGATGGGGAAAGCGTCCACGCCGGCAAAATTCTTGAATAATACGGCTTTGCCTTCCATGACCGGCATAGCCGCGTGGGGTCCGATGTCTCCCAGGCCCAGTACCGCAGTGCCGTCGGAAACCACAGCCACCATGTTGCCCTTAAAAGTGTAGTCATATACGGTATCGGGATCCTTGTGGATCTCCCGGCATGGCTCCGCCACCCCCGGCGAATACGCCAGGCTCAGGCTCTCCTTGTCCTTCACCTCGACCTTGCTGACCACGGCCAGCTTGCCGACGTTGTCTTTATGCAGCTTCAACGCGTCTTCTCTTAAACCCATGTGTACACCCTCCTTTTAAATAAGCTGCGCTCGCGGTTTACTCCGGCTTGCGCTGATAGATTTCCTTACCGATGGTATATAAGTCGTTGCCCTTATTGTCGATGATCACGGTGACGGGGAAGTTTTCCACCGTCAGCTTATAGATCGCTTCCGGCCCCAGATCCTCGAAGGCCACTACTTCCGCTTCCTTCACAGCCTGGGCAAGCAAAGCGCCGGCGCCGCCGATGGCCGCGAAGTACACGCAGTCGTTGACGATCATCGAATCGATGACGTCTTTCCTTCTCAGCCCCTTGCCGATCATGCCGCGAAGCCCGTGATCCAGCAGCAGCGGGGAGTAATCGTCCATCCTGCCGCTGGTGGTGGGCCCGGCTGAGCCTATAGCCTGTCCGGGCTTGGCGGGGCATGGCCCCACGTAGTATATCGTCTGATCCTTGATGTCGATGGGGAGCTTTTCGCCCCTTTCGATCATTTCAAACAGGCGCTTGTGGGCCGCGTCGCGCCCGGTGTATATCACGCCGTTTAGCAGCACCCGGTCGCCGGCTTTCAGCGTATAGACGATCTCTTTGGTCAGAGGAGTATTTACAATCTTTAACATCGAATCGCCTCCATTCCTTATATGACCGCTTCTTTATGCCTGGCTACATGGCACTGTACGTTCATAGCCACGGGCATGCTAGCGATGTGCGCGGGAGTCGTTTCGATATGGACGGCAAGGGCGGTGGTCCTCCCGCCGAAGCCCTGGGGGCCGATGCCCAGGTTGTTGACTTCCTCAAGCAGCTCTTTTTCCAGCTTAGCCACCTCCGGGTTGGGGTTGTACTCCCCCAGCGTCCGGAGCAGCGCCTGCTTTGCCAGCAAAGTGACCTTTTCGATGGTGCCGCCCACGCCTATGCCGATGATGATGGGCGGGCAGGGATTGGAGCCGGCTTTCTCCACATTTTCCAGCACAAACTTCTTGATGCCTTTCACGCCCACAGAGGGGGTGAGCATCCCCAGGGCGCTCATATTTTCGCTGCCGCCGCCCTTAGGCGCGATGATGATCTTGATCTTGTCGCCGGGGACGATCTTGACATGGATGATGGCGGGGGTATTGTCCCCCACGTTCTTCCGGACAAGGTAAGGGTCGTCTACTGTGGATTTCCGCAGATAGCCATCCTCGTATCCCCGCCTGACCCCTTCGTCGAAGGCTTCGTTGAAGTCTCCGCCCACGACGGACACATCCTGCCCCAGCTCGACGAAAAACACGGCGAGGCCGGTATCCTGGCAGATGGGGACCTGGTTAGCCCTGGCGATCTCGGCGTTCTTCAGTATATCGCCCAGGATCTCCTTGCCCAGCTCGGATTCTTCCTTCTCCATGGCGCCTTCCAGGGCTTTGCGCACGTCCTCCGGGAGGTAGTAGTTCGCGTCGATACATAGCTTGGTAACGACGTCGGTGATTTCCGATACATTGATTTCTCTCATTGATAGCCCCCGCTCTACATGACGCCCCGGGGCGCCCGTCGGCCGGACAGGCGCTTTGGGGCGGGTGTGATTAGTCTCGTTCCGGGAAAGAAACCGGCAACAAACCGGCTGCTCGCGAGCTGGTTCATTGCCGGAATAGTCGCTCTTACGGCTTAGAAGACTTCGGCCTTCAAGCCTGTCGCCGCTGATACATCACAGAAGGCGGACGGATCAATACTCAGGCTTCCAGGCGTTGGCGTCTACGACCTGCCCATGGGCTTCGCCGGGCTTCAGCTGGATCGCTCCGGGATAGTACCGGTTCACCATCTCCATGACGATGCTGGCCTGGCGGGCCATGTTGACGCCGTCGTTGGCAGTGGTCAGGGAGCCGTGGGCGGATACGACGGAGTTGCCGGTCTTGAGGAATACCGGCGCGCAGCAGCGAACCATCTCAGGCGCTTCGTATACGCGGATGAATCCGCCGGAAGCGGGGGGATTGTCCGTATGCAGGTCGAGGGGGATATCTGTGGCGGCCCGGAGGGCTGCCAGCATGGGGATGCTCAGGTCGCGAACCGGGTTGAAGGAGTCGGCGCCGGCGGCTTCCATGACCTTCAGCGCGGCGGGGTTGCCCTGGCCATTGTGGGCGGAGTTCTTCAGCTTGATATCGCTGGGCAGGATGCCTTCTTCCCTGGCTTTGCCCAGGACCCACATTAAGCCCTCATCATAAACCAGGAGCCCGCGGATACCGAAGGAGCAGATGCGTTTCGCGTCGTCTACAGCTCTTGCTAACTGGTCTACGCCCCTGATCCTGTAGGCGATGACCCGGCCCTGCTCGCTCATGCGCGTGGCGCTGGTGTCGTAAGCGGCGCGGGGGCCGATGGAGATGTTGAGCCCGATGCCCTTGTCTTTACAGATCGCGGCATACTCCCGCATTTCCTCTTCCGTGTGCCTGAACGCGCCATAAGTCTCGTCGATCCGGTTGATGGTGACGCCGAGGCGCTCCGCTTCCTCGATGAGGGCTTTGACCGCGCCGGCGGTGTTCATTGTGGGGACTTCGATACCAAACTGCCTGTCGCTTTCTTTGCCGTTGATCTTAAATCTCTTGTTCGATGTGGGCATGTCGTTTAGGTCGCCCTCCGGCAGGCCTATTTTCCCCAGAAACTTCCTAGTTTTGTCCATCATGGTAAAGGCACCTCCATAAAAAATATTATTTTGTCGTGGCAAATATAAATGTTTACACGCGGACATTGTGTATATTCTAGCACTTGTTTTTTTTGTTGTAAAGAAACTGTAAAGGCTTTTCAACGAGGAATTGTGTTTATTTTTGTACATTGTACATTCTTGTATTTAGCCACCGCCGTCGTGGTCGTGATGGCGCTCGCAGTTAGCCGGGTCGGCTTCAGGGCAGCCGGCGCCGCCCAGGAAGTCGGTGATGAGATCCAGGGCGTTGTTGTTCATCCAGTTTACCGCGTCCAGTACGTTTAGGTCCGCCGCGTCGTAGCGCGTCACGCTGTTTTCCTCAGCCAGGATGGCGAAAGGCTCCCGCTCCAGCCCGCCGCATAGCAGGGCTTCGCAGTCAAAGCCCACGACTTGCCTGGCAAGCCACACGCCGCGCTCCCCGGGCCCCCGGCTGCTGCCGTCCACGATCTCCAGCACTTCGTCTGTGTCCGCGTCCATGATCAGCAGATGGGTGGCGTCCCGATACAGCACGGGTATGGCGCCGTATACGGTGGCGTCGGCTGTGGCGACGGCGATTTTCAGCATGGCTATCCGTCCTCCTCGATTTTCATGCGGTGGCAATAGGCGTCTAGGGTGTGGCTATCTGCTGCGATGGTTCACTACTTCGGCCAGATATAGAAATCGTTCGATGTAAATCCTAACGTCTCCAACGCGACGTCCGTATCGCGTTCCGCCTGGCGTGACATCGTGTCACGCCTACGGATTTACCATGCTTGCGATTTCTTATCCGGCAGACGAAGTAGTTCAATCCATCGCATGCAAATAGCCACACCCTGAGCGCCCCGCGCTACTGAACTGCAACCTTTCGTTATTCTTCTTCCTCGATTTTCATACGGTGGCAGTAGGCGTCGGTAAGGGTGTAGCCGCCCTCCTCGTCAGGTGAGTACACAGCCCAATAGGTGATGATCCCCTGCTTGAGGTGGCCGACGGAGCGCCCCGTGCCGGGGTCGAGGAGCTTTTGCCCGGTAGACTCGCAGTGGGCGATCACCCCGCGGATATCTTCTTCCAGGATCAGCGCGTCGCTCATCTTTCGCGCCAGATCATCGCTGATGTGAAGCTTGATTTGTGCTTCAGCCGCTGCCGTGCCGCGTTCAGCCGTGCCGGCGGCGGCGACGGCGTCCGGGCTAACCGCGCTGTGCGGGCCTGCCGTCTCTTTCATACCGTAGTCTCCATTGTCTTCATACTGTGGGATCGATACTTTCCCGCCGTATGCCGATAACAGCTGACGCTTCAACTCTGCTCGGCTTTCCCGCCGGGCGGTGGCGGTAGGGCTTGGCCGTTTGCCGTCGTTGATCCCCAGGAGCAGGTCAAGTATGTGCCAGACCGGCTTCCCCGAGGCGGCTAATATATCCCGGCAGTTGACGCAGTACGCGATGTACGGGTCATCGCCTCGTGTTATATTGTTGGCGACGATGGACTTCGCCAGGGCCGGATCCGCCGTGAAGGACTGCCCGCCCCAGCTGCAGCAGCGCGCCTCTTCGCGGCTGTGGGGCAGCTCTTCCAGGGCGAAGCCCGCGCTTTCCGCCAGGCGCCGTATGTTTTGCTGCAGCCCGGGGTCGTCGCGGCAGGCGCAGGGGTCGAATACCGCTGCGGTCGGCAGAGGTGCGGGCGTAGGCGCTGCCGCTGTTGCTGCTGCCGCTGTTGCTGCTGCCGTTGCTGCTGCCGTTGCTGCTGCCGCTGTTGCTGCTGCCGTTGCTGCTGCCGCTGTTGCTGCCGTTGCCGCTGCCGCAGGCGCCGTTGCTGCTGCTGCTGCTGCTGCTGCCGTTGCCGCTGCCGCCCCCTGTTCCGGGACGCCGAATTCCAGAAACAGTTCATATATCATACGGCAGGAGATCTCCGGCAGAAAGTCCCGGAACATTTTGCGGCAGGAAGGGCAGGCCAGCAGAAACTCCGGCCTGCCAAGCTCTTCCCAGGCGCCGCGTATGGCGTCCAGCTCGGCTTGGTGCAGGCTGTCGTCGCCTGCCCACAAGGCGGGCGCGCCGCAGCAGCGCAGGAGCAGCGCCGTATCCGGCTGGTGATGAAGCAGATACTCGTAAGTCAGCGTAACATAGCGGGGGTCGGAGGCGCCAAGCTGACAGCCGGGGAAAAAGACCGGCGGTACAGCGGTTGCCCCGGGAGAGCCGCATCCCTGTAACCCCGGATAAGCCGACTTCAGCAAGAGCCCCGCCTCGCCGTTGGAAAAAGCCATATCCCGAAGCCAGAAATCATGGAAGGCCTTGGGGAAGGCGTCCGTCTCTTCCAGCTCGCGCCTGGTACGCAGAAAGTAGTCGCCGATATCCACGTCCACCGGGCAGAGCTGCTTACACAAGCCGCATTGGCTGCAGGAGCAGATCTCCCGCAAGGCGACCCGGCCGGTGAAGAGGGTGACCGGGTTCATCGTCAGGTTGACCTCTTCCATCAACCGGGCGGGATACATCTGGTATTTGCGCAATAGCTCACAGTTATCCAGGCAGGCGGAGCAGTCGCAGCGTACGCAGCGCTTCGCCTCCGCTATAGCTTCAGCTTTGGTGAAGGCGCTCCCGTTTTCCGGCTCGACCGCAGGCGCGGGCGTCAGGGCTCTCGCGCCCATAGCCGCGGCGCGGCTCTCCTTTTGCCCGGGTTGCTCCTCTTCCCTTCGCCTGCCCGTTTTCAGGAACCATTCGATATCATGGAGGGAAGCGATCCCGTGGACGATCATATCGATAGGATCCACATCCGGCGGGCAGCGGAAGATGCGGTCGCCTTCGCCTGTGGCGATCACCCCAGAGGAAACGTAGATGGCGTCGTAGTCCAAGGCGCTCAGATCCTCCACCGGCGTATCCAGTAGCAGGGTGTATTTCTCGTCGCCGAACTGCTTTTGAAATTCCGCCAGGTAGATATCCTCCGGGATGTATCGGGAAAGCCCGCCGCCGATAGCCCCGGTCTTCTCGTAGATGGTGACGTCGTACTTTTTGGGAGCGAATTTCATAGCGCAAGTCAGCCCCGACAAGCCCGCGCCCACGACGGCTATCCGCTGGGACTTCTGCGGCAGGTTGAAGGCTATGGGGTCGGTGGAACGGGCGTGCTCGAGGCAGGCGCGCTCCAGCAGGCGGAAGGATAAGGCGGCGTCCCGGCCGCTGCGTACGCAGGAGCCCCCGCAGGGCGCCGGGCAGACCCGCCAGACGATGTCCGGGAAAACCACGGCGTTGCGGTACTGCTTGAAAGCGGCGTCGATCCTGCCCAGCTGCATCTTCTCCATGAAGGACCGCAGATCGAGATCGAATGGGCAGGCGCAGCCGCAGGGCGCGTCGTCTCCATGGAAACAAAGATGCAGATTATTGTCGTACCGGGAGCCTTCCATGTGATCAGCCTCTCCTTCGTGGCTTACCGAGTTATTTTCCCGCCATGGGATTGCGGGCGATCTCGTCCAGCTCGTCATAGAGATCGGAGCCCAGGTAGTACTGCGCCGGAGATTCGACCTTCTCGCCTTTCGCCAGCTTGTCGAGGCCGGCTTTGATTTTCTCCGGATAAGCCGGGAGCTCGAAGATACGGACGCCGGTAGCCGCGTATATGCCGTTGATGATGGACATATGCTCGCCGCTCTGGAACAGCTCCGAAAGCCCGGATGATCCGTATGGCCCGCCCGGCCGTTTATTGTCTTCAAAGAAGATGATCTCCATGTCGTCCGGGACGTCCTCGATGTACGGGATGCCGGCCCCCAGGATGTTGTTGTGCTTCTCCACGTCGTGATAGTCTTCGCTGAGGGCAAAACCTACGTTGTGGGACAAGCCGCCGTATCCCTGCCCCTCGGCGTTGAGATAGTTGCCGATGACGCCGGCGTCCGCCCACATCTTGATGGACAGGCACTTAGCCTTGCCGGTCTCCATGTCTACAGACGAGGTGCTGACGCAGAACCCGTAGATGCCAGTGACGTTGCTGTCTCCCGCGCCCGTGTCCGGATCCCTGCCCGCGTCGCTGACCTGGCCGGACAGCTCATACCGGCCCAGGTACTTTGTCTCTATCCCCTCGGCAGCCATTTCACTGTAGGTACGGTATGTGCCGTCGTCCTTGCGCATCGCGTCCAGGAGCTTATTGGCTGCGACGATCATGGCGTTGCCGCCCATGTAGTGGCTGCGGCTGCTGGCCGATATGCCGGTATTCGGGCAGTCCCTGGAATCATTCTGGTGCAGCTGGATCATATCCGGGGTCGCTTTGAGGGGCTTCAGCGCCTCAAGCACCACGGACAGGCTTCCGCTATCGCTGCCCTGCCCCACATCCTGCCAGGTGTTGTAGACTCTGACCTTGCCGTCGGGCGTCAGCTCCATCGCCGCTTCCGCGAAATCATTAGGGCCGCCCATGGGATTGAAGTACATGCCGGCTACGCCCACGCCGTATTTCACCTTGTCCGTGCTGTTTTCCTCCGCCCACTTCTTCCTCTCCCGGTAGTACGGGCGGGCGGCGTCCATCATCTTCTCATAAGGGTAGAAGTGCAGGGGGCGCTGATATACGGTCATGTCGCCTTCCCGCAGGATATTTTTATAGCGAAACTCAAACGGGTCGATCCCCGCTTTATCCGCCAGCATGTCCATCAGGGTCTCCATGGAAGTGGTGACCTCCGGGAAGCCGAAGCCCCGGTACGCAACGCCCATGTTGTGGTTGGTGACGCCCACGCGGAAGAGGCCGCGAACATTAGGGATATGGTAAGGATTGCCGAAAGCGACCATTTTCCCTACCTGGGCGCCGCCTTCGGTGAAGGCCCCGGCGTCCAGGCCGACGTCATATTCCAGGGCTGTGATGATCCCGTCTTCGTCGCAGGCAAGCCTGCCGTTGATATGGGCCGGCGTGCGCTTACCGGAGAAGTGCTGGTGTTCTTCGTAGCTCATGACCAGGGAGACGGGCGCGTCCAGGGCCATGGCGCATATGCCCACGATGGACAGGGAGACCGCGTCCGTGGACCAGCCGAAGCTGCCGCCTACCGCGTTGTGGACGATGCGGATCTGCTCAGGCTCAAGGCCTATGCCCTTGCCCATGACGCCTTTATTCGCGTATATCGCCTGGGACTTGCAGTGGAACGTGTATACGCCGTCTTCGTCGACATAGCATTGGATGATATCCCCTTCGATACTCAGATGGGGCTCCCTGGGGGAGCGGACGCTTGCCCGCACCGCGAAGGCCGAGTCTTCGATGACCTCGTCGGCTGGTTCTCCTTTTACCACGGGCTGATGTAAAAATACATTGGGCGCCGTCTGCCAAAGCTGCATGGCGTCGGGGGTCACGGCGTCGAGGAATTCCAAGTACTCGGGAAGCTTTTCGTACTCCATCTTCACGCGCTTTGCCGCTTCCCGGGCATGGGCGCGGGTATCTGCCGCCACGACGGCGATGATATCCCCGTAGCGATGGATCGTATCTTCCGCCAAGAGGTACTTGCTGGGCGAGGTCACTTTGGCGCGCTTGTGCATGTTGAATTGGTTGATGCGGTTATTACCTTTGCAGTCTCTGTAAGTGATGACTTTCACCACGCCGGGCATCCTCTCGGCTTCGGAGACGTCGAGGCTCAGGATTTTCGCGTGATGGGCGACGCGGGGCTGGACGACTGCCAGATGGAGGGTGCCGTCGGGCATCTTCAGACTCATATCCTCGCCGTAGTCCAGTGTGCCGCAGACCTTCGCCAGGGCTGTGGGTTTCGGCGTGCGGGCATTATAGTAGCCTTTTTTCTCGTCTACATGGAAAGCGATGTCCTCCATGGTTTTCTCCCCGCGCATGACTTCGGCGGCAGCCATCACGGCGTCTACGATGGGCTTGTACCCTGTGCAGCGGCAGGCGTTGCGGTGGCGTTGGAACCAGGCGCGTACTTCCTCCCGGGTGGGCTTAGGGTTTTCTCCCAGCAATGCGTAAGCAGACACGATGAAGCCCGGGGAACAAATCCCGCATTGTACGCCGCCGTAGGTAATGAAAGCCTGCTGCAGGGGATGGAGGCGCATGGGGCTTCCGATCCCCTCGATGGTGATGATCTTCGTATAGTCTTCCATCCCCTTGACTTTGCGGGTGCAGCTGCGCACGACTTTGCCGTCCACGATCACCGAACAGGCGCCGCAGATACCGCTCCCACAGCCGATCTTCGTGCCGGTCAAACCGGCCCTGCGCAAGACGTCGGCAAGGGTATCGACTTCCGGATTACATACAAACATACGGTCCGCCCCATTGATGTTGAACCAAATCCTCCTGAAATTCATATCCTGCTCCCCTTCCTTATTTATCCTCCAGTTCCGTTTCCACTTGGGCGATGCGCCCCTTGACCAGTTCCGGCGATAGATATACCTGTCCGCATTTCGGGCAGCGCGGCACATCGGCGGTGAAGGTATGCTTCATATACGAAAACGTTGTCTTCGCTTCCTCCAGCCTGACCCCGCATATACCGCAGATCAAATCCTCGCTTTTTACTCCGCTCATGACAGTACTCCGTTACAATATTGATTTACATTAATATATCACAAAACGGGGGCCTTTCCTATTCTTTCGACGCCGCGTTTCACCGTCCAGCCGGGAGGGCGGGCTTTGGCGGATTCAGCCGTTGCCGGAGGGCAGCCCGCAAGGCGAACGGTTATATCCGACTCCAGCCACGCGCCGCGGAGGACGCTTTCCCAGTCGGCAATGGTAGCTGGCGCAATCGATGTAGTATCAGCAATCGCAGCAGTCGGAGCAGCTGGCGCAATCGATGCAGTATCAGCAACCTCAGCAGTCTCAGCAATCGGAGCGGTCGATGCAGTCGCCGAAATCGAAGCTATCGCCGCTGCCGCAGCTTCGATAGTCACGGTCAATCTGCCCCCTGCCACTACCGCTCGGTAATCCAATATCTCATCCCGGTTCAGCAGAAGCTCATCCATCCGGTAAATATTGACGTCATGCTGTAATTCCCGTAAGCGCCCCAGCACCTTGTCGAGCCGGGGAAGCTCGCTGCCGCAGGCGCATCTGCCCCATATGAGCCGACCCAGATCGCCTGTGCGGTAGCGGATCAGCGGCATGGCCTCCCGGCGGAGGGTGGTGATCACGATCTCGCCCCAGCCGCCCTCCGGTTTGACCAAGCCCGTCGCTGCTGTCACCGTTTCTTCCGGCGTCGGATCGGCCCACTCCGGCTCCACGATTTCTATCAGCAGCTCGTCGCAGCGTATGTGCTGGCCGTCGTGGGCGGGGCACTCCACCGCGCAGCCATATCCCGTCTCCGTCAAGCCGTAATGGGCAAACACCTCGCAGCCCCAGATCCGGGATATGGTTTCCCGCGCCGCATCGGATACATAATCCGCCGAAAGCAACACGTTTGCCGGACGGATATCCGGCGCCAGCAGAGCGAGTTTACGTATTTGCGAGGGGAGGCCGATTACCGTATGGTATTCGCGCTGCCGCAAGGCCGCCGCTGCGTCGCCGAAATCGGAGATAAGCCCGTAGGCAACAGGAAAGGCGCCCAGCTCAACAAGCCCCTTAACCAAAAGCTGCCCGACGCCGTTTTCCGAATCCGTCGGCATAAAGACCATGACGCTGTCGGCGGCATTACACATATATCTCATGCCGACGGCAAAGAAGTCCACCGTCCGCTTCAGATCCCCTCCGGAGAAAAACAAACGCTTCGGCGCGCCGCCTGTGCCTGTGCTGTGGATGGTGACGATACGGTCAACCGTGCCGGCCCCGCCGCATACCATGTCGGCGCCGCGCCCGGCGATATCACGGGCTGTGGTGAATGGAAGCCTTTGCAGATCCGCCAGCGCCTTTAGCGGCAGATCGACGCCCGCGAGCTTTTCCCGGTAGAAGCGGCTGCGTTCCGCCGTGAAAATCAATTGGGCATTCAACATCGCCAATTGGTAATCGGCAAGACTCAAACCTTTTGGAATATCCATATACCATATCCCGCTTTCACTTCCCGCAGCTGCTTCCGGGTTTCGTCATCCAAATAGGCGTCGGCGGTCCCGTCCATCAGCATTTGCGCGAACATGGACCGCAAATCCCGCGTATGGTCGATAAAGCGGCAAAGCAAAAAGCCGTGCCCAATAAAATAGCCTTCCAGCGACCGCAACGCGTATACGCGACGAAGCAGCGTTTGTCTAACGCGTAAGTCGTCTTCGCCATAAGTGAACAGATCGCTCAACAGCAAAAACCCCTGGCCCCGGAGTACCCGGGCAGCCTCCGCCGCGACGGCGGACGGATCCTCCGTCAATGAGAAAACACATTCCATGAGAATGGCGTGAAAGAAATCGTTGTCAAACGGCAAGGCATCCGCAGTTGATTTCACTACCATTGCCGATGGGCAATTGACTGTAGCACAAGCATACGACGTGTCATCCGGTTCGGCGCCATACAGCTCGTATGAGTTGTGCTCCGCCAGCCAACTCAGCGTAGCGCCCCGGCCGCAGCCGATATCCGCGAGGCGGGCGCCGAAACCAACCAGGGGCCTGAGTAATTCTTCTGTCGACCGTGGATGACAGGGATTCAGTTTAGCAAGCCTTTCACCGTAGGGCATTTTGTATACCTCATTACTGCCGGACGCTGCACTAGGGCTTCATCGCGGTAAGGTATCTGACGCAGAAAGGCTTCAGCTTTCCTTCGTGGTATACGCGAAGGCTGCAGCGGCGTAAGCGCTCGACGTCCAGGTTCATGGCGTCCTGAAACACCATGGCAGTGAGGGTGAACCCGTGCTTTCTGACGCCTCGGAGAAAGCCGTCGAAGCTTTCCAGGTCGTCGTCGCAGCAATCGCCGTCTCCATCACAGCAGCAGTCCTCGCCGACGCAATCGTCGTCGCAGCAGCATTCCTCAGTATTCTCGCCGTCGTTGCCGTTGATACCCGCTTCAGCACCGCCGTCGTTGCCGTTGCCGCCGCCAACGTCGCCGCCGTTTTCGCCGCCTTCCCGGGACCAGCGCCTTCCTATGTATTCACGATTTTGCGCCGCCGTGGTCACTGTCGGCACGGCGCCGTCGTCCGCGTGGGAAAGAGGGATCAGCCCACCACTGCTTACAAGAAAGCTGCCGTGGAAACCGCACAAAGGATGGTCGCAGCGGGATGGCAGTAGCCCCGCGTCCTCGACTTCGGCTTGCTCCCGTATGGCGAGTATCAGCTCGTCCAGGGTATAGCGGTCGTATTCTGACGGCAATACCGGGTATCGGCCGAAGTAGCTAACCGGTTGGAAATGCACGCCCCGCACCGCCGGCGACAGGGAAGCCCCCAGGCGGATGATATCCCCGACCTGATCGTCATTGACGCCCCGGACTATGGTGGGCACCAAAGTCACTCCGATTCCGTACTTGTCGCACATATCAATGGCGTTCATCTTTGCGTCAAAGAGCGGCGCTCCCCGCAAAGCCTGGTAAACACGGTCGTTTGCGCCGTCAAACTGCATGAATACAAAAGAAAGCCCCGCCTCCGCCAAAGCCCTTACATACTCTTCGTCCCGGGACAGGCGCAAGCCGTTGCTATTCAGCTGAATGTACTTACATCCAAGCCCGCGGCTGTAGGCGATAAGCTCTGGCAGATCGTCCCTCATCGTAGGCTCGCCGCCGGAGAACTGCAGCAAAGGCTTGTCGTCGGCGTCCAGGATATCTTCCACCGCTCGCTTGAGGTCGGTTAGCTCAGGGTCGGGGCCGGCCTCGAAGTCCGCGAAGCAGTACGCGCAGCGGAGGTCGCATCGGCTCGTCACTTCCAATAATACGCAGCATACGCCTTGCAGGTGCCCGCCGCAGACGCCGCAGGCATGCGGGCAGTCCGGGGCTTCATCGTCCGCAAGTACCGGAAGGTAACCCCGCCATTTTTCCAAATCAACCTTGTCCCGCCATACCGGCACGGAAAAATCACCGTGCTCGGGGCAGGTCTTCTTCATATATACGCCAGCGCCATACCGCAGCACCTCCGCCTTCACCGGCTTCAGGCACACGGGGCACACAGAGCGCGTCCAACGCAGCAGATCGGCCATATCATTCCTCGATTTTATCAAAGGGGACGGTGAGTACAGCAGAACCGTCCCTTCTGTGCCCCTGTGTCACCCGCCTTCCAGCCAGGGAAACAACTGCACATAGTCGCCGTCGTGCACCCGGCTCTCGAAAGGCGCCCATTCCTTGTTGATCAACTGCATCCCTACGTCGTCAGCCTTGAGGCCGACATGCCCGATGAACTCTTCCAGACTCATCTCACAGCTGATTTCGACCCGGTCGCGCTTTTTGCCGGCCAGGTCGGCCAGCATCAGGTTGAATTCTACATCTACCATATGGCAAATAACCTCCCCGCGCCGCTGAGCATCCGCTTCGCAATGATCATCGACAAAAAAATGGCTATCTCACCGGAAAGCGAGTATAGCCACTCTACTACATTTTATGATATTTCGCAACACCCGTTAGACAATGCCTTTCAGCGTCTGCTAGACAATGCCTTTCAGCACTTCTTCTTCGGTCAGGTCGAATACGTGGCCGGTGGGCGGCAAAGGTTCGCGGTACATATACTCGGGTAAGCGATCCATGGCGGGGGATATGCCCGAGGCGATGTTGAACTCCCGCTCGATGCGGGTGGTCTCCGTCCCCTGTGCCCAGAATTCATCCACCGTCATCTGCTGGCCGGTGATGCCGAACACCAGTTGGGTGAACAGCTCCGGTTTCTTGAATAGATATGACCGGGCAAATATACAGAAGCCCAGGTTCTCCAACGCGGCCATCTGTACCTGGGTGTTGCGGGACAGGTCGCCTTGCCCTTCGGTAGCGAGGGGCGGTACCTGGCCCCGGGAGCCGTAGCAGTTGCCCAGGGTATGGTCGCCGCCCATGGGGTTCACCGCGAAGGTCACGCCGTTGCCCTTCAGCGCCCTGGGGTCGTACCCGGGGAAGGCCTGATTCTTCGACGTGGGGAGATCGTTGATCCCAAATACTTCACCGGTGACTCTGGTGCCGTTTCCGATCACGCGCCCAAGAGGGGTGCCCGCGCGGATCTCATCCATGAGCTTCAGGAAGCCCGGGCCATCGCCAAACTTCACCAACCCCGCCTCCGCGGCCACGCCGAGGGCGGCGCCTGTCTCGATGGCGTCAAGCCCCAGGTCGTTGACCTGATGATTTAACCGGGCCAGATCGTCGAAGTTGTCGATGCAGAGATTAGAGCCGAGAAGGGCAATGTTCTCATACTGTACGGTAGAGCATATCTTCTTGCCGTTTTCGTCGGGAAATATGGAACTGCAGCGGATCATGCAGCCATTCATGCAGGCGACGCCTGTCTTGCCTTCTCCGCCCCGGGCCTGGATCAGCTCTACCATCTTCTCGCCGCAGATATTCTCCACCCCTTCAAAGGAGCCTCTGGTGAAGTTGCGGGTGGGCAGGAAGCCCAACTCGTCTACGATCTTGGTCATGCCCGTCGTGCCGTAGAGCTGATTGCTCTTCTGGATGGTGGGGTAAGCGTCCACCAGCATCTGCTGATATTCTTTCGAGGCTTCGGTATAAGCGGCTTTGTCAAAGTACTCTACGCGATCTTCCTTCGAAGGCACGATGACGACGGCTTTCACATGCTTGCTGCCCATCAGGGCGCCCAGCCCGCCCCTTGCCGCGAAGCGCATGGAGCTGTCCACCGACGCGCAGACCACGCCGGCGCCGCGCATCATGTACTCGCCTGCCGGGCCGTTGCAGATGACGCCGGCCCTGTCGCCGAACTTCTCGCGCAAGCGGAGGATGGTATCCTGAGCGCCTACCAGGCGCAGATCGTCCATAACCTCAAGGCGGATACCTTCGCCGTCGATGACCAGTACGTAACTGCTCTGGTCGCCTTTCTCCGGCAAGCCCTCAAAGACGAGGGCGCGGATGCCGTGGCGGGCCAAATCGTTTGCGGCTGTGCCTCCGGAGCTTGCTTCCTTTATCCCGTTGGTGAGAGGGCTCTTGCCGCCTACGGACAATCTGCCCGAGGAGGAAGTCATGGTACCGCCCAGAAGCCCGGTGGCTATGATCAGTTTGTTGTGGATGCCTAATGGCTCGCAAGCCGGGTCTACCTCGTCTTTCATAAAACGCGCGATGAAACCGCGGGAGCCGTAGGGGGTGTACTTGCCCGCGTCCTCCTGTGTGATTTTTTTCGCGCCCATGTCGATCCTGACGATTTTTGCCATTTTCAGAGCCTCCCTAATCCTTTTTGATTTATTTTAGCACAGACTACTCAAAACGCAAGAATATATGATATAATTTCCCAAATACTTAATTTCGAATTGGAGGGTTCAGCATGACAAGGATATCGATTCACGAGTCGGAAGTGGAAGGGACACTAAAAACGGAACCTTGGGTCAGGTTATCCAAACTACTGATCAGCGAGCATGAATTCGGCGCCAAGCAGATTTCCATGGGTATAAATATTTCCCAGCCCGGCAGCGGCATTCCCATGCATAAGCATACGGACAGCGAGGAAGCGCTGTACGTGGTCGAGGGCACCGGCAAGCTGACTTGCGGCAGCGAGACGGCGGAGCTGAAGCCCGGCACCGCGTTTTTCTCGCCCCTGGGCGTGGATCACATCGTCGAGAACACCGGCGACGTACCCCTTAAGATCGTCTGGGCCTACGCCCCTCCCCTGGAAGACCATCTGATCAAGAAGTAATCACAGGCCTGCTAGGCGCGGCGCGATACCGCTCTTTACGGTATCGCGGGCGGTATCGGTTTAGGAACGAAAATACGCCGGAGCGTGATCGTCAGCCCCGGCGTTTTTTGCTTTCTGCGGCGGATGCGGCCCTCCGCTGCTACAGCTTGGCCGCCCCGTACTGCTCGGCGGTCTTGTTGAGCAGCTCCACTACGGCGGCGTCCAGGGGGATGCCGTCCTTCTTCTTCTGCTCTGTGATGTTGTGCTCGATCTCCCCCGCCATGTAGATGGCGCCGCCCTTGGGCTTGAGGTTCTTGATGATATCCACCACGGCGTCCACATTCGCGGCAAAGAGGCCGTAGTCGATGAAGTCCGCTATGTTGATGGCGATGAAGGCGTGGCCCGTGTCCGACGGGCCGCTCATGTCCGTGATGTTCTTGACCGTGCCCGTGAGCCCGGTGTCCGTCATGACGCCGCAGATCAGGTCGACGATCAGGGACAGCGCCGAGCCTTTGACGCCGCCGATGGGGACCAGGCTGCCTTTCAGCGCCTCGTTTGGATCCGATGTGGGATTGCCGCCTTCGTCAAGTCCCCAGTCCAGGGGTATTTGCTCATTCTTCAGGGCGGAGAGGCGGATCTTGCCCCTGGCTACGGTGGACATCGCCATATCCAGCACGATGGGGACTTTATCATGCGCCGGTACCGCTATGCTCAGGGGATTGGTGCCCAGCAGGGGCGTCGCCGTGCCGAATGGCGCGATGGCAGGCGAGGCGTTTGCCATCGTTATACCGATCATGCCGTCCTCCAGCGCCATCATGGAAAACCAGCTAGCCGTGCCGAAGTGGTTGGAGTTGCGCACCGCTACCATGCCGATACCGAAGTCCTTCGCCAGCTCGATGGCTTTCTTCATCGCCTTGTGGCCGGCGAGTTGGCCTAAGCCGTTTTCCGCGTCAAGCAGGGCGGTGGCGCCCCTTTGCCTGATGTATTTCATCTCCGGCTGAAGATTCATGATCCCCGTGCCGATGCGTTCCGTATACGTGGGTAAGCGCACGATCCCGTGGGAGCTCACATTCCTCAAGTCCGCGAATATCAATGAATCCGTGACGATTTCGGCGTTTTCCTCCGTCAAGCCCATTTTAACGAGCAGGCCCACCGAGAATTTGTTTAGCTGTTCTATGGAGTATTTCCGTTCTTCCGCCATTTTTTGCCCCTCCGCTTCTCATTTTATACCTAAAAGTAAATCATGAGTTATTCTAACACCGCGTATTTTTTTTGTAAAGAAACAGATGGTTCCGCGGATTCCCTCTTGCGTTTTGCCATTTGTAGAATTATGATGGAAGTCGATCGATCGCGACGCCGGGAGGGACTCATATGCTGGATGCGAGAAGAATTCGAACAGACGCCGGTATGGTTAAAAATAGCTTGCTGGACCGAAACGCCGATTCCGGGCTGGTAGACAAGTTCCTGGCCGCCGACGAGAAGCGGCGGAAGAACCTGGCTGTCAGCGAGGAGAAGAAGGGCCTGCGCAATAAAGCCAGCGCCAATGTCGCCCGGATGAAGAAGGCCGGCGAGGACGCCGCCGTCATCATGGAGCAGACCCGGGCTTTAGGGGACGAGATCAAGGTGCTGGACGACGAGCTTAGGGATATCGAAGAGGAGATACAGTTTATCCTTCTTCATATACCAAACGTCCCCCACGAGACTGTGCCCGTCGGTAAAGACGAGGGGGCCAACGAAGAGATACGCCGCTGGGGCGAGCCCCGGGAGCCCGGCTTCCTTGTGAAGCCCCACTGGGAAGCGGGCGAGGCTTTGGGCGTCCTGGACTTTGAGCGGGCTTCCAAGGTCACCGGCGCCCGCTTCACTTTCTACCGCGGGCTTGGGGCAAGGCTGGAAAGGGCGCTTATTGCATTTATGTTGGACCTGCATACGCTGAAGCATGGTTACGAGGAGCTCATCCCCCCCTTTATTGTCAATCAGCATAGTATGACCGGTACCGGCCAGCTTCCGAAGTTCGCGGAAGACAGCTACCGGTTGGAAGGTTCGGAGGGGTACTACCTCGTGCCTACCGCCGAGGTGCCCGTCACGAACTTCTACCGGGAGGAGATATTGGACGCCCAGCGGCTTCCGATCTATCACTGCGCGTATACGCCTTGCTTCCGTTCGGAGGCGGGCGCCGCCGGCAGGGACACCCGCGGCCTCATCCGCCAGCACCAGTTCAATAAGGTGGAGCTCGTCAAGTTTGCCCTGCCGGAGAATTCCTACGATGAGCTTGAGGCGCTCACTGCCAACGCGGAAGAGGTGCTAAAGCAGCTGGAGCTGCCATACCGCGTCGTAACCTTGTCTACCGGCGACCTTGGGTTTTCCTCCGCCAAGACTTACGACCTGGAAGTCTGGCTGCCCAGCGCCGGTATGTACCGGGAGATATCCTCCTGCTCCAACTTTGAGGATTATCAGGCGCGCAGGGCGAATATCCGCTTCCGCCGGGAGCCGAAGGCGAAGCCGGAGTTTGTCCATACGCTAAACGGCTCCGGGGTGGCCATCGGCCGCACGACCGCGGCTATACTGGAGAATTATCAGAACGCCGACGGGAGCGTGACCATCCCCGCGGCCCTCCGCCCGTATATGGGCGGCATTGATACGATCCCGGCTATATAAACCGTTGCCCGGCCGAGCATAAGCCCAGATGAGCGATAGAGTTATCCACAACTTGTTCACAAATTGTGGATAACTTTCCCTTTCGGTAAAAGAATGATGAAATATTTGTAAAAAGCGTGTAAGATCGCACCCGCCATTTAGCGTATTTAATCGTAATGAGTATAATTCCTGATAAAAGGCGCCGGTTCACAAAACTTTTTCAACAACGATGTGAAAAGTTCTTAACAGTAGTGAGATACGACCCAGCTCTTGATTTACCGACGCAAAGCCTATATACTACCTGTAGCCACTATGGAGGGATACCGAAGCGGTCATAACGGGGCGGACTTGAAATCCGTTAGGGGCCTCGTGTCCCACGTGGGTTCGAATCCCACTCCCTCCGCCATTTTGTGATAAATCCGAACTCGTCCGCTCACCAATAGTTCCGGTGGGCGACGGGTTTGGCTTTGTTCGTTTTGTAAAATTGACAATAATATTTTAGTGAAGTATAATTGACTAAATCATACTTCACTAAATAAAGTTCGGAGGATCGTTCCATGTTCGTAGGCAGAACAAGAGAGCTTGATAACCTAAACAAACGGTATGAAAGCGGTGAGTTTGAAGTCGCCATCATATATGGGCGCCGCCGTATCGGGAAAACCACTCTCATCAATGAGTTTATAAAGGATAAGGAAACCGTCTTCTACACAGGGATTGAAGGTAATGCGAAGGAGAATCTTGAAGGGTTAAGTAAAAGCATTTACTCCCTTTCCAATGACTTTGCCGATACTTCGGGCAGCTTCCCGAACTTCCAAGAAGCCCTTGAAACCGTTTTCAATATTTCAGAAAAGCGAAGGATTGTATTCGTCATAGACGAATTCCCTTATCTTGCCGCAAGCTATAGGTCGATTTCATCTATCCTTCAGGTGCTGATTGATAAAAACAAGGCTACGTCTAATATGTTCCTGATTCTGTGCGGTTCCTCTTTATCCTTTATGGAGGAACAGGTGCTTGGTTATGAAAGCCCGCTCTTTGGCCGGCGTACTTGCCAATTCAAAATACTCCCCTTTGAGTTCTTTGAGATAAATGAGTATTACAAGAAGTTTAGTTGGGTCGATTTAGCCACGGTTTACGGTATAACGGGGGGAATCCCGTTATATATGTCGCTCATGGACGAAGGTCTAAGCGTTGAGGAAAATATTAAAACCAACTTCCTGGAACCAAACGCCTACCTGTTTGAAGAACCGATGAACCTAATCAAGCAGGAATGCCGTGACCCCTCTCAATACAATTCGATAATCAAAGCTATCGCCACCGGATCGTCCAAGATGTCGGAGATATGTTCCAAGACAGATATTGATACTTCCCTTGCCACAAGCTATCTGGGCAAACTTATCTCCTTGGGGATTGTAAGGAAAGATAAGCCTTTCGGGTCTGGTAATTCCCGTAAAACCATATACGCACTTGAAGATTCCATGTTCCGCTTTTGGTATCGTTTCATACCGGACAACATAGCGGCGATCAACCGCGGCTTGTCCGATACCGTTTATCAGAAGATAGCCCCGCAGCTGGCTGCGTTCATGGGCGGGGTATTTGAGGAGATATGTAAACAGTATTTATGGGAGTTGAACCGCAGGGGCAAGGCGGCTATCCCCTTTACCGACTTAGGCCGCTGGTGGGGGAATGACGCCAAGAGAAGGCGGGAGGCTGAAATTGACGTCATGGGTATCGGAGATAATAATTCCGCTTTGTTTGGCGAATGTAAATGGACGAATGAAAAGGTTGGTACCGCCGCCCTTGATACACTTATCGAAAGAAGCAAGCTCTTCAGTTATGATAGTATGCATTATTACTTGTTTGCCAAGACAGGTTTCACGAAGGGATGCGGAGATCTGGCAAGCGCCATTGGCAATGTCACACTGGTTAAGTTCGAGGACATGTTTCAATAAATAATTTCATTGCGCAACGTGGCGCTAGCCGTTTGTGGCGCCTGTGCTGCCGTGGAGCGATTCGATCCTTTGCAGGGCGTTTTTCTTCCACTTCCCCTTATTGAAGATGATCAGCAAGAATACCAGTCCGTAGAGCTGCGATATGACGTGGGAAAAGTATACGACCTCGATCCTGCCAAACACTTGGTTAAGGGCGATGAGGACGGGGATACGCACGACCACAGCCGTCATCAACCCGTTGATCATGATGGTGACCGTGTCCCCGGAACCCCGTATGGTGTCGCCGAGAGGCGAGGATATGGCGGTGATCAGATGCACCGGAACCAGGATATTGAGCATCATGCTGCCGGCCGCGATGGTCGCTTCATTGTCCGTAAACATCCGGAGGAGCGGCGCCTTGAAAAAGAGCACGGTGGAGCCGAGTACCGTGGATATACATAGAATGAGCAAGATCACTTGCTTTGTGCCTTTATACACCCGATCCATTCTTCCCGCGCCTATATTCTGAGCCGTGAATGGAGCCACGGACATATTCAGCGCCGAGACAGGCATATTGAGGTACATGTCCACCGTATTGCCGATGGAGTTGCCCGCTATGCTGGCCGTGCCGTAGGCGGTGATGAAGCCCATGACGATCATCCCCGTAAGGGACATCGTCACTTGCTGGATACCCGTAGGCAGGCCGATTTTGAGGAATGCCTTAGCTTCGGTCGCGTAGAATGCCAGCTTCCTCACGTTGATGCTTGTCCAGGGATTATTTTGCAGACGGACATAGAGCAAGGCCACGGAAAGAAATTGGCTGATGACAGTGGCGGCCGCCGCCCCCGCGATGCCCCACTTGAAGAAGATGACAAACACCCAACATAACACGGCGTTGACGACGGAAGTCACCGCCAGGACGAATAGTTGTATTTTCGACTCGCCCATGCCCCGCAGAAAACCGGCCATCATATTGTACAGTAGCTGAAAGACGATGCCGGAGAAAATGATGCGCATGTATGTCAAGGCCATGGCGTATAGGTCGGCGGGGGCGTTTAGCCAGCGGAGGATCAGCGGGGATATAAGGATGCCCACCGTGGATAAGACTATGCCGGTCGCCACCGCCAGTATGGTAGCCGTATTCACGGTACGCATGCAGCTGGCCTGGTCTTTGGCGCCGTAGTGCTGCGCGACCAGTACGTTGCCACCGAGGGATATCCCCATGAAAAACGATGTGAGGACCCTGAGGAAGGGAGCGGAAAGCCCCACGGCAGCCAGCCCCACATGGCTGACCCCGCGCCCCACGATGATGCCGGAAACAGTATTGTATAGCTGCTGTAGTACGCTGCTGAGCATCAATGGATAGGCAAACAGGAGGATCTTTTGCCATGGCGTCCCTGTTGAGAAGTCTATCCTTTTTCTTTCCTTAGTCGCCGGTTGAACGTTCATTTCTCTCTCCCCGTCGGTTTTCTGGCTACTCTCTATTATATCGCCGCGCCGGATGCATTACAATTTAAGCAGCATAAATTTCCACTTGAAAATCAGGAAGAAAGAAATCATAATAGTAGTATCGGAAAATAAAAAATAAAAATAGGAAGAAAAGAGGTTTACGCATGGAAAGAGTTGTACTTACCAGTTTTGCCCGCACCCCGTTTTCCAGTCAGAACGGCCATGAATTCCAGGAACTCAGCTTACCCAGCCTGGCCTACACCCCCATGATGGCGGCGATGGAGCGCTCCCATCTGGGCAAACGCGATGTAGACAGCATCATCGTAGGCGTGATGGATCAGCACGGCGAGGGGGGCAATATGTCCCGCTTACTCGCCCTGAAAGCCGGCCTCGATGTGGATACGGCCATCGGGTACACGCTGAACCGCATATGCGGTTCGGGCTTCACGACGGTCACCAACAGTATGATGGAGCTTTGGACCGGCCAGGGTAATGTGTGCGTCGCCGTGGGCGCGGAGATGAATAGCCACAAGCTCATTTCGCTGCCCTTGTCCTTCGCCTGGACCGGCATCCCCAGAGGGGGGATCACCCTGGGCGGCATGGTGGGGATAGAGAATGGCATCGCCCCCCCGTCCTATGGCGACACGAGCCCCATGGGCACCACGGAGAAAGCGGCGGAGCTGTACGGCGTGACCAGGGAGGATGCGGACCGTTTTGCTTACGACTCCCAGATGAAGGCGAAAGCCGCTCAGGAAAATGGAAGGCTCGCCGTGGAGATCGTGCCCATCGAGGTACCCCAGACAGGCAAGAAAGGCAAAGTCGAAATGGTCACCATCGACAAGGACTTGCATCTCAAGCCATACACACAGCTTGACGTGCTGGCGACCCTGCCCGCCGTCTACAAGAAGCCGGACGGCGTCGTCACCGCCGGCAATGCTTCCGGCAGCGTAGACGGGGCTGCCGCGGTGGTTCTGATGACCGAGAGCGAAGCGAAGCGCCGTGAGCTTCCGCCCATCGCTTATCTGAATGATTTCGCTTTCGTCGGCGTCGATCCTTCCCTCATGGGGACCGGGCCGGCTCCCGCCATCCAGAAGCTCCTGAAGAAGACCGGCCTTACCCTGGACGAGATCGACGTCATCGAGATCAACGAAGCCTTCGCGGCCCAAGTCCTCGCCGTCATGAAGATGCTTGGCCCGTATCTGGATTCCGACTTCTACAAGAAGCTGAACCCCAACGGCGGCGGCGTCTCCATCGGCCATCCGGAAGGCGGCACAGGCGTCCGTCTCACGATGACCGTAGCGGAGGAGCTCCGGCGCACGGGCAAGAGGCTGGGCATCTGCAGCGCCTGCATCGGCGGCGGCATGGGCGTAGCGATCCTGCTGGAGAACGCGCAGCTATAAAGGAGACGAATCCGGACTAAGCGTATAATCGAATCAACATCTTTTTCAACGAGCCTCCCCCGGCTTATCGTAGTCTGGGGAGGCGTTTTGCTCATTTTTTCATCATCTGTTGACATTTCGAAAAATATCTGTATAATTTCACTATATAACGAAAATGATATTTCGTGAAACGCGACCGTCGCGAAACGGAGGTGCATTTACCATCAATAAAAGGGACTGGATCGTCTTGGCGGTCATCGTTAACTTTGGCTACCTTAATCATAAAAGCATCATGAGCCGTACCGGCTACTCTCTGGGCCTGATCCACTCTTCATTAAAGAAACTCATGGATGAAGGCTTTATAGACGACGAGTACCAGGTGACGGAAAAAGCCAGGCGATACATGGAAGAGACGAAACCGCGCCGGGCAGTGATCCTGGCGGCGGGCATGGGCTTCCGGATGACGCCCATCAACCGGTACCCGAAAGGGCTCCTGCAGATCAACGAAGAGCCTCTCATCGAGCGCGTCATCAAGCAGCTGAAGGACGTCGGCGTCGGGGAGATCTATGCCGTGGTGGGCTATCAGATGGAGCGCCTTGAGTACCTCACCGACAAATACGGCATCAAGCTGATCTATAACTACGATTTCGCGAAAAAAGATAGCCTGCACTCGCTGCGGCTTGCCGCCGACAAGCTCTCTAACTGCTACATCATCCCGTGCAACATCTGGTTCGCGAACAATCCGTTTAATCAATACGAGTACTTCTCCTGGTACGCCATCGCCGAGCATACGGACGAGGACAGCTATGTCCGCCTGAACCGGAAGCTGGAGCTCATCCATACCGGGGACGAAGGGGCGGGCAACTCCATGATCGGGCTGTGTTACCTGAAAGAAGAGGACGCGGAGAAAGTCCGCGAACAAATCGTCCGTCTGGACCGGCAGCGGAGATATGCCCGGGAAACCTGGGAGCAGGCTTTATTCTTCGGCAATAAAATGATCACCTACGCCCGGACCATGCTGGGGCAGTCCGCTTATGAGATCAATACCTACGAGCAGCTTCGCGACCTAGACAGCGAATCCCGCAATCTGCATTCCCGGCGAATCGAGCTTATCTGCGATGTGTTTCAGACCGGGCAGGACGCCATCACCGATATATCCGGCTTGATGAAGGGCATGACCAACGACCTGATGCGCTTCTCCGTGGATGGCGACCCGTACCTCCTGCGGGTGCCCGGCGAAGGCAGCAACGAGCTTACCGACCGGCGCCAGGAGGCGGAGGTCTACGCGGCGATCAAGGGGAAGGGCTTTTCCGATAATGTCATCTTTATCTCGCCGGAAAGGGGTTTTAAAATCACCGAGTTTTGGGAAGAAGCGCGGGTCTGCGATCCGTCGGATGATAAAGACGTCGCCGCGTGCATCCGCTTCCTGCGCAACATCCACGGCATGAAGCTTGAGGTACCTCATACCTTCAACCTGGCGGAAAAGCTGGAGCTGTACGAGAGGCTCAGCGACGGGCACCTCTTCTTCTCCGACTACAACGAGACGAGGAAAAAGATCGTGCGGCTCATCGCGCTGCTGGATACGCTGGCGAAGGACGCGCGCCTCTGCCATATCGACCCGGTATCGGATAACTTCCTCTTTGTGGGCGACGAGCTGTATCTCATCGACTGGGAGTATGCCGGGATGTGCGACCCCCATATCGACTTAGCGATGTTCTGTATATATGCCAACTATGATAAGGCCGCCGTAGACCGTGTGGCGGATATTTACTATGAAGGCGCCTCCTCCGACCAGGATCGCCTCCTGATATACGCTTATGCCGCCGTCGCCGGGTTCCTGTGGGCCGTCTGGTGCGGTTATAAGGATAAAATGGGCGTCAACTTCAGCGAATACGCGATACGGCAGTACGGATACGCGAAGGAGTTCTACCGTCACGCCATGGAGCTGATGGACAAGCTCGCCCCGGCTTTGTTAAGCGGATGATCCCGCTAAGGCCGCAAAGCGTCCGGCGTAGGCTCGGCGCTTCCGGCGCTATCGTTGCACCTCGTATAACGTGACTTGACGCGGCTATCTGAAGGAAGCAGGTATAGAATATGACAAATGACAAAAACCCCATCCATGGCGAAAAGACCGGCGGCGCTTCGCTGCTGAGCCGGCTGGATCTTCCCCTGATCATCGTCCCCCTGGTCATCGTCGTCGCCCTCTGCGCGGTATTTATCTTATCGCCTGAGCAGTCGACGAGCGTCACCGACCGGATACGGGACTTCTTGGGAAACGAGCTTGGCTTCTTCTACATCGTGCTCGGATTCGGCATCGTGCTGATCACTTTGTATATCGCTTTTTCCCGCTACGGCAGCATCCGCCTTGGGAACCTGGATAAACCTCAGTACTCGGACTGGAGGTGGGCGACGATGATATTTACCGGCGTGTTTGCCGCCGATATCATCTTCTACTCCCTCATCGAGTGGGCGCTGTATGCCGGCGAGCCGCGGATCGAGCAGTTGGGCGGGATACAGGACTGGGCTTCCACCTACCCCTTATTCCACTGGGGGCCCATCCCCTGGGGGTTCTATGTGATGCTTGCCGTAGCCTTCGGCTTCATGCTTCATGCCCGGGGCAGAGATATACAGAAGTTCTCCGAAGCCTGCAGGCCTCTTTTGGGGGATAGGATCGATAAGGGCGCCGGCAAGGTGATCGATAATATCGCTATCTGCGCCCTCCTGGCCGGGACTGCGACGACCTTCTCCCTGGCTACCCCCCTTCTGGCGGCCGCTCTCAGCAGGCTCTTCGGCATACCACTGAGCCCCGTCCTTACCATCGGCGTCCTCGTCTGCATCGCCGCGGTGTATACGATATCGGTGCTGAGCGGCATCAAGGGCATCATTAAGTCGGCGGCTATCTGCACCGTACTGCTATTCTTCATGCTTGCCTATGTACTCCTTATGGGCGGGGAAGCAAGGTACATCATCGAGACTGGGGTCACCAGCCTGGGGAACCTTGCCCAGAATTTCATCGTCCTGTCTACCTGGATGGATCCCCTGCGGGAGTCCGGCGACGGGGTCAACGGCTTCGTCCAGTACTGGACGGTATTCTACTGGGCGTACTGGATGGCCTGGTGCGTAGCCACCCCCTTCTTCATCGGGATGATCAGCAAGGGGAGGACCATCAAGAATGTGATTTTCGGTACCTACGGTTATGGGATGGCAGGCACCTTCCTCGCCTTCATCATCTTCGGTAATTACGGCTTGTCGCAGCAGATGGCGGGCAAGGTGGACATCATCGGCATGGTAGCGGACGGGCGGGACATCAACCTGGGGATCATCCAGATATTTGAAACCCTGCCGCTGACGGAAATGCTGCTGGTGGTGCTCTTTGTGATGCTGGTCACGTTCTACTCCACCACATTCGACTCCCTTACCCTGGTGATATCCGCGTACTCCTATAAGCACCTGCATCCGGATCAGGAATCCGAACGACCGGTGCGCGCCTTCTGGGCCCTGATGTTTATCATCTTTCCCATCGGTTTGATTTTTGCGGAGAACTCCATCAATAGTTTGCAATCCGTATCCATCATCGCCGCTTTCCCCATCGGGCTGGTCTTCTGCCTGATCATCATCAGCTTCTTTAAAGACGCTAAGGCGTACCTGGGCGAGCAGGCGGCCGCGAAGCAAGCCGGTTTAAGCGGGCAAGCGGCGGACGGGGAATGACGATGCGTATCGATCGGTAAATTATCATAAACAATCGGGCGGAACTGTGATAAAATGCTCTTGTCATGATTCAGAAGATACGAGGGCGGCTAATCTCCTATTTCGACAGCGATATCCTTTCCGGCAGCCAGGTATGGGGTATCTTTTTCCCGCTGCTTTGGGAGCAGCTTTTCTTTGCCGTGGTGCCGATCGTCGCCACCTGGATGATCGCGGGCGAAGGGGAAACAGCGGTTTCCGCGGTTTCCATGGTCAATACATTTAACTTCATGTTTACGCAGGTGTGCATGTCTTTCGGCATGGGCGGGACGGTGATGGTAGCCCAGTATACGGGAGCGCAAAACCCCCGGCTGGCGGTGAAATCCTTACAGCAGGGCATGTCCGCGGCGACTGCTATTGGATTGGTCATTTCCCTTGTCCTGCTCCTTACCGGGAAAACCATCGTCAGCTTTTTCCTGGCGGGGGCGCCCCGGGAGGTACTTGACCTTGCCTATATCTACTTCATTGGGATCAGCATGTCCCTCCCGTTTTTTTCCCTGTACCAGGGCTTTGCCGGAGGCATGCGCGGTTGGGGCCGCACAAAGACGGCGCTTTACCTGACATTGTTTGTCAACTGTACGGAAATCGGATTATCGGCTTTGTTTGTCCTGATCCTGCGCCAGGGCGTGATCGGCATCGCCGCGGCGATCATTCTCTCCAGAGCCCTCGGCGGCGTCGTAGCCGTAGCCTATATCGCACGACACAAAGGTGAAATGAATCTCGTAGTCAAGGATTTCTTCCAACCTATATGGCCTATACTCAGGGGCTTAATCCACGTGGCTGTGCCGGTAGCGCTGGAGCAGGTCTTTTTCCACAGCGGCAAGGCATTCACGCAGCGTTATATCGCCGGCTACGGTACCACACACATGGTTGCCAACGCGGTGGCTACAGTGGTGACAAACTTTGGCATCGCGTCAAACGGAGCGTTGTCCACGGCTACCCTCACCATCGTCGGGATGGCCATCGGCAGGGAGCGGATAGACCTGGCCAGGGAATACACGCGGAAATTCGTTCGGGGCGCGTCACTGTATAATGTAATCAATATCCTCCCCATGATCCCGTTTACTATGCTGATGGTTTATCTCTATCATGTGACGCCGGAAGCAGCGAAGCTCACCTATCTGTCGGCGGGTGTCTTCTTTGGCTTCGCGCCCCTCTTCGTGGCGAGGAGCTCCATGTCCTCAAGCGCCCTCAGAGCCGGTGGCGACGCGGTGTACACTTCTACTGTCTCCCTATGCTCCATGTGGTCTGTACGGGTGCTGCTGGCGTATTTCCTTACCCGCGTCCTTGCCTGGGGCGTGGTGGGCGTCTTCGCCGCGATGGCTCTGGAGTGGGGCGTACGCGGCCTGTTGTTTACACTTCGCTTTAACGGGGACAAATGGTACCGTCATAAGCTGATCGTTCGGGAGTAACCGAGCTTTCATGAGATTCGGTCCGATATTCGCGATGGTTTGACATACCCGGCTTTACAGGAATAAGATGGCGGCGGAGTCAGAGAGATGGCGGGGGGATCATGAGTTTTACCTTATACCAAAGCGGGATACTGCACGGCTTGCCCGATAGGCTGGTCATCGAGCGGGACGGCGTCAGCCTCGGGGATTTTTTTCTGGAGCTTGCCGAACTATACGGCGAGCAAGTCCTGGAGGAGGTCCTCGACGGTGATGGCAATGTCGCCGGGGAAGCGCTGGTCATACTCAACGGCGGCGTCATCCACCCGCCTCAGGCTTTGGCGGCGAAAATCCCGCCGGGGAGCGAGCTGGTGATCTCCGCCCTCATCGCAGGCGGCTGATTTATAGCCTTATGAAAACTACAGCTAAAGCCGCGCCGCTTTGGGCTATTGGTCTAGCTTTACGAAGAATGGAGTGTATACGATGAACTTTGGCGGATACATGGGAAAAATCCTTTTCGTCGACCTGACGGATAAGACCACCCGGGAACAGGAGCTCGACGAGTCGACCTATCGCCGCTATATCGGCGGATACGGTCTGGGGGCGAGGATACTGTACGAGTTTCTCAAGCCAGGGATCGACCCTCTCGGCCCCGACAACATGATCGGCTTTGTGCCGGGGACCTTCACGGGGACGAAAGCTCACGCCGCGGGGCGCTTTCATGTAGTCGCCAAGTCGCCCCTTACCGGAGGCTGGGGGGATTCCAGCTGCGGCGGCAACTTCGGCCCCAGGCTGAAGGGCGCCGGCTACGACGGGGTATTCTTCACCGGCAGGGCGGAGAAGCCGGTATATGTCTACCTGGACGACGGGCGCGTGGAGTTTCACGACGCGGCGGACTTGTGGGGGAAAGACTCCGCCGACACGGAGGCGAGCCTCAGGGAAAAGCACGGGGGCAAATCCCTCGGCGTGATGTGCATCGGCCAGGCGGGGGAAAATCTGCTGCGCATCGCCTGCATCATCAATGACTTCGGCCGCGCGGCGGGGCGTATGGGCCTCGGCGCCGTCATGGGCTCGAAGAATCTGAAAGCCTTCGTCGCGTCGGGAGCGGGACAGGCTCGAATCATGGATCAGGAGGTCTATCAGGAGCAGCTGGACTATATGGTCCACAACATCACGAAAGAACGCACGCCCATGGCAAACCGGCTGAGCGCGACGGGCACGGCTACGGTATATGTACAGAATATATCGATCCAGGACTGCCCCGTCCAGAACTGGCGCTCCATCGGAGCCGAGAAGTATTCCTTAGATCAGGCGACGAAGATCGCCGGCCCGGCGTACGCGCCTTATGTCAAGCGGCCCTATGCCTGCGCCCAGTGCGCGGTGGCTTGCGGCGCTATCGTCGAGTTCACGGACAGCGAGGGGCGGACGCGGGAATCCCACCGGCCGGAGTATGAGACGGTGGGCGCCTTTGGGAGCCTGTGCCTCATCGACGATATACAGGCGGTGATGGAAGCCAATGAAGCTTGCAACCGTTATGGTATGGATACCATATCCACCGGCGGCACCATCGCTTTCGCCATGGAATGCTTTGAAAAAGGGCAAATCACCCGCGAAGACGCGTTAGGCGTCGATCTGAGCTGGGGGAACAAGGACGCACTGGTCCCCATCATCGAGCAGATGGCTTTCCGCAGGGGGATAGGCGCGGTGCTGGCCGACGGATCCAGGCGCGCGGCTGCCGCCCTGGGCCGCGGCGCAGAGGAGTTCGCCATACAGGCGGGCGGTATGGAGCTGCCTATGCACGACGCCCGCTGCTGGCCGGGTTTCGGCTACAGTTACGCCCTGGACCCCACGCCGGGCATCCACTGCAAAGGGCCGGTGGGCTTCATCGAGCATGGCTGGACAGACCGTCAGTTTGAGGAAACCCACAGCATGAGGCATTTAGCCGAGGACAAGTACAACTATGAAGGCAAAGGCGAGCCCCTCAAGCTGCTGAGCCATTGGTATCATTTCTTCAACGGGACCGGCCTGTGCATCTTGGGCAAGTATTGTTACTACCGCTACCCAACCCTGGAGCTTCTCCGGGCCGTCACCGGCTGGAAGGACTTCGACATGGAGGAAGCCCTCGCCGTGGGAGAGAGGGTCAATACCTTGCGCCAGCAATTCAACGTCAATGAAGGCATTACCTACGACGACTTTAAGCTTCCGGGGCGCGCCGCGGGTCTCCCGCCCCTGCACGCGGGGCCCACCGCCGGCGTTACCGTGGATATCGACAAAGTCCGGGACGACTACTATAAAGCGATGGATTGGGACGCTTCCGGCAGGCCGTCCCGCAGGGCTATCGAAAGGCTGGGGCTGCAAGAGCTGATCAAAGCGTAAGCAAACAGTGTAAGCTAAAGAGAAAGCACAAGCGAACAACAGGCGTAATATAAAGCCAGCGCCACTGCTTGTCTGACTCCCTGGACAATATCTGCAAATCATCACGTCAATCATAGAATAAAGCCTATCGGCTACGACACGACATCCTGTCGTGCTCCGCCTAATCAGACATCGTGTCTGATTTACGGCTTACCTGGTTGATTGCCGTGTGATTTAAGACGATATCGTCCAAAGTCGTCAAACAAGCGGTGGCGCTGGTCTGCGTTACGCCTGTTGTTCGCTTCTGCGCTTCCTGTTTACCGCGATGATCCACGCCACCGTCACGGCTATGCCTATGAGGCATATGCCCGACGCGATGAGGAAAGTATTGCGCATCCCGTACATGAACGCCGCTTCCTGGCCGCCCCCCGGCTCATAGCCGGTCACGTGGTAGCCCAGAACCTTGCTCATCCCCCCGTAAAGCACGGCTGTGGTAAAGGCGACGCCCAGGGTCATGCCAATATTTCGAATGCACATGCTGGCGGATCCGCCTATCCCCAGCTTATCCGGCGGGACATTTGACATGATGTGCGTGTTGTTTGGCGCGTTAAACAAGGCGTTGCCGAAGCTGATGACGCAATAGTACATGATCATCACGATGACGGGGGAATTCACGGTCAGCGTAGCCATGAGCATCAATCCCAGGAAGTTCAATATCTGGCCGGCGAGGGACAATGCGTCGCCCCTGATCTTGTCGGTGAGTATCCCGCTGACCGGCGTGACAAGCAGGACAATGACCGGCGATACGGTCATGTACAGGCCGGCGAGGCCTACCGGCGTGCCCAGCACGCCTTGCATGTAGAAGGGGATGATGATGTTGCCGAAGCCCATGGTAAACATCTGGATAAAAGCCGTCAACACATTTACGGAGAAGATTGGGTTCTTGAATAGGCCAAGATCCAGCAGGGGCATGGCTTTTTTCCTCTGCATAGCAAAAAACGCGCTGAAGGTCACCAGTGACAAAGCCAGCCCGGAGAGGATAGTAGCGCTGGTGTAGCCGGCGGCATACCCCCCCTGCATAGAGTAAAGCAGGGATACTATGGCTACAGCGTAGAGCAGCGCCCCCGGGTAGTCCATGGTCTCCCTGCGCTCGGGGGCCTTCTCCTTAGGGAAGCAGCGTAAACCCAGCAGCAGGGCCGCCAGGGTGACGGGGGCCTTAAGCAGGAACATATACTGCCAGGGCAGATAAGCGATGATCAAGCCGCCCAGGGTAGGCCCGGCAAGCAGGCCGATAGATACGGCGCCCCCGTATATGCCCATGGCGCGCCCCCGTTCGCTCTGAGGGAAGACCATGGTGATCAGGCCCTGGCTGTTTGCCATGGTGCAGCTTGTCCCGATGGCCTGCACGATACGGGCGATGACCAGCATGGAGAGGGAATTCGCCAAGCCGCCAAATACCGAACTCAAGGTATAGACGGCGACGCCGACCAGATAAAACTTCGTCTTGCCGACGATGTCCCCAAGCCTGCCGAAGAAAAGTATCAGTGTGGAAGTTGTGATCGAGTACGCGCTGACGATCCAGATGACAGCGCCGGAGGTCACCCCCAGATTCTGGCTTATCGTGGGCAACGCGATATTTAGCATGCTGCCGTCCAAGCCGTCCATGACGATTTTCATCACGATGACCGTCAATACCAACCATTTTCTTTTGTCGTTATCCACTATTTCGTCCTTTTGATTTATTTGCGCCTTTTCCCGGGCGTCGCGGGCGCGGGTTTACAGATCGACCGCCGTTGGCTCCTTGCCGCCCTCGGTGACCATGCAGGTCGCGTTCTTCAGATAGAACATGGCGACTTCGCCGGGCTTGTCCTTATATATCTCGCCAATCCGCGGATTGTTTTCAAACAGATATTTCTTTACCTCTTCGCTTTCGTCCGGTACCGCTTCGCCTACGATCCTGATCCAGTCCATGTTCTGCTTAATGGCCGCGAGGGAAACTTTCGGATTGCTTATCATCTGCTTGTACACATTCTTCGACCTTCCCATGCTGAAGTAGAACCGGCCGTTATACTCCATGTTTGAGCCGAAAGGCCGGAGCTGGGGCTGACCGTCGTCCGACGTGGCGATGAAATACACGCCCGCCTCTTTCAGAAAATCTACGCCTTTACCCATAATGCGCGCCTCCTTAATTTTTTTATCAACGCTATGTATTATACTTCTTTTTCTTGCCCGGCACAATTAATATGCTATACTTATAATATAGAACGTCGCGCCCGGCGCGGTACGTGCAATACATAAATCATGGGAGGACGAATTGACGATGAACGCGAAACCCGCGGTTAAGCCGCAATACCCCAATTTTTCTTCAGGCCCCTGCGCGAAGATCCCCGGCTTCGATCTGGCGGATTTGGAATCGGCTCCCCTGGGAAGATCCCACAGAAGCGCCCTTGGCAAAGGGAAACTGGCGGAATCCATCGAAAGGACCAAAGCGTTGCTGGAGATACCGGAAGACTATCTTGTGGGAATCGTTCCGGCTTCAGATACCGGCGCCATTGAGATGGCTATGTGGAATCTGCTGGGCGAGAGAGGGGTCGACGTCGTCTGGTTTGAGTCCTTCGGGAAGTTTTGGGCCAACGATATCGTCGACCAGCTGCGTTTAAAGGATGTGAATGTCCTGTCCGCCGGATACGGCGAGCTGCCCGATCTGTCGATGATCGATTTTGACCGCGACGTAGTCTTTACCTGGAACGGCACCACCAGCGGCGTAAAAGTACCGAACGGGGACTTTATCCCGGCGGACAGGCGGGGGCTGACCATCTGCGACGCTACCTCCGCCGTCTTTGCTATGGAGATCGACTGGAGCAAGCTGGACGTCGCCACATTTTCCTGGCAGAAGGTACTGGGCGGTGAAGCGGCCCACGGCATGCTCGTGCTGTCGCCCAGAGCTGTGGAACGCGTTAACGCCTACACGCCCCCCTGGCCGATTCCCAGGATATTTCAGCTGAAAAGCAAAGGTAAATTCGCCCTGGAGCTCTTTGAAGGCTCCACCATCAACACACCCTCCATGTTATGTAACGAGGACTACCTGAACGCTCTGGACTGGGCGGAATCCGTCGGCGGGTTGAAGAAGCTTCGGCAGATCAGCGCCGATAATTTAAAAGCCTTCGAAAGGTTCGTCGGCGGGCGCGAATGGATACGTTTTCTGGCCTCTGATCCGCGGACCGTATCGAATACAAGCGTTTGCCTGGCTCTCGATTTACCCGAGGAAAAGATCAAGAAGATCGTCAGCCTGCTGGAAGAAGAAGGAGCGGCTTATGACGTCGCCCCTTACCGCGACGCTCCGCCGGGGCTGCGCTTCTGGTGCGGCTCCACCGTACAGACAAAGGATGTGGAAATCGCGCTGGAGTGGCTGGACTGGGCCTACCACGAGGTGAAGTAAGACCGAAATGCTTGCCCAAGCAAGGTAGCCTGTGTCTGGCAAGACGACATTGCGTCGAAGCAATCAAGACACGAGATAAGCGTTTAGACGAAGCCATAAATAAATCAGGACGATTTATTAGGCGAGGTCGTCACGATGACGACTCGAAGCCGGTATGGCTGAGTATATCACGGCGACAAGGTGTTTCTTAGTATAATATAGCAGTCGTCGGTCAGACACAGGCTGCCTTGGGTCATGGGCATAGCTTAGTTAGGAGTGTTCAATGTTCATTAAATTTATCTGCTGCGACGTCTTTGCCCGTATTGCCTGCGAGCTCGTTTCCCGATCCCCCCATATCGTAGACCTGGAGTTTATCCCCATGCTGGCCCACCAGGAGCCGAAAAAGCTAAACCGCCTGATCCAGGAGAAGATCGACCAAAGCCTGAACGATTCCGGGCGTAAGTACGACGCGGTCATCCTGGGCTTCGGCTTGTGCGGCAATTCCGTCGTCGGCCTCTCCTGCGCCGTGCCCCTGGTCATCCCCCGGGCCCATGACTGCTGCACCATCCATATGGGCAGCAAGGAGGGCTTCATCGCCTCCTTCGGAAATCAGCTGAGCGCCCGCTGGTGCTCCACCGGGTACTACGAGCGGGCCCATGTGCCGAATAGCGGCTACTTCGGCCCAGATCAGCTGGAAAACTATAAGACTTCAGTGGAATACATGAAACTCGTGGATCAGTACGGCGAGGAAGACGCGGATTTCATATGGGAAACCATGCACCCGAAAATCGAAACCAACGAAGCCTACTACATCAGGATCGAGGGATACGAGCACTCGGGCGCCTATGAAGGCTTTCAGTCGAAGATCGCAGAGGCGGGCAAAGAGCTCATCACCGTCCGCGGGGATACGGCCATGCTGAAGGCGCTGGTCGATGGCGAATGGGACGAGGCCGTTTTCCTCACCGTCCCCCCCGGGAAGAAGATCGAAGGCGTATATGATATGGACCAGGTCGTCAAGTATGCCGACGGGGAATGAATAAGCGTTATGTTTAGAAAAAGCTTTAAAATGAGGATCATCATCCCCACGGTCACGATATTTGTCGTGCTGGTGGTCGCTTTGAATCTTTTTTTGTCCTTCCGGTTCTCGGCGCTTAGCGGCTTCCTCATCAACGAAAAACTGATTTCAAACACAAACAGCCTGAAGAACTATCTCGGCGACTGCGAGGCGAATTCCAGGGCGGCGGCCCTATCCATGGCTTCAAACGCCCGGGCGGTGGAGGCCATCAAAGAGCGGGACAGGAGAGAGATCCTGCGGATATTCACGCCCACCCATGATTTGTACCAGATCAGCTTCTACACCATCTGCGACGCTGATGGCTTCGTACTGGCCAGGACCTACTCCCCCGATCAGTTTGGCGACAATGTCCTGTCCCAGCACAGCTTCCGCGAAGCGTTGGCAGGCAATACGATCACCAACTTTGAAGAGGCTGCCATGGTCAAGGTTTCCCTCCGTACCGGGACGCCCGTATACGACGCGGACGGCGCGCTTGTCGGAGCGATTCTGGCCGGGGTGCGATTTGACCTGGACAGCGAGGTGGAGAGGCTCAAGGAGATATTTCATTCCGAGATCACCGTTTTTCTGGGCAGCACGAGGGTCGCCACGACGATCACGAAAAATGGCCAGAGCATAGTCGGTACCGAGCTGGATTCGCGCATAGGGGAGGTCGTCATTCAAAACCGCCGGGAGTACTCCGGCGACGCGGATATCCTCGGGGAAAAGTATAAAACGTTTTATATGCCCCTGCTCAACGCCGGCGGGGACGCTTTCGCCACGTTTTTTCTGGGCATCCCGGAGGCGGAGGTCATCAGCGCCGTCAACAGTACCATGTACGCGGGCCTGGCGCTGGGCTTCGGCGGGCTGCTGATATCTATACTTCTTTTGTATAAGTTCATTTCGTCCATCAGCAAGCCGATCACCCGGCTCTCCGGCGACATGGAGAGCATAGCCAACGGCGCCCTGGACGTGGATATCCAGGTCAAGGGCGAGGACGAGGTAGGCCTGCTGGGCGCCTCGCTGCAAAGGGTAGCCGATATCTTATATAAGCTCATCGACGATATCAACATGATGATAAGCGAGCAGCGCCAGGGCAATACGGACTATAGCCTTGACGCCAGTGAGTTTCTTGGCGACTATAAAGTGCTTGCGGAAAACATACTGGAGCTGGCGGCCCTGGGCAACCTGGATCAACTGACGGGCATACCAAACAGGCGGAGCTTTGACAATCGGCTGGAGATGGAATGGGGCAGGGCCATCCGGGATCACACGCCTATCAGCATCCTGATGATAGATGTGGATAAGTTTAAGAATTATAATGACGCCTTCGGGCATCAGCAGGGGGATGTGGCGTTGAAGACCGTAGCCAGGGTACTGAGGCAGTCCGGCAAGCGCTCCATCGACTTCGCGGCGCGCTGGGGGGGCGAGGAATTCGTCGTCCTGCTTCCGGGCACGGACGCCCAGGGCGCGGTCACCGTGGCGGAGAATATCCGCGAAGAAGTGGGGGGCACAGAGATCCCCTGCGCCGACGAGGCAGGGGCAAAGGTGACCATCAGCGTGGGGGTCAACACCCAGACGCCTACGTCAAACAGCTTGATGAGCGGTTTTATCTCCGGCGCCGACGCCGCCCTTTATCAGGCAAAGGGTACGGGCCGCAACCGGGTTTGCCTCCACGACGGAAGGCTGTAGCGGAGAGACGCCGTAGCGAAGGAATGCCGCTGGTGTTATTTCAAGTCAGCTGATCATCCGCGATACCATTCTGCCGCCACTTCGCGAATAGGTTCACCAGGCCTTCTTCCAGAGAGGTCTGGGTGAAGCTGATATCGACGACGCCTTCCATATCCGCAAGCTCCCGGAGCAGCTTGCGCGTATCCTGATAGTCGATTTCCCTCCGGGAGCCGTCGCTGAAGCTGACCAGCGCCCGCTTCGTGTTGCCTAGTTCGCCGCGCAGGGAAGCGAAATCTCCGTCAAAGGTTATTCGCCCGCCGGAGATGAGCAGTATGCGCCTCGCCATCTCCTCCAGATCGTCCATATCGTGGCTGGTGACGATTATCGTCGTGCCGTCGCGTTTGTTGAGCTCCTTAAGAAATCCGATCATCTGCCGCTTTGCCATGACGTCCAGGCCCAGGGTGGGCTCGTCCAGAAGGATGAGCATGGGGCTGTGAAGCAGCAGCATGGCCAGGTCGGCCCGCATCCGCTGGCCCAGGCTGAGCTCCCGGGCGAAGGTTTTCAGCAGGTCGCCGATATCCAGCAGTTCCGTCACTACATCGAGATTTCGCTTATACATGTCGTCGGGGATGTCCCAGACGACTTTTTTCCATTCGAAGCTTTGGATGACGGGATGATCCCACCAAAGCTCGGTGCGGTTGCCGAACAATACCCCCAGATACTTCATGAGGGCGTGGCGCTGCTTTTGGGGCGACATGGACAAGACGGATATTTCCCCGGAGGAAGGCAGAAGCATGCCTGACAATACTTTCATCGTCGTGCTTTTTCCCGCGCCGTTTGGCCCGGCATAGGCGACAAATTCGCCTTTACCGACTTGAAAGGATAGATCGTCCAGGGCGGTGATGACGCGCTTCTCGGGCTTCAGCAGGTTTCGCAGAAGGCCCCGGCCCGTATTGTCCCGCTGCCACTGGGTGAAGACTTTCGTGACGCCGCTTACGCTAACGGCGGAATCCGTATGGGACATATCTGTTTGCGCCTTTCCGGACATAGTAGTTCAATCCTCTTTTGAATACATACCCCGCGATGAGGGTGATGAAGAGCGCGAAAAGCATAGGATAGTAGGGGCTGAGGTTCAGCGGCGGCTTACCCAGCAGGCAGAGGGAGGGGAACCAGGCGACGAGCCCTTCCGGCAGGATCGTCAGCAGCGGTATCTGGATGAAAGCCGGCATGCCGGATAAAGGGAAGGTGCTGATCAGCCAGGCGTCTTCGATGGCCGTATTGGAGATTTCCTCCATCGCCACAGGGGCGTAAAACGCCATGCTTGAGACGAGATACGAACGCGCCACGATGATGGTCATGGTCGTCAGCAGATACGCGATCAGGGCAACGACCCATAGAAATGATATCCGCAAGCGGAGCCTGCTTACCGCAATAGCCATCAGCGCGACGCCGACGAGCATTTTCCCGCTGGTGAAAGGCGAGAATCCGTTGGTGGCTAACTGGACGCCCAGAGGCAAAGGTTGGATGAATAAATGCTCAAGCTGGCCCCGGCCGATGATCCTGCTGATATGGATATTGTTTCCCGTGCCAAATGTGGTGAAAATCCCCGAAACCAGCGTGGAGTACGCCATCATAAACAGCACTTCATCCGCGCTCATACCGCCGATACCGTTGAACCGCGCGGCGATGAGAAATATCCCCGCTACCGTACCCAGATTGCTGATGATATCGCCGAGGACGCCGATCATAGCGAACTTCGTATCCCTGAGCAGCCAAACCAAATCCATTTTCGCTGAGATAGCCAGCAGCCTGAGTACGCGCCTTAACGTGATTTTATCCGCCATAACTCACCATGCCTTCCTGGGATTTTCTCCAGATGAGCAGCGCGGCAGGCCACAGGATCAGGTTCCATAAAATTTGCAGCGCGATGGTTTCCCCGGCGTCAGCGGCGCCGACGAAGATGGACAGGGGCGACCCGCCAAGGCAGGCGAAAGGCTGGTATTTCATCACATCCGCGAGGCCGAAAGGCAGCAGCCTTATGGGGATGATGGTGCCGGAAAACACCATCGCTATCGCCACGCGCGTGCGGTCTACCAGCCAGTTCATATTCCGCAGCTTGATGGACAGGCAGGCAAAGAGGAAGTCTACGGCAAAGCCCAGGGTGACGCATAGAAGCAGGCTGACGATAAATAAAGGCGACACAGGGATCAGCCGGACGCCGAATAAGGGCGCCATCAGGGCCATGGGCAGCGAAAACATCAGCAGCATGGGCGCCCAGCGGCCCGCGGTCTGGGCGGCGAGTTGTCCGAATACGGACAATGGGCGGCCGTACAGCTTGAGGAGGACGCCGTCGGAGAGCCATCCCGTAGCGGTTGTCTTGATCACCAGCATATCGGCCAGAAGTGCGCTGACATAGGTATAAGTCAGCATCTGCTCAAGGCTCATGCCCACGTCCGCCCCGGAGGACATCACCACCCGCCACAGGTAAACCAGGGGGATGAGGGTAAAGACTTTGATCAGTATATCGGGAAACAGATAGGCAACGCCGCCGTTTGTCCGCTCAAGGGCGGCCATCCGGGCGGTTTTCATATATTTGTACAACATTATGGAATCACCGGGCCTGGCGAATCCACGACAGGTGCGAGGTCGCTCAAGTCCCACACAAAAATATTCGAGAAGCGGCGGCCCTCTTTGTACAGATCGTGCCACTCCGGCAAACGGGCGACGCGAAGCAACCGCGCGCCGAGTTTTTCGCAAACCCGCATCGAAGCGGTATTCGTTTGATTGTTGGTGATATATAACTTAACCATACCGTGGGCTTTCGCCACAGGCGCGACTAGACGGCAAGCGCGTCCGGCATAACCGTTGCCCCGGTGTTTTTCGTCGACATTGTACCCGATTTGCCCGCCATAGTATAAGCTATCCGGGTAACCGATCCTTAAATCGATATCGCCGATCGTTTCGCTTCCCTTACATATAATAAATTTATATCCCGGAACCCACTTCTTCGTATCGTCCCCCGGCGTTTTATTTGTGTTTACCAGATGGATCACGCCGTCGGTCAGTTCGGGTACGTCGATAAAACCGTCGAAGACTACTGGCAGGGAACGGTAATCGGTGATCTCCTTTTTCGTTTCCCACTCGTCGGCTAGTATGGCGTACGAATACTCGTCGCCGTACTCTTTATCGGATGGCGCGCGGCGGCGGCTTTCGATAAACGTCCCCTCCCGCCTCATGCCGATATTCTCCATTACCCGGTAGGAGCCGTAGTTCTCAGTAGAGCAGTGTGCCAGGACACGGTGAAGGCCCAGATCTTGAAAGCCAAATTCCAGCAGCGCGTTTCCCATCTCCGTACCGAGGCCCTGCTTCCAATAGTCCCGGTGCAGTATCCAGCCGACTTCCCCTTCGTCGCCTTCCGCCGCCACGGTGATATTGCACGAGCCAACGAGCCTGTCGGTTTTTTTTAGTACGGCGGCAAACACATAAAACGTACAGGGCTTCTCCTCCGCGTCGATTATCGCCAGACTGATGAAATCCCGCGTTTCCTTCTCCGAATTCGGCCCCCATATCATATAGGTCACATTTTCCGGGTCGCTGGCATAGCTATGAACCGCGGCAAAATCGTCTTTCTTGAATTTTCGCAGGATCAGCCGTTCCGTCTCAAGGGTCTTCATCGTTTTGTCTCCTCCCCGTCATTGCCTATACGATACTATCATCGTCGCGGTAAAACAAGTGCTTTCTACAGAATTATCCCGCGCCGCTTATATGATGCGAGAAAATATGGTAGAATCCAACTAGGAGGCGATACTGATGAAGAAAGACCTTGGAGCAAAAACGATACTATTTCCCACGCCGGTATTAGTCGTAGCGACTTATGACGGTCAGGGCAAGGCAAATGCCATGACCGCCGCCTGGGGAGGGATCTGCTGTTCGGATCCGCCCTGCGTGACGGTTTCCGTGCGCAAAGCGAGGCATACATACGATAGCCTCATGGAAAGAAAGGCGTATACAGTCAACATACCCGGTAAAGGACACGCGTGGGAAGCCGATTACCTCGGCGTCGCGTCGGGCAAAGACGAAGACAAATTCGCGGCAGCCGGGTTGACGGCGGTGAAGAGCGGCTTTGTAGACGCCCCATACATCGAGGAGTTTCCTTTGATCCTGGAGTGCAAAGTCGTCCACATCGCCGACCTGGGCGCCCATACGCAATTTGTAGGCGAGATCATGAACGTGAAGGCGGACGCGGCGATGATGGAAAACGACCGGCTGCCACTGATCGAACAGATCATGCCCCTTATATTCGCGCCAAGCAGCGGCAACTACTACACGATAGGCGAAGAGATCGGCAAAGCCTTTTCCGCCGGCAAGGAGAAGAAACTTACTTAAAAATGAGTTACTGCTCGAGGTGCTGGGGACAGGGCTATACCTGCTCAGCGACTGCTTTTTGCAATGTCGCTGAGCAGGTATAGCCCTGTCCCCAGCACCCCGAGCAGTAACAACAATGACATTTGTCACGTATACTTATGCCCCGCGGCACTTCACGGCGCCGTGGGGTTTTGCTATATTGGCGGCAGAACATAGACGGCTTGGCAAACAGCGGAATCCGCGCAAAGCCGGAAAACTACACAGGAGGGCATACAACATGATCGCATCCATGACAAACATCGTAAAGCGCTACCGGGCTCATACGGCTCTGGATCATTTGGACTTAGCTATCCGCGAAGGGGAAACTCTGGGGCTGCTGGGCCCCAACGGCGCCGGTAAGACCACCGCCATCCGGGTGCTGACAGGCCTCACCGGCGTCGACGCCGGAGAGGTGCGGCTCTTCGACAGCGATACGCCCGTGACCGCCTCCGCCGTGAAAAGGCGCATCGGCCTGGTGCCCCAAGATCTGGCTCTCTACGAGACTCTCTCGGCCCGGGACAATTTATCCTACTTCGGGCGGCTCTACGGCGTCACCGGCGCGGCGCTGAAAGCCCGGGTGGGCGAAGTGCTGGACGTGCTGGGGCTCTCCGACGTGGCCGGCAAATCCCCGAAGAAATACTCAGGCGGCATGAAGCGCCGGCTCAATATCGGCTGCGCCATCATCCATAAGCCGGAGCTGCTCATCCTGGACGAGCCTACCGTAGGCATCGACCCTCAGTCCCGTAACCATATCCTTGATTTTGTGGAGGAGATGAACCGGCAGGGCACTACGGTACTGTATACCTCCCACTACATGGAAGAGGTCGAGCGGGTCTGCTCCCGGGTACTCATCATGGATACCGGGCGCGTCATCGCCGAAGGCAGCGTAGAAGAACTGACCCGTACGTCGCTCTTCGAGGAGACGGTCACTTTGGAAGTGCGGGATCCGGCGCCGGCTTTGGCGGAAGGGATCGGCAAGGTGCAGGGCGTGCTGCGCTGCGAGGTTGAGGGGCGCTTGCTGACGGTGACCAGTACGGCAGGTTCGCAAAATCTGGCTCGCATCCTGGAAAACGCCTCTCCTTATACGATACTGGGGGCCTCCGCGAAACGCCCTACCCTGGAGGACGCCTTCCTTGCCCTCACCGGGAAAAAACTCAGAGACGGGAGTGAAAACGAATGACCGCCTTTATCGCTACATTCTGGATGGGGTTTAAATTCCTGTGGAGAAACCCGGTGAACATCGCCATTCTGGTTTGTTTTCCCATCATCATCATCCTGATACTGGGAAATGCCCTTGCCGCGTATATCTCTCCCGATACAGACCTGGCCCCAGCCCCCATAGCTGTCGCCTCCGATCCGGACGGCACGTTGGGAATGTTCCTCCAAACGGAAGATATATCCCGTTTCCTGGATATTACTTTCACAAACCGGGAAGGCGCCGAACAAATGGCGGCGGATGAAACCGTCATCGCGGCGATTTTCGAAGACCGGGGCGATATCTCGATCGTCCGCCCCGGCGTCGGCGGGCTGCATACGCAACTGGTTTTATCCATTATCGATTCCTATAAACAAATCGGCTCGGCGGCAACGATAGCCGCGATGAGCGGTAAAGACATATACGCCTTACTGGATATGGAAGTCAACGTCCGGGACGTCCCCTTAGGCACGAGGATACCGGAAGCGATGGATTATTACGCGGTGACCATGCTCGTGATGATTTTGCTGTATACAGGGATGAACGGAATGGATTTGTTCAGCAAGGGTTTGCTGAGCGATATGGGCAACCGCAACCGTTTGTCGCCGATTTCCAAACCGGCGCTGATCGGCGGCTTGCTCGCCGCGTCCACCGTCACGAGCTATCTGCAGGGCATGGCCACATTCATCTTTACCGGCGCGGTATACGGCGTCTACTGGGGGGAGCGCATTCCGCTGGTATTACTGACCCTCTTTGCTTTCGTGCTGTTTTCTCAATCCCTGTGTGTATTTCTGGTTATGGCTTTACGCAATCAAGGCGTGGTATCCGCGATCGCTCAGGTGTTCTTCTGGACGTCTACCTTCGTGTCGAACGGATACATGAAAATCGACTTCGGCGCGATGGATAAAGTCTTTCAATACGCGCCAAACGCCATGGCGCATACCATAATCTTCGGCGCTATCTTCGGTGGCAACGAGATGAAAATGACGGTTTTCCTTATCGCTCTTTTCGGTATCAGCGCGGTTCTGTTTGTCCTGGCGTTCCTGTGCGGAAGGAGGAGATTGGCATGACAATATTTCACACAACATTGAAACGAATCATCAAGCAGCCGGCCAACTGGGTTTTTGTCCTGATTTTCCCGGTCGTCTTCACCATATTGATCTCGTTCACGATAACAGGCGATTCCGTGGCAAATGACGACGTCACCGCGGGCATGCGTTTCGGCGTTGTCGACAGGGACGACAGCGTGCTGTCCAGAACCCTTGTGGAGCAGCTTGAAAAACGATATACTATACAAGGGCTTAAGGAGGAAGACGTCTCCGCGGCTCTCACTGACTCGGAGATCCCCTGGGCGCTGATCATCCGGGAAGGATATGAGCGGGATATACTGGCCGGACGTTCGCCGGCGCTTGAAGGCTATTCCCTGACCGTATCCGACGTATCAGCCCTGGGTAATGTATCCGCGCAAAACATCACCCGCGCCTTGTTGCTGCTGGGGACGAACGACCCCCTGGCGCTGGCTGCCTGGGAGGAAGCCTCGCTTGTGGATGTGACGGCGCTGCCCGCGGACAACTGGGAGACAGCGGCGCAATGGTTCGGGTTCTACGGATTCGTCTCGGTGTTTACGGCGTATTTCGTCATCAAGACCTTGATTGACGACAAGCGGGGTGGTATGCCGGCGCGTCTGGGCGTCCTGCCTCAGTCTACGAGAAGTATTCTGACACAAGGCGTATTGGCGGCTTTTCTTATGACTGAGATCTCCGTTATACTGCTTTTGCTCGTTTTGCAGGCATTGATGGGGACTGTGGCTAATCCCGCTCATCTTATGCTTCTTCTGAGCCTATACAACCTTTTCGCGGTTGGTATGGTGCTGGCTATCGTGTCTTTCCTGAAGGATCTGGGAGCGGTATCGGTGGCAATGTCTATGCTGACTACAGTATTCGCCATGCTGGGCGGTTTGTTTTGGCCATTAGACTTGGTGCCGGAATTCATGCGGCGGCTGGCCTGGTTCTCGCCGGGCTACTGGCTGGCCAGGGGCCTCGCGAATATCCGTGAGATCACTTTCGAAGGCTTTGTTATGCCTATCCTTTTCCTCGCCGTTTTTACCGCTGTGGTTCTGCTGATCAGCGGGTTCGGAAAGATACAACAGATGGAAGACTGAAGAGCGCGTCCTGTCGAGGTTGCATGATGAAGCGTTACGCCGTATACGCCCGTATGGGCGCGGGGATCGTATTGATCGTATGTTGGGGGCTGGTAGACAGCCCCCTTTCCGGCGTCGTATACATTCTCGCCCTTGCCGCGCTCTCCGCTGTCCGGTATCGCTTCGCCCCTTACCGGTGGCTGGGCGCCGTAGAAGCCGCTATCTGCCTGGGTTACGCCTTCCTGTGGCAACCCGCGCTGCTGGGCTTGTGGCTGCCGGTCTTCGGCCTGCTGGAAGACAGATGGGAGGCCTTGGAGAGCGAATTGCTGCAAAAGGGCTTCGAGGATAGAAGCGAGCGCCTGAAGCTGGAAGCCTCCCGGGAAGCTTCCGCCCGGGAGATGCGAAATGCCGCGCGGCTTGCCGAGATGACGGAGCGATCGCGCATTGCCCAGGACATACACGACCATGCGGGCCATGAGCTCTCCGGCGCGTCTATCGCGCTGCAGACGGCGATCCGGCTGTATGAGAAAGGCGACCCCCGGGCAGGCGAGCTGCTTACGCAGAGCGCGGCGAGGCTGGAGGCGGCGTCGGAGCACTTGCGGGAGGCGGTACACAACCTGAAGCCGGCGCGGGTGGCGGGGGTCGAGACGCTGGTGGAGCTGTGCGAGGCTTTCGCTTTCTGCCCGGTACAGTTTTCCGCGGCGGGCGACCTCGCGGGCAGCCCGTATTGGGAGCTGCTTACCGCAAACTTGAAGGAAGCCCTGACCAACGTATCCCGCCACTCCAACGCGACGAGGGTCACGGTCAGGCTGGACGGCAACGCCGACTACATCCGTATGCGGGTCGCCGACAACGGAAGTTTTGCGGGAGCAGGCTCCACGGGGGCAGGCTCCACGGGGACTGGCGCGCTGGGGCTGGGCTTATCCGGCATACGGGAGCGCGTCAGAGCTGTCGGCGGGACGCTTACCGTCGGCATAGACAATGGCTTCACGGTGGTGACGGTACTGCCGAAAATAAACGAATAGCGCCGTAGCCAGAAGCAGATCCACAACTAAGTGACGCTATGTGACGCTGGAGGAGCATATGAATTTATTGGTAGTTGACGACGACGGCCTGATCCGGGACAGCCTGAAGCTGCTGCTTGAGATGGAGGATGGCTGGACGGTTCGCACAGCCCCGGACGGGGAAGCCGCGTTCCGGGCGTGCGCGGAAGCTCAGCCGGATATCATCCTCATGGACGTCCGCATGCCCGTTTGCGACGGTGTGGAGGCGACCCGCCGCATCAAGGAAGCATATCCGTTGGTAAAGATCGTTATGCTCACGACCTTTACCGACGACGGATATATCGCTTCAGCTATCGGCGCCGGCGCGGAAGGCTACCTGCTCAAAAGTACTCCCGCCGACGGCATCGTCGAGCGCATCCGCGCCGTGGAAAAAGGCGCGATGGTGTTCGACAAAGGCGTGGGATTATCCGCGAAAAAAACCGCGCCCCTGTCCTTCGGCGAGCTGACGGAGCGCGAAAATGAAGTGCTGTCTTTGGTTGCGGCAGGCCTGTCCAACAATGAGATAGCGGCGAAGCTCTTCCTTTCCCAGGGTACGATCCGCAATACGGTGTCGGCCATACTGGACAAGCTGGAACTGCGGGACAGGACGCAGCTGGCTGTGTACTACTGGAAAGCCGCCCAGGACTAACGCTCCATGTTTCGTCACATAACGTCAATCTCCGCGCTTAGCGTCGCCGCTCTTGATTATTCGCTGGCTTATTGATACAATCATGCTTAACGAATCCAAAATACCCGAATACAGGCAAGGGGGCCAATATTAATGAAAATACTATTATTCGGCGGTTTCCTCGGTTCAGGCAAAACCACCATTATCCGCGCCTTTATCGACGCCATCCAGTCCGGCGACCATGGTACCATCGCCATCATCGAAAATGAGATCGGCGAAGTGGGCATCGACGACGTCCTGCTGCGCGACAGCAGCGTAGAGGTCAAGCCGATATTCGGCGGCTGTGTCTGCTGCGAGATCACAGGCAGCCTGATCGGCGCGGTGGACGAGATCTCGAAGATGATCGATCCCGAGTGGCTGATCATCGAGCTCACCGGCGCGGCAGAGCTTTCTAACGTAAAGGAACTGCTGGAAGGCTTCACGAGAGTCGTCTCTAAGGTGGCGGCAATCTCTGTGGTGGATGGCAGCCGATGGGCGAAATTCTCGAAAATCGGGCAGTTTTTCTTCGAGCAGATCATGAGCGGCGATATCGCTATCCTGAACAAAGCCGACCTCTGCCCCGATCCGAAAGAGATCGAGAGAAATATCAAGGAGCTTACCGGCCTGCCCGAGGTCGTCCACATGTCCGCGGACAAAGACAGAGTCGCCGACTGCGCGGAGATACTGGAAGCCTTTTACCATCTCAAGGGCGACGACCATGACCACGACCATGACCACGACCATGATGAGCATGACCATGAGCATGAGCATGAACACGACGACGACCATGAGCATGATGACGACGATCACGATCACGACGGCGAGCACGAGCACGACCATGAGCATGAGCGCATCATCGGCGCCTATGCGCGAAACTATACCGTGCTGAAGGAAAAAGCCGCGGATAAGGCAACCCTGGTAGAGGAGCTTACTAAGCTTTTCGTGGAAATCGGCGAATTGCTCAAGCAAGACGACATCATCTACGGCCATGTGAAGGGCTTGCTGCTGGAATCTGAGAACAGTTATGTACGTTTCTCCCTTACCCGCCCCGGCTTCCCTGAGATATTGACGTCCGGCGGTTGGATCACCGCGGCCGGCGCCGATCCCATCGCGTTTACGCTGAATGTGAACGATATCAACCACTCCGAGGATGAGATAGCGGCTATGGTCGGCCCTTGCCTGGCGCGGTACGAAATCCTTTTTAACAAGGAATAAAGGAGATAAAGCAATATGACGATCGGCGACACTTATTCAACCGGCTCGCCTGAATATTTCCTACCGATACCCGACCTGGGCATGGCTCTTGAGCGTATCGGCCTTGATCCGGGCGGCGACTACTCCCCCAACCTGGAAAATCTCCGAAAAATCATGCTGGCCCATATGATGACGGTGCCTTATGAAACGCTGGACTGCTGTGACTATAAGCGCCATGTGGACTTCGCCCCTGAGCACCTCTTCGAGAAGTTTGTATTGAACCGGCGGGGGGGTTACTGCTATGAGATCAACGGCTTCTTCATGTCCATCATCGAAGCCCTGGGTTACGACTGCTACGCTTTAGCGGGGCGTCTGCTCTTCGGGCAGCCGGTTTACAACCTGATGGGCCATCGCACGACCATCGTCACCATCGGCGACAGGCGGTATCTCTGCGACGTAGGGTATGGCGCGGGCTGCGCCGAGGGGCCCGTGGACATAGATGAGCCGGGCATACAGGACGTCCTGGGCTACCGGTTTTCCATCCGACACCATGAGGGGGCGCAGTTTGGCGACATCACCCTGGTCAAGCACGCCGACGACGGCACGGAGTCGGATTTCTATAGCGCTTATCTGAAGCCGCACACGCTGCTGGAGTTTATCGCCACGAATGAGCTTACGCAGAAAAGCGACCGCCGGGTCTGCCGCCTGCGCACGGAGACCGGCAGCATGGCTGTGGACGGGACGATTTTCCGGCGCAAGGTGAACGGCGAGGTTTTTGAGACGGAGATCACTAGCTATCCCCAGCTATATAAGATACTCACCGAAGAGTTCCATATGATCGTTCCGCGCTACTCCTTCAGCAAGACCTGGCCCCGGGAGCTCGCCTGGGGCGACCGGCTGTAAGGCCGGAAAGCGGTTTTCTTGCATACATATGAGAATTGGCACATAATGATAAAAACGGAGCAGTTGTCGCTGCTCCGCCTTTATATTATCTGCCTTTGTTATCCCTGTGTCACACGCCCGCCGGATTCTGCTCGCGTAATACGCGCAGCTCGTCTTCGGTGGGCTCGGGGGTCACCGGGAGATTGTCCCGGATGATGACGTCAAAGCCGGTGTTCTCTTTCAACTGCTCGATGGTGACGCCGGGATGGAGGGATACGACCTCAAGCTCGCCGGACTCCGCGCCCGTCTCCATCACGCACAGGTTGGTGAATACGGTGACGCCTTCCGTCCTGGGTAGTCCCGCCTCTTCTCTTGACTTCTTCCCTTTGTAGCAGCCCACCGACGTCACCCAGTCCACATGTTCGACGAATTTGCGCTTCTCATGGCGCATGATGACGAACACATGCTTGCTGAAGGTGGCGATATCCGCGGCGCCGCCGCTTCCGGTCAGATGCTTGACGCCGTTGGCGTCCTTTACCAGGGACGAATTCAAGTTGGCGTAGCGATCCAGCTGGAGGCTGCCGAGAAAGCCGATATCGCAGACGCCCTTCTGCAGGATCTCGCCCAGGGTACCCATTAAGCCGGTGAATGAGTCATTCCCGTACCACAGCCGGGGATCGGCTATACCGACGCCCGAGTCGATGGGCTGGGGATTGACCACCCCTACCTCGTAAAACATGGTCAGATCCGGGGCGTGGGTGGCTTTTGCGAGGAAAGAAGCGATCTGGGGCAAACCTAGCCCCACGGCTACGATCATGCCGTTTTGCAGCCTTCGCGCGGCGGTGACCGCCATTAGTTCATTCGTCGAATACTCTGCCATTACTGATGACCGCCTCCTCCCTTTACATACCCGTAAGCCGGATCCGCCCGGAGGGCGTTCATCCTTGCCAGGCCGCCCCATTTCTCCAGGAGCTCGTTGTGGTCCTTCGTGCCGAGTATGTATTCGTTCAGATACTCGTCGAAGGTCTCCTGCTTCTGGTTGACCTTGGCGTAGTGGGTCAGGGCTTCGGCGTCGTAGTCGTACTCCTTGTATACCGCCGCCGGAAACGCCCCATAAGGGACGATGGCCACGGCGTAAGTGTAGACGCCGGGGATGGTGACTTTGTCCTGATTGTTTTTCACATACTGGTTGGAAACCAGCCTGTCCGCGGTGACGATAAGCTTTTTGCCGGCCTTGGCTGTCTCCAGATCCCAGACAGGGCCCTCGATGAGCACGTTGCCCAGTTCGTCCGCGGCTTGGGCGTGGATGCAGACATACTCCGGCTGGAGCTTCTTCAGGAATACGTACCGTTCCCCGTCGAAGGGCGACTCGCCGATGTATACGCTGTCTTCCTTATCGGCAAGTAGCTTCTCCAGCATATCCGTCCCCAACAAAGTCTTCGTGGGGATGAAGGGGACGCCCATCGTGCCCGCCGTCATACGGAGAGCCATGGAGAGGTTGCTGAACTCCTTGATGTTGTACCTGCCCTGCTCGATGGCTTCGTTTACCCGGCTCAGCCTTCCGAAGTGATCCAGCGAACCGCCGCCGTACGCGTAGGACTTCACGCAACCCGCGCCCACCAGGAGATCCGACTCCATGTTGCCGGATACGCTGGTCAGCTCGATCTCCTTTTTCCCCTGGCGGATGAGTTCCGCGGCGAAGGCCATGCAGCAGCGGTTGATGATGAAGCCGCCCAGCCCGATCTCCGCGCCCCGGTCAGGTATCTCCCGGACGATATCGGAAAGCTCCCTGATCTTATTCAACGGCGATCACCCCTCAAACTTCTCTAATACTTCCGCCGTCCCCATCTTGCCCATGCCGACGATGCAGACGTTGCCGTCCCTCTGGATGGGGAGCAGCTCGGGGCCGAGGCCGCTGACGATCTCTTCCGCGCGCATGATCACATTGGCGATGGGGCAGCTCAGGGGCTGCTGATCGATGACGACGTTGACGAAAGTCGCCTGCTTGTCCATGAACTTGTCCCGCACCTGGATAAAAGCGCAGTCTTTGACCTTCATGTCGATGGTGAACTCGTTCTCCGAAAGCTCGATATCCGAGCAGAACCCTTCCTTCTTGAGGTACTCAACGATCTCTTTCTTATCGGAAGGGTTTTTCAGATTCTTGCCGATAAAGTCCGCGCCGACCATGGTCAGGCGGTAGCGGGCGCCTTTTCCGCGTTCGTTCCAGAATTCCTTCTGTATCTCAAAAAGCAGGGAATCTTTAAAATCGCCCAATACGCTCATGATTATTCCTCCTCTTTATAGTATGCGTCGCCGTATTTTTCGGAATAAACGATGTCCGACAGCTTATTGCGCGGCCTGGCATTGGGGTAGCGCCCCGCCGGCTCGCCGATGGAGATGATGCTGATGGTCTTATAGTCCTCGGGGATGCCAAAGTATTCGTTCAGCTTGATCTCGTCGCGGATATCGATGCAGGGGGCGACAAGCCAGCAGGCGCCAAGGCCCGCGGCGGTCACGGCAAGCAGGATATGCTCGATGGCTGCCGACGTGTCGAAGGGCAGATCCCAGACTTCCTTTCTGCCGGTGATGATGACGATGACGTCGGACTGGGATACAAAGGCCGATACCTCGCCGGATGTAAGCTTCGCGAAAGCTCTCCTTCTCTTCTCCTCGTCCTGAAGGGTCTCGAAACGCTTCTGCATTTGTTTGCTTAAGAACTCGCCGGTGAAGCGGCGGCCGCTGCCTCTCTTGGAAATCATGGAGAGGAATTCTTTATTCTTCTCATCCCTTACTACGATAAATTTCCACGGCTGCGCGTTTTCGCCGGAAGGGGCCCAGCGGGCGCTTTCGAGAATCATCTCCAGATCCTCTTCAGACACCTTGGTCGGCGTATATGCCCTTACGCTTCGGCGCAAATCGACGACTTCCATAAATGCATCTTTTGCAGCTTCTTTATTCAAGTCTGCGAATGCGGCTCCTGGTCTTGGCTCCATGTAACAATCCTCCTTAATCATGATCGATTTCAACTACACATTCCGCGTTCGGAACGCGTTTTCATTATATAGTACGCGAAAAAAAAAGTAAATCAGTTTTTTGTCCCGCCGCTTAAATGGGCTTGAGTTTTTGAAATGTATAGTGTACAATGAGTTAGTCTAACGATAAATCGTAATGATTAGCAACAATTATTGGAGGGAACGGAATGACAATTACGGAGAAAGAAAACCTGCTGCGTCTGGTCAGCGGGCAGGAACCCGCTTGGGTGCCGCGTAAGGGCATGATACCCTATGCCGACGTGGATCCCGAGCACCACAGCCCACCCAGCAAGGGAGCGTTTCCCGCGCTATTTCCACCTAAGCCCACTGACAACGGCGGTCGCGTCGACATGTTTGGCGTGGAGTATGAAGCCACCGACAGTACCGGCGGCCTCGCGCTCCCTATGCCGAACAAGTTCATCCTGGACGATATCACGAAGTGGCGGGACGTCATCAAGGTGCCCAGTCTCGAAGGGATCGACTGGGAAGCCGTGGCCAAGAAAGCCGTCGAGCACATCGACCGGCGCGACACCTGCGTGGACATGGGGACCCATGTGGGTTATTTCCAGCACCTGATGAACTTTATGGGCTTTACCGAAGGCCTTTGCGCCCTGCAGGAGGAGCCGGAGGAAGTCATGGCGCTCTACGACTATCTGGCTGATTTCTATGATACGATCGCTTTGAATCTTATCGACTACATCAAGCCCGATTTCTTCGGTATCACGGATGATACAGCCACCGCGCGCAGTCCGTTCATCTCCGTAGAGATGTATAAGGATATCGTCAAGCCATACCATGCCCGCTTAGGCAAGATCGCCCAGGATCGCGGCATCCCCGTAGAGATGCACAATTGCGGCCGCTGCGAGGACGTCATCGACGACTGGATCGAGTTCGGCGTGAAGATATGGAACCCTGCTCAGATCATGAACGATCTGGTGGGCATCAAGAAGAAGTATGGCAATAGTTTGATCCTCACCGGCTGCTGGGATTCCCAGGGACCTCCCGGATGGCCCGGCACTGAGGAAGAAGTAGTCCGCCAGGCTGTGCGCGACTGCATCGACACTTACGCCCCGGGCGGCGGCTTCTGCTTCTGGGCGTCCCTGTACGGCTCGAAGGAAAATGAAGCGCAAGCCAGGAAGCATGCTTTCTGGATCACCGACGAGTACAATAAGTACGGACGAACCTTCTATCAGAAGCAAGGTTGACCTGCCACCTCTACTTTATATCGAAAGGAAAGTTAAGCGCATTATGATTATCATCGGAGAAAAGCTCAACGGTTCAATCCCAGGCATGGCGAAAGCGATCGAGGCGAAAGACGAAGCCAGGATCAAAGAGCTTGCCCGGATGCAGACGGCGGCGGGCGCGGACTATCTTGACGTCTGCGCTTCGGTACAGGTGGATCAGGAAGTCGATACATTGAAGTGGATCCTGGACTTAGTTCAGGGCGCCAGCGACCTGCCCATCTGCCTGGATAGCCCCAGCGCGGAAACTCTTGTAAAAGCCTTGCCTTTTTGCCAAAGAACAGGTATAGTTAATTCAGTCTCAGGCGAAGGCAACAAAATCGACCTTATCTTCCCCGCCATCGCCAATACGGAATGGGGCTGCGTGGCTCTTTTATGCGACGACAGAGGTATACCCAAGTCAGTAGAGCAGCGGATGGAGATTTTCGAGGCTATCATGAAGAGGGCCAAGGAGTTCAACATCGCCCCCAGCCGCCTTTACATCGACCCTCTGGTCATCACCCTTTCCACCGACGAGACCGCCCTCACCGTATTTGCCGAGTGTACCCGGCAGATCAAGGCGTTGTACCCCGAGATCCATATCACCAGCGGGCTTTCCAATATATCCTTCGGTTTGCCCGCCCGCAAGCTGATCAACATGGCATTTATGGTTCTGGCGGTGGGCGCGGGTATGGACAGCGCCATCGTCGATCCCACCAACCGTGATATGCTTGGGTTGATATACGCCACCGAAGCTCTGATGGAGAGAGACGAGTACTGCCTCGAATTCATCGGCGCGTATAAAGAAGGCCGCATAGGGCCCCCCCTTGAATCCCGTAAGAAGTAAAAAAAATATAGTAAAGAAATTTAGGAGGTAGTATTCATGTCAAAAATCCAAGAAATCGCTGCTGTTGTTGAAGCCGGGAAATCCAAAGAGATCGAAGCCCTCGTAAAGGCCGCTCTCGACGAAGGCGTCGCCCCGCTCGAGATCCTCAACGTCGGTATGATCGGCGCCATGGACGTAGTCGGCGCGAAATTCCAGAAGGAAGAAATCTTTATCCCGGAAATGCTCGTCGCCGCCCGCTGCATGAAAAAAGGCGTAGATGTGCTGAAGCCTCACCTGGGCGAGACCGGCGGAGCCATGATCGGCAAAGCCGTCATCGGCACCGTCGCGGGCGACCTGCATGACATCGGCAAAAACCTCGTCTCCATGATGATCGAGAGCGCCGGCTTTGAAGTCAACGACCTTGGCGTGGACGTTCCCGCCGAGAAGTTCGTGGAAGCCGCCGAAGCCGACGAAGGGATCAACCTCGTCGCCGTGTCCGCTCTGCTGACCACCACCATGCCCGCCATGAAAGCGACTGTAGCCGCGCTCAATGCTTCGAAAGCCCGCGGCCGCTTCAAAGTCCTCGTGGGCGGCGCCCCCATCACCGAAGGTTTCTGCAAAGAGATCGGCGCGGACGCCTATTCTCCCGACGCCGGCGCGGCAGCCCAGAAAGCCAAGTCCCTCGTCTAAGGATGAGAATCCGGGCTTTCCGAAGGTGAACCAATCCTGGTAATTAAAAAGCAGTCTGCCATGTCGGCAGGCTGCTTTTTTGGGCGCCTGTTTCGGAGCGGTCAGCACGGGCGAGGCAATACTATAGCGATGGATTGAACAGCTTTGCCTGCCAGATAAGGAATCGCAGACATGGCGAATTCGTGGGTGCGACTATCAGCTGTCCAGTTTATCCAGGCCCAAACTTTGCATCCAGGTATCCAGCTGATCCAGGAAGCGCTTCTCATCCAGGTCTGTGCGGTCGCCGGGTTGGCTGCCTTCATAGTGCATGACGCTCAGTCCCGCTTCCTTGAGGTACATGGCCTGCTCCTTACGGGTAAGCGTGCAGCCCACTCCATGGCGCCAGATCGCCAGGAGCGCTCCGTTTGCCTTGCATATCTTCGCGAACTCCACGATGGCGTCCCGGCGGATATACTCGTCCATTTTAAATGAATTCAGCCCCCTGGCTTCGGTGCCGGTGGTATAGCGCACCGCGTCTTCCCTGGTCTCGATGGGCGTGCCTTGCGGATAGCGGAATTCGTCCCGGGTACCTATGCTCCCGTCGGGCTGTATCTCCATGACGCCCGCCGTGATATGGGAGTATTGGGAACCAAGGCACACCGCGCCATACTTCTCCATATAGCGGTAATACTTCATGAAATGCCAGGAGGGGGGATGAGCCTCGATCCAGCGGAAGCGCTCGTTGCCCACGGCGGCGATATGATTGTCCGCCCTCCACTGTACCTCGTCACGAACCATTTTCCAGAAAGCGACGGTAGCGTCGGGATCGATCTTTGTCAGCCCGCCTATGGTGTAGACGGAGTAAAGATCCTTGACCGAGAGCGGAGCGGGCACCGTAGTCGTCATGATGCGGGATACTTCCGTGCCATAGTCCTTGACCTGCTTGTCCGCGCCCATGAGTTCCACGTACTTCTCATCGTCAAACTTCTGGCCGAGGATGCGCTCGATGTCATTCAGGACGCGCAAATCGCAGTATACCCTGTGCTCCAGCATAGGTTTGTTGCGGGCTTCGTCGAAAGGCCCGAAGTAAATCAGATTATCGCTGTTCCACTGGGGCATGTTTTCGAAATCCCTGGCTTGCTGGCCACGCTTAAGATGCTGGTCGCATACGCAGGGCATAGGCACGACCATCTTGCGCCTGGGCCACGGCGTACCGTCTTCGATGTACCCCAGGAACTGGCCGCCCCAGCAGTTGCCCTGGTAGCCGCATATCTCCCGCCCCCAACCCCTGATCTCGCTGGCTAATCGCGCTTTACGGGCGTAGGGCTCGTTCTTATTCTGCATCATTGCCCCCACGGGATTGTCTTCGATCAAGGTGACCGCGCGAAAGGCGTCCGCCCAGTTCACATTCGGCCCTGTATTGCCCTGGGCCACCACATTTTCTACGCTTTCGATGGATTTCTGCCAGCCTGCCCTCAGCTCTTTGGCCTTATCCCAGAACTCAAGGGGCCTGGTCTCCCAGATCTGTCCGTTTGCCATATTATGCCATCCTCCTATGCTTTGGATTGTGTTGCTTAATCCATTCGATAATGATAGAATGTTATCATTAATTATATAGAAACCTTTTTGTTTTTTCAAGATAAGCGAGGGAGCGGATAAAAATGATCGCAGGCGGATATACGGGAAGGATTCTCCGCGCCAATCTGACGACGAAAACCTTTGCCGAAGAAACGCTGGATGAAAGATTAGCCAGGGAGTACATCGGCGGCGCCGGCTTTGGTATTTACTACCTTTATCATGAAGTACCCGCGAAAGCAGACCCGCTCGGACCGGAAAATAAACTCATTTTCGCTTCCGGTCCCTTATGCGGGACCGACGCCCCCTGCGCCAGCCGCATGTCCGTGACTGGCAAGTCCCCCCTCACCGGCGCTGTGGGTATGGCTATGACCGGCGGGCATTTCCCCGCGGAGCTCAAGTTCGCCGGCTACGACGCGATGATCATCGAAGGGGTGGCGGATGAGCCGACTTACCTTCTTATCAAAAACGGCAAGGTGTTGTTCCGCAACGCCCGGCATCTCTGGGGGATGAGCAGCTTCGACTGCCAACATTTCATCAAGAATGAATTGAAAGACGAAGGTCTACGCATCGCCTGCATCGGGCCCGCCGGGGAAAACCTCAGCCGCCTGGCCGCCATCATCAACGAACGCCATGCCGCCGGGCGAAAAGGGCTCGGCGCGGTCATGGGGTCGAAGAATCTGAAAGCCATAGCCGTCCGGGGCGATGACCCGGTACCCATCGCGGATAAGGAAGCCTTCACGAAAGCCAAGACGCGTATGCTGAAGGCGATGAAGGAGAGCCCCGTGCTCTACCCTGCTTTCGCCAAGCTGGGGACGCCTATGGTAGTGGAGGCCTCATGGGGCTTGGGCACGCTTCCCGCGAAAAACTGGACCGCTACCGGGGAGTGGAGCCCCAATGGCAGGATAGATGTGGAGAGCAACGATAAGCACCGGGTGACGAACGAGTACTGCTACCAGTGCCCGGTTGGCTGCAGCCAGCTTAAGATGGTGCGCGGCGGCAAGCACAAAGGCGCCGTATCCGTACCGGAGTTTGAGTCCATGTACTGCTTTGGCAGTCATACCGGCGTGGAGTCGCTGGATCCTATCATCTTGGCCGACCGTATATGCGACGAGTTGGGTATCGACTCCATATCCGCCGGCGTCACCGTCGGCTTCGCCATGGAGCTCTTTGAGAGAGGTATCATTACCGCGAAAGATACCGACGGCCTAGAGCTGAAGTTCGGCAATGGGGACGCCATGGTGGAGATGATCAGGAAGATGGCGATGAAGGAAGGCTTCGGCGCCCTGTTTGCCGATGGGGTCAGGGCTGCCGCCGAGAGGATAGGAGGAGACGCCGGGCTGTACGCCCAGCACGTGAAGGGGCTTGAGATGCCGGGCTATGACGTCCGGGGCCTGAAAGCCCACGGCCTTTCCCTGGCCACGGCATATACCGGCGCCGACCACAACCGGGGTTATGCCTTCCAAGAGGTATTTGGTATCCCGGAGCCGTATCCGGTAGACAGGTTCGCCATCGAAGGAAAAGGCAAGCTCACCAGATGGAACCAGGACGCCCGCTGCGTGACCTGCGACTGCGCCCCCATGTGCGCTTTCCTGATGGATATGGCGGTTCCGGGCATAGCGCTGGAAAACACCGCGGATCTGGTCAACGGCGTCTCCGGTCTGGGCCTGACTCCCCGTGAGGTGGAGTTGGCGGGGGAAAGGGTCAACAACCTTGCCAAAGCATTCAACACCAGGGAGGGCTTCACCAGGGCCGACGACATACTGCCGGCCCGGCTGATGACCGAGCCGATCAAAGAAGGGGCCTCGAAAGGGCAGTACATACCGCAAGAAGACCTGGACTCCATGCTGGACGAGTACTACGAAGACCGGGGCTGGACGAAGGACGGCAGGCTTACGAAGGGGAAGCTGGAAGAACTCAACCTTCGGGTCGTCGCCGAGGAGCTGGCGCGGGCGGGCCTGATTTGAGGCTCCATGTCCGGTCGGTGCTGGACGTCGCTCATGTATTGGGCGGTAAGGAGCATATCCTGGATATGGACGAGGGCGCGGCGGTAGGCGGGTTGATCAGCCTGCTCCTGGCGCGGTATGGCGATCCTTTAGAAGCGCTCCTGCTCCAAAGCCGCGACCCTATGGAGCTTCTGCCTCATGTGAAGGTCTACGTAAACGGCAGAGGCGTAGATTTTATAGACGGCTTGTATACCGCCTTGCGAGACGGCGACGACGTCTTGCTCATGCCGCAGATCGGCGGAGGCTAAGAAGACGGCGCGAAGGCTGCCATAGTATTCCATACGCCGGAGGCGTATATTATAATTATTCGAAGGAGGCTTATTCAATGCAAGAAGTATGCGATTTCCTGAAAAAATGCGGCACTTATTATCTCGCCACGGTAGAAGGCGACCAGGCCAGGGTCCGTCCTTTCGGTACGGCGCACATCTTCGACGGCAAGCTTTACATCCAGACAGGTAAGGCGAAAGATGTGTCAAAGCAGATGGCGGCGAAACCCAAGATCGAGATCTGCGCCTGCGACGGGCCCAATTGGCTCCGCGTGGCGGCGACGGCGGTAAACGACGACCGGATCGAAGCGAAGCAAAGCATGCTGGATGCGTATCCCCAGCTGGCGGCTATGTACAAAGCCGACGACGCCAACACCCAGGTGCTGTATCTGAAAGACGCTACGGCGACTTTTTCATCTTTCGGCGGAGACCCGAAAGTCGTTAAGTTCTAGGGGGTATCATGACGATAACCGAAAAAGAAAACCTGATGCGGGTGATGCGGGGGCTGGAGCCTGCCTGGGTGCCGCGCAAAGGCGGCGGGCCTTTCGGCGACATTGATCCCGAGGAGCACGCTCCGGCCAGCATGCAGGCCATGCCTGAGATATTCCCTCGTCAGCTTAACGCCGCCGGCAGACGTGTGGATATATTTGGCGTAGAATACGAACCCACCGACAGTACCGGCGGGATGGAGCTCCCGTTGCCCAACCGTTTTATCCTGGATGATATCACAAAATGGCGGGACGTCATCAAGGTTCCCAGCCTGGAGGGCAAAGACTGGGAAGCCATCGGCCGCAAAGCCGTCGCCCACATCGACCGGCATGAGACCGCCGTATCCATGGGCACCCATGTGGGTTATTTCCAGACGCTTATGAACTTTATGGGGTTCAACGAAGGTCTCTGCGCCATGCAGGAAGAGCCCGAAGAAGTACTGGCCCTCTACGACTATCTGGGCACGTATTATGAAACCATCGCGTTGAACCTCATCGACTACATCAAGCCGGATACCTTCGGCATCACGGACGACACCGCTGCCGCCCGCAACCCTTTCATCTCCCGGGAGATGTATCAGCGCCTGGTCATGCCTTACCATGCCCGTCTCGCGAAAATCGCCACTGACCGGGACGTCGTCGTGGAGATGCACAACTGTGGCCGCTGCGAAGACAACATCGAAGACTGGCGGGGATTCGGCGTCACGGCGTGGAACCCGGCGCAGACGACGAATGATCTGGCGGGGATCAAGAAGAAATACGGCAACTCGCTGGTTATGTCCGGTTGCTGGGATTCCCAGGGGCCTCCCGGATGGCCCGGTACCCCGGAAGAGGTCGTCCGCCAGGCTGTGCGGGACTGCATCGACGAGTTCGCCCCAGGCGGCGGATTCTGCTTCTGGCCTTATGTCATCGGCTCTCTTGACGACGAGCAAGCCAGAAATCATCAGCTCTGGCTGGTGGATGAGTACAACAAATACGGCAGGACGTTCTATCAGAAACAAGGTTGATCGGCTTCATCCGATGCGTTATGTAAACGAATGGCGTTATCGCTGTTTGATAAAGGAGGAGAATTAATTTATGGCAAAGATGACAGAAAAAGAAAACCTGATGCGCGTCATCAACGGGCAGGAGCCGGGTTGGGTACCCCGGAAAGGCATAGTGCCTTATGCCGACGAGGTCGACCATGAGCACCACACACCCTGCTGCCTAAACGCGATGGCGGAAGTCCATCCGCCCAGGCGGACTGCCGCCGGAGGCCGTATCGATATCTACGGCGTGGAGTACGAAGCCACAGACAGTACCGATGGTCTGTCGCTGCCCGTCCCCAACCGGTTCATCCTGGATGACATCACCAAGTGGCGGGACGTCATCAAGACGCCAAGCCTTGAAGGCGTCGACTGGGAAGGGATAGCCAAGAAAGCCGTCGAAAAGATCAACCGGGAAGAAAGCGCGCTCCAGTTCGGTCTCAGCGGCGGATATTTCCAGACCTTGACGAACTTCATGGGCTTTACCGAGGGTCTCATCGCCCTACAGGAGGAGCCCGAAGAATGTATGGCGTTATTTGAATATCTTACCGAGTACAACGAAAAAGTCGCGTTAAACCTCATCGACCTGATCAAACCGGATATATGCGGCATGGGGGACGACAACGCCACTGCCCGCAGCCCCTTTATCTCCCTTGAAATGTACCGGCGGATGATGAAGCCTTTCCAGGCGCGTATGGGGAAGATCGCGAAAGACCGGGGCATCCCTATCGACATGCACGACTGCGGCCGCTGCGAAGACTTCATCGACGACTGGATCGACTTCGGCGTGAGGATATGGAACCCGGCGCAGATATCCAACGACCTGGTCGGCGTCAAGAAGAAATACGGCAACAAAATGATCCTTACCGGCTGCTGGGATTCCCAGGGCGCCCCCGGATGGCCGGGTACGCCGGAAGAAGTAGTCCGCCAGGCTGTGCGGGACTGTATCGACACTTACGCCCCGGGCGGCGGGTTCTGCTTCTGGGCCTCATTCTATGGCGCGAAGGACGATTTGGAAAGAGCGAAGAAGCATGCTTTCTGGATCACCGACGAGTACAACAAGTACGGCAGGACTTTCTACCAGAGGCAGGGCTGATACGAGGCGGGCTGCGCTAAAGCCTTTCGCTGCGCACTGAGCTAAACCGTCGGCGTTGGGCCGACAGCATAATGCGCTGACTGCAAAACGAAGACCGTCCGGCTCGCTTCGATGAAGAGGGCCGGGCGGTCAAGTGCATTGTGCTGGACGCTACACCAGTAATGCCTGATACTCTGTAAAATAATCCATGGGATTGAAAGGTGATTGGCATGGAAACACGAACATATCGCGGTAAGGATATTTCATTGCTTGGCTTCGGTCTCATGCGCTTGCCAAGGCTTCCGGGTAAAACCTTTGACATCGACGAGGAAGAGGCGTCCAGGATGGTGGATCGCGCCATCGCAAAGGGCGTCAACTACTTCGATACCGCTTATACCTATGGTGGGAGCGAGACCTTCGCCGGTCTGGCTCTTGCGAAGCATCCCCGTGAAAGCTATAATCTGGCCACAAAATGCCCGCCGTGGATGGTAAAAGACGCCGGAGACTTTGAGCGGATATTCCGGGAGCAGACCGAACGATGCAAGACGGACTACTTTGATTTCTATCTCGTCCACAATCTGGCGAAAGAAGCTACCCGGGCCGCGGGGAATGAGGAATACTTCGTCAACTTCGGGAAGATCGGTATGTATGACATGCTGAGGCGGAAGAAGGAGGAGGGCAAGATCCGCCATATCGGTTTTTCGTTTCACGGGACTTTGTCTCTGCTGGAGCGGCTTATCGATCGCTACGAATGGGATTTCGCCCAGATCCAGCTGAACTATATCGACTGGCAGGCATACGACGCCGGCCGCCAGTACGAACTGCTGACAGAACACAGTATACCAGTAGTACTGATGGAGCCCTTACGCGGCGGCGCCCTGGCTACCTTGAATGAGGAATCCGCCGGATTACTCAAGAGGGCTCAGCCGGAGGCCAGCCTGGCCAGCTGGGGCATCCGTTATGCCGCTTCCCTGCCCAATGTGATCACTGTCCTCAGCGGGATGAGCACCATGGGGCAGCTGGAGGACAACGTCGCCACTATGGATAGCTTCAAACCGGTGTCCGACGCGGAAAAGGCGCTGCTTGAGCAGGCGGCCGAGATCTATAGCCGCTCCGGCTTCGTCCCCTGTACCGGCTGCCGTTACTGCTTGCCTTGTCCGGAAGGCGTGGATATCCCGAGGATTTTTTCGATCTACAATCACTACCGTATGGTGAGGTACCGCATTCCTTTCGACAACGGCTACAGTACGCTGGAGGAGAAGGAGAAAGCGTCAAACTGCGCGCGATGCGGGGCGTGCTCTGATAGATGCCCTCAGCATATCGACATACCCGGATATATGCGGGAAATCGACGAATTCGCTCAGGGCAAGGAATAACGCTTATCCGTTCATCCGCAGCATGACCTTGAGCTTTTTCCCGTCCTTGTTGTCTTCCAAAGCGCGGAAGGCTTCGGCGCCGTCCTTCAGCGCATAACGATCCGTGATCAATGCGGACACGTCTATCTCGCCTTTCGCCATCATCTTAAGGCACGCCTCGAACTCTTCCAGCTTGTAGATATGGCTGCCGCGGATCGTAAGCTCCGTCACGACCACCTTCTGCATGTCGATTTCGATGATTTTCTGGGCGTTGCCTACCCATACGGCTATGCCGCCGGGCCGGAGGGCGTCCAGGGAGGACTGGGCTGTGGCGGTAAAGCCCACGGCTTCGATGGCCAGGGAGCACATCTTGCCTCCCGTGATTTTTTTTATCGCGGCGGTGAAATCTTCCTTCAGCGGATTGATCACAGCGTCCGCGCCCAGCTTTTTTGCCAGATCCAGCCGAAAATCGAAGGTATCGCTGACGATGATGTTTTTCGCCTTCCTGCGCTTGAGCATGAGTAGCACCATGAGGCCGATGGTACCGCCGCCGATGACCGCGGTGTAGCCGGCGTTCCGCAGCTCTTCGTCTGTGATCTTGGAAACCGCGTCCAGGGCTACAGCCAGAGGCTCTACCATCGCCGCCGTCTCATGGGAAAGGGAGGGACCGAAGGGCAGGATGTATTTCTCCGGGGCTGTGACATACTCAGCCATGCACCCGTCAAAGGTAAGGATGCCGAGAAATGTCCCGTCGGCGCAGTTGTTCGTCAGCCCTTCACGGCACTGGTCGCACTTACCGCAGTAGTAGTTTGGAAATACCGCCACATTCGTCCCTGCCGCGTATCTCCCACCAGCCGGCGCTTTGACGACGGTACCCGCGGCTTCGTGGCCCATGACCATAGGGGCGATGCGCCGGTTCGTCTTACCCAGATAGCCCTCGTAATCCGACCCGCAGATACCGCAGGCTTCGATTTTGATCAGGTATTCATTTTCCCCCGGTATGGGCTCCGGTATTTCCCTTAATTCCAAGGTTTTATCGCCCAGATAGTATAGAGCTTTCATCGTAAATCCTCCATCCGTTCATTATAGTTTCAGCGTTTGCCGCAATTCGTCCCGCATACGCAGCGCTTCGGCGCGGGCGGCTTCCTGCCAGGGAAGGCCGCTCTTCTGCCATGCGCAGCTGATGGCCCGGGATGAATTGACGATGGCGCGGGCGCCGCCGGGGCCAAAGCCGGGCGCCACATCATCCGCGCCGCCGCCCTGGGCGCCGTAGCCCGGGATCAGGAAAAAGGTCTGCGGCAGCGCGCGGCGAAGCTCCTCCAGCTGCTCAGGGTAAGTGGCGCCTACGACGAGCCCCACATACTCCGGCCCCCATGCCGCGGCTAACTCCGCTACGCGCCGGTAGAGGGGAGCGCCTTCTACATCACGGTCCTGAAGCTCCCCCGCCGAGGCGTTTGACGTCTTAGCCAGTACGAAGACAGCGCGGCTATACTTCCTGCAGCGTTCGACGAAGGGCAGTACGCCCTCCGAGCCCAGATACGGGTTGACGGTCATGCAGTCGGCTGGGAAAGGGCGGTGGGCCGAACCGCCCACGATGGTCTCCCCAAGAAAGGCGTCGGCGTAGGCCTTCGCTGTAGAGCCGATATCCCCCCGCTTGGCGTCGGCGATGACGTATAAGCCTTTTGATGCCGCGTAGACCATCGTCTCGCGCAGGGCTGCCAGCCCCGGCAATCCGAAGGCTTCATAGCAGGCAAGCTGCGGCTTGACTGCCGGCACCACGTCGGCAAGGGCGTCGATGAGCCCTTTATTAAACGCCAGGATCGCCCCGGCGGCGGACTCCAGGGAGCCGTCCCGCCCCACCTGCCCCCGCAGGTCCGGTGGCAGGTGATCTAAGCGCGGGTCAAGCCCCGCTACAGTTGGGTTCTTCTTTTGGGCGATCAATCCGCCCAGGCGTTTGAAAGACATGAGTCAGCCTCCTTATGTTCGGCTGCCATAAGTTTATCATATACAAGTGGAAATTGGGGAAAAAGTTGTGTATACTGAAAAGCATAGCGATTAAGTGGTTGCTGATTAGTGATAACCTCTTTGCCGGGGCTCCCTGAACAGCAGCGTTTATTCAGGAGCGAAATATGCGCATCGGATGCTGTACCAATATGCACGCCGCCGACGGCGGGACGGGCGCCAAACACATCGGGCTGCTGGCGGAGCTCGGATATGATTATGTAGAGCTGCCCCTGGCGGAGCTTATGGCGCTGGATGATACGGATCTATCGCGGGTCCGGGAGACGCTGGTCGGCGCCGGTATTCCCTGCGAAGCTTGCAATAACTTCTTCCCCCGCCACATGCGGCTCACAGGGCCGGAAGTAGACTACGGCGTCATCTTCGCCTATGTGAAGCAGGCTGTGGCTAAGGCAAGCCGGCTGGGGGCGAAAATCATCGTTTTCGGGAGCGGCCCGGCGAAAATGTCCCCTCCCGGCTTTAACCTATCCGAGGCCCGGGATCAGCTCGTTTACCTCCTTTCGGAGATATCCCCTATCTTTTGTGAAGCCGGCGTCACCCTGGCCATCGAGCCTCTGCGACGGGAGGAGTGCAACCTGATCAACACATTCAGTGAGGGCTGCGCCCTGGCGGACGCGGTGGGCGCGGAGAATGTGAGAGTGTTGGTGGATTACTACCATCACAGCTGGGAGCGCGAGGATATCAGGCATCTGGCTATCATGGGGAGGGGCAGGCTGGCCCATGTGCATTTCGCCCGCGCCGGGGAGCGGACATTTCCGGCGGATTTGAGTGAAGACAGCGCTTACCCGGCTTTCATCAAAGCCTTGGAGCTGGCGGGTTATGACGCCAGAGTCAGCATAGAAGCATACTCGAAGTCCCTGGCGGAGGACGCCGCGGCGGGCTTAAGATTTATGCGGGCTAATTTTCGGTAAAGGAAGTGATTCGTCAATGAAAATCGGATTTATCGGCCTGGGCGTCATGGGAAAACCCATGTGCAGAAACCTGATCAAGGCAGGATATAGCTTGATCGTATACAACCGATCCCAAGCCGCTGTGGAAGAACTGGCCGCGGAAGGCGCTGAAAAAGCGCATAGCGCGGCGGATTTGGCTTCACACTGCGACGTGGTGATCACTATGCTCCCTGACTCGCCGGACGTGAAAGCAGTCATATTGGGCGGGGCGGGCGTGTTGGAAGGAGCTAAACCCGGAACGCTCATCATCGACATGAGTTCCATCGCCCCCGCCGCTTCCCGGGAGGTCGCCATCGCCTGCAAAGCGAAAGGCGTCCGAATGCTGGACGCGCCTGTCTCCGGCGGGGAGCCGAAAGCCATAGACGGCACACTGACCATCATGGTCGGCGGGGACAAGGCGGATTTCGACGCGGCGAAAGAGGCCATCCTACTCAAGATGGGCGGCAGCGCCGTATACTGCGGGGAGATCGGCGCGGGCAACACCACGAAGCTGGCGAATCAGATCATCGTCGCCGCGAACATCGCCGCCTGCGCCGAAGCCTTCACCCTGGCGAAGAAGGCAGGCGTGGCGCCGGAGACTGTGCTGGACGCCATCAAAGGCGGCCTTGCCGGTTCCGCCGTCATGGAAGCGAAGGTCCCCATGATGATCGCCGGGAGCTATGACCCGGGCTTCCGGATCAATCTCCACATCAAGGATTTGGCAAACGCCGTGGACACCGCTCACGCCTTCGGCGCCCCGCTGCAGGTCGCCCCCCTTGTGATGGAGATGCTGCAGTGGCTCAACGCCAATAGCTGCGGGGCTTTGGACCATAGCGCGATTTATAGATTTTACGAGTTTCTCGCCGGCGGCGTACTGGGGGAGGCGTAGGATGAAGGATATACAATTATATAAGGCGAAGCTTATCTTCGAAAGGCAAAAGCTGGACAATATAACGGGGGCCGTACTCCGGGAGCTTGAGTCTTCGGCGGTCGTCATCCCGGAAGGCGGCGAGATCGCCATCGCCACAGGCAGCCGGGGCATAGCGAATATCGCGGTCATCGTGAGAGCCGTGTGTGATTTCGTCAAGTCTAAGGGCGGCAGGCCCTTTATCGTACCGGCTATGGGCAGCCACGGCGGCGCCACCGCGGCCGGGCAGGCGGCCATACTCGCCGGATACGGGATCACCGAAGAAAGCATGGGGGCGCCGGTACACTCCGGTATGGAGGTCGTGGAGCTGGACAACTCAGGCCTGCAAAACCGCGTCTACATGGACAAACACGCCTGGCAGTCCGACGGCGTCATCCTAGTGAATAGGGTCAAGCCCCACACGGACTTCTCCGGGGAGATCGAAAGCGGCCTGGTCAAGATGAGCGTGATCGGCCTTGGCAAGCATAAACTGGCTCTGGAGATACACAGCTTTACCGCCTGGGGGCTGGCGAACTTGTTGATCCCCACCGCTCAGCGGATATTGGAGCAAAACAAGATACTGCTAGGCCTGGCCGTAGTGGAGAACGCCTACGACGAGACAGCGCTGGTACGCGCTTTACCGCCGGAAAACCTCATCGAGGAAGAAAAGAAGCTGCTGAAGACGGCCCGGGCCTGGATGCCCGCGTTGCCCGCCGAAGAAATCGACGTCCTGATGGTGGACTATATCGGAAAAAATATCTCCGGCTGCGGGATGGACACCAACATCATCGGGCGCATGATGATCGACGAGCTGGAAGATAAGCCCAAACCGAAAATCAAGCATATCATCATCGACGATCTCACCGAGGCCTCCCATGGTAATGCCTGTGGCTTCGGGCTGGCGGACTTCATGACGAAAAAGCTCTATGGCAAGATCGACTTTCAGGCTACCTATGAAAACATCCTCACCTCTACATTTATCCTAAGGGGAAAGCTCCCCATGATCGCGGATCATGCCCGGCAGGCTATGGACTGGAGCTTCCGCGCCCGGGGCAGGCTTGATCCGGAGAAGGCCCGCGTCATCCGCATCGAAAACACCCTCCATCTGGGCGAGGTGCTTCTATCTAAGGCTTTAGCGGATGAGCTTGGCGGCGACGGCAGGATACAAATCGAGGATACGCCCCGCGCCTTATTCAATGAGGACGGCAGCCTGGCGCCCTGGGGCTGAGACGCGGCCTACCGCGAGACCGGGTATGGGGCGGCGCCCCGCCGGGCGTCGCGTGAGCAGACCCGTATTACGATCAAGGAGGATTTTCATGAGCATCTTAGACAGCTTCTCCCTGGCGGGAAAAAGCGCCCTGGTCACGGGCGCGTCCAACGACGCGGGCTTGTGCTACGGAATGGCAATCGCTTTACGGGAAGCGGGAGCGAGGGTGGCTATCGCGGACATCTCGCCGGAGGTGCATAAGCTGGCAGATTCCCTGGGCGGCGCGTCGGCGGGATACTACTCCATCCAATGCGACCTCTGCGACGAGGGCTCCCTGGCGGGCGCCTTCGCGAATGCTCAGGATATATTTGGCGGAGGGCTGGATATATTGCTAAACGGAGCGGGACTGCAGTACCGCAACGAAGCCCTGACCTATCCGGCGGACAAGTGGCGGCAGATCATCGACGTGAATCTCAATGCCATGTTTTTTGCCAGCCAGGCGGCGGCAAAGATAATGATCCCGCAAGGCAAAGGCAAAATCATCAACGTCGCCTCCCTTTGCTCCTTTTTTGGAAGCAAAAACATTCCCGCCTACGCGGCGAGCAAAGGCGGCGTGATGCAGCTGACCAAAGCCCTCTCCAACGAGTGGTGCGCCCAGGGGATCAACGTCAACGCCATCGCCCCCGGGTACATGAAGACAAAACTCACGGAAAACCTCGTCGATACCGAGCTGGGCAGGACGCATACCGGCCGTATCCCCGCGGGCAGATGGGGGGAAAGCAAGGACCTGATGGGCGTCGTCGTCTTTCTGGCAAGCGGGGCTTCCGACTATATCAGCGGCGCCATCATACCGGTGGACGGCGGTTATCTTGGATTTTAAGGAGGGACATCATCATGCAAGGGGTTGATACCAAAGGCGGAGCCGGCGTAGAAGCCATGCGGAGGCTCAGCGCCGACATCCGGATCGAAACCATACGCGCCCTGGCTGAGGCGGGCTTCGGCCACATCGGCGGGTCGGCGTCCATAGCGGATGTATTGGGCGTCCTATACGGCGGCGTCATGCGGATAGACCCGGCGAATCCCGGATGGGCGGAGCGGGACTGGCTGGTCCTGTCCAAAGGGCATTGCGGACCGGCGCTCTACGCCGCGCTGGCTCTCAAAGGCTTCTTTCCCATGGACTGGCTCAAGACGGTGAATAAGGGCGGCACGCGCCTGCCCAGCCACGCCGACAGGAGGAAGACCCCCGGCGTGGATATGTCCACCGGTTCCCTGGGGCAGGGGATATCGGCGGCGGTAGGCATAGCCCTAGGGAATAAGACGAAAGGCTTCGATAACTATACTTACTGCATAGTCGGCGACGGGGAGCTCAACGAAGGCCAGATATGGGAAGCTGCCCAATCTGCTAATACATTCGGGCTGGATCGCTTCATCCTTTTTGTGGACTGGAACAAGAAGCAGCTGGACGGGGAGCTGGACTATGTCAGCCCGCCCCTGGATATCCGCGGGAAATTCGAATCCTTCGGTTTCCAATCCCAAACGGTAAAAGGTTATGACGCCGAAGCGATCTATACCGCGATATGCAGGGCGAAGGAGGAGACAGGCAAACCTTCGGTGATCATCCTGGATACGCTTAAGGGGCTCGGCGTGAGCTTTGCCGAGCGGGAATCGTTCAATCATTATATGACGATAGACGAGGGTATGGCGAAAGAAGGGATCGAAGAGATCGAGCGGCGCTACGCCGCCGGTACTTATCCGGGAGGTGACTTGCTATGAGCGGTATAACAAAAACTCTGGACAGCCATCCCATGAGTAAAGACGAAATGCGCACCGCCTATGTCAACGCGTTGATCCGGGCCGCCCGGGAGGACGACAAGGTCGTATCCGTCAACTGCGACCTGAGCAGTTCCACAGGTACCGTACCCTTTGCCAATGAGTTCCCCGGCCGCTCCTTCAATGTGGGTATTGCCGAAGCCAACGGCTGCGGCGTGGCGGCGGGCCTATCCGCCGTGGGGTTTATCCCTTTCTACCATTCTTTCGCCGTGTTTTCCTCTCGCAGGATATGCGACCAGGTCTTTCAGTCCTGTGCCTACGCCGGCTTGAATGTGAAGATCATGGGCTGCGACGCCGGGGTCAGCGCCACGTACAACGGCGGGACCCACATGTCCTTCGAAGACGTGGGGGTGCTGCGCTCCATCCCGGAGATCACCATCGTGGAGCCGTCGGATACGGTCATGATGGGCGCCCTCGTCCCCCTCATTAAGGAAATCTACGGCGTGGTGTATATGCGTTCCCCCAGAAAGCAGATACCGGACGTCTATCCTGCCGGCGCGTCCTTTGCCCTCGGGAAAGCGGCCTTGCTCCGGGAAGGCGCCGACGTAGCCCTGATCGCGTCGGGTATGACGGTGGTCAACGCCCTGGCCGCCGCCGATATGCTGGCAGCCGACGGGATCGGCGCCAGGGTAGTGGATATGTTTACCATAAAGCCCATCGACAGGGCCTGCGTCGTGGAGTGCGCCGAGTGTACGGGTGCCATCGTCACGGCGGAGAATCACAATATCATCGGCGGCTTGGGTTCCGCAGTGGCGGAAGTGTTGGCTGAAGAACGCCCGACGCCTATGAGCCGGGTGGGTATACGGGACAGCTTCGGCGAAGTCGGCACGCAGGATTACCTCATGGAGAAGTTCGGGCTTACGCCGGAAGAGATTTACCGTAAAGCAAAAGAAGTGATCAAGCGCAAAAAGGCGTAGGCTGGATATACGCGTCAATCAATAAGGAGGCATGTTATATGAAAGGCAACTGCATCATCGCCCAGTCCGGCGGGCCCACATCGGCTATCAACGCGTCCCTCTGCGGGGCTTTTCTGGAAATGTCGGTCAACGGGGATATCGGGAAGATCTACGGGGGGATAAACGGCATACAAGGCATCCTTGAGGAAAAGCTGCTGGATCTCCGCCCCATACTGAACTCGGACAATCAGATCAAGCTGCTGAGGCAGACCCCCGCGGCTTCGCTGGGTTCCTGCCGCTTCAAGCTGAAGTCTCCTGAGGAGCGCCCGGAGGAGTACGCGAAGATTTTCCAGATATTCGAGAAATACGATATCCGGTATTTTATTTACATCGGCGGCAACGATTCCATGGATACAGTGTACAGGCTCGGCGAGTACGCGAAGGTCCAAAACCGGGAAATGATCTTCATGGGCGTGCCGAAAACCATCGACAACGACCTTGTGGGCACGGACCACACCCCGGGGTTCGGGAGCTGCGCGAAGTATGTGGCGACCACGGTGCAGGAAGTCGCCCAGGACAATATGGTGTACGACATGGACTGCGCCGTGATCATCGAGGTGATGGGCCGGGACGCCGGATGGATATCTCTGGCGGCTTCACTGGCGCGAGACAAGGAAAACCAGGCTCAATGCGACCTGATCTACTCGCCGGAGACCCCCTTCAGCACAGAAAGATTCATGCGCGACCTGGCGGCTGTACGCGCGCAGAAGAAGCAGGCCCTGGTCATCGTATCGGAAGGCATCCGGGACGATCAGGGGAAATACCTCTCCGACACGGGCATCACCGACTCCTTCGGGCATCAGCTATTGGGCGGGGCCGGCTCAGTACTCGCCGACCTTGTACGGAGGGAGCTTGGCATCAAAGTACGCTCTATCGAACTAAGCCTGCTGCAGAGATGCGCCGCCCACTACACCTCCGCCACCGACCTGCGGGAGAGCGAGGAGCTGGGCAGGTTCGCCGCGAAGGGCGCCCTGGGCGGGCTCACGGGTAAGATGGCCGCCATCCGGCGCCTTTCGGACGATCCGTATCAGACAGAGTATGTATATGCCGACGTATCCGAGGTCGCCAACGCGGTAAAGACCGTGCCGGCGGAATACTTCAACGCCGCCAGGAACCATGCTTCCTATAGAGGGCTGCAGTATCTGGTGCCCCTCATCACCGGCTCAAACGAGATCCTGCTGGAACACGGGCTGCCCATCTATCTGAACCTGGCTTCGATGTACACACACCGCTAGAGATAAGAACCGTCCCCTTTGTGTTCCTTTTCAGTCGAAATTCAGATAAGCCGCTTTGTGGATGGCGGGTATCTCCTGGAGCAGGGCAAGGACAGAATCATCCACCACATTATCCACCGTGAGGATCATCAGGGATACCCCGCCCTGCTCCCGGCGGCCGAGCTGCATACCGGCGATGTTGACGTCATGGTCGCCCAGCACCATGCCCACCTGCCCCACGACCTTTGGCTGGTCCTTATGGGGCGCCAGCACCAGATGGCCCTCCGGGCGTATATCCAGAGGATAATCATCGATCTCCACGATGTGGAGGTCGTTGTTTTGAAATACCGTTCCCGCGAACTGATGGCTCCAGTTCCCGCCTTTGATGGTCACCAGCATCTTATTCGTATAGTCCCCCGCTTCGTCGCTTTGGGCGAAGGATACGTTGATCCCCCTCTCCTTGGCGATCACCGGCGCGTTCACATAGTTGACCGCGTCGTCGAGCATGGGCCGCAGCAAGCCTTTTAAGTAAGAGTTGACTAAAGGCTGCAGATCTAGATTCTTGAAATCCCCCACAAACCGGATGTCCGTGGATTTCACCGGGCCGTCGGCCATATAAGCCGCCAGCTTACCCAGCTTTTCGGCAAGGGTCATGAAAGGCCGGGCTTTCTCCATGATTTCCGGTTGGACGAATGGTATATTGACCGCGTTGTGGACTGGCAAACCAAGCAGGACCCGTCGTATCTCTTCCGCAACCTCCAAGGCCACATTGATCTGGGCTTCTTCGGTGGAGGCGCCCAGATGGGGTGTGATTACCATCTGGGGAAGCTCAAAAAGAGGATGGTCGGTCATGGGCTCCTGGGTCCACACGTCGATGGCGCCGCCTGCGATGACGCCGTCTTTGACCGCCTGGTACAGATCCTCTTCATTTATGATCCCGCCCCGGGCGACATTGATGACGCGGGCGCCGGGCTTCATCATCTCCAGCTGCTTTTTCGCAATCATATTCTTAGTCTCATCGGTAAGGGGCATATGGACCGTGATGAAATCCGCCTCCCGGTATATGGTCTCCCGATCCGCCAGCGTAGCGTTGAAGTGCTGGGCCCTATCCTGGGTCACATAGGGGTCGTAGGCCAGGATATTCATCCCAAAGGCTCTGCAGCGGATGGCTATCTCCGTGCCGATCTTACCGAAGCCCAATATGCCTATAGTCTTCCCCCTGAGCTCGATACCGGTGTACTTCTTCCTATCCCAGAGGTTCTCGCGGAGGGAGTGATCCGCCTGGGGTACGTGGCGGGCTAGGGCCAGCATCATTGCCATAGTATGCTCGCAGGCGGATATCGTATTGCCGTCCGGGGCGTTGATCACGATCACGCCCTTCTTCGTGGCGGCGGCAATGTCGATATTATCCACCCCTACTCCAGCCCGGCCGATGACTTTAAGCTGATCCGCAGCCTCGATTATCTTTTTGGTAATTCTGGTCTCGCTGCGAACCACCATGGCGTGATAATCCCCAGCGATAGCGGCGATCTCGTCCTCGCTGAGCTTCAGCCGGACGTCTACCTCCAGCGTTTCTTCCTGCTTAAGTATGTCGATACCCTGTTCGGATACGGGATCGCAAATCAAGACTTTCATCGTATACCAACTCCTTAATAAATAAAATAATTCTGCCCGGCGGAAAAAGCAAGGGTTAAGTCGTCGCTGAGTATGTATTTTTTTGGATTTTACGCTGACCCGGTTTTTCGCGGTCGATAATGCGTATTGTTGTTGCGCCCGCGTTGTATTATAATGGCTTTATTGAAAAGTTATGGAGGAGGATTTCCATGAGAAAAAGTATTCTGGCCGTTTCAACTATCGTTTTCATTCTGATATTCGCCCTGACCCTGGCTGGCTGCGGGCAGGGAAGCCAGCCGGCTGCTTCCGGCGGCGCTGATAAAACTGTCTGGGAAGCCATCAAGGAAGCCGGCAAGATCACCGTGGGGAACAGCCCCGACTACGAGCCCTTCGAGTATGAGGACGGGGAAGGCAATGTGATCGGTTTTGATATCGCTTTACTGGACTTGATTTGTAAGGAGCTGGGCGTATCCTACGAACTGGTGAATATTACTTTTGAAAACATAGAGACCGCAGTCCAGACCGGGCAGGTCAATATCGGCATGTCCTGCTTCTCCATCACCCCGGAGAGGGAGTTGACCTTTGATTTCTCCATCCCGTATCTCAGCGGCGGGCAAGCCATAGCCGTGAATCCGGATTCCGGCTATACGAAGATCGAGGACCTGCATGGCAAAAAAATCACCGTAGGGATGGGCACCAGCGGTATGGAAGCGGCGGAGGAGAACATCCCCGGCGCAGAGATCATCGGTATGGACAACTATGCCCTGGCTTTCATGCAGCTTAAGAATAAAGGCTGCGACGCGGCGGTCGCGGATCTGCCTGTAGTCAGGAACTACGCGGCTAAGGACGGCTTCATCGTATTGGAAGAGATACTGAGCTACGAGGATAACGCTATCCTCATCAAGAAGGGCAACGACGATTTGGTCAAAGCCATAAACGGCGCGATCCAAACACTGAAGAACAACGGCCAAATCGACGCCCTTATCGAAGAATGGCTCCTGGAGGAATGATCCGTACCGGCAGGTTGATACATGAATTATTCTCTGTTGCTACAACACTATGACCTTCTGCTCATCGGGGCGGAGCTCACCGTAGTCATGACTGTCGGCTCCGTGACCCTGGGCGTGATCCTGGGCACGGTACTTGGCCTCATGCGCCTGTCCGCTTACCGCCCGGTTCGTTGGCTCGCCGGTCTGTATCTGCAGATATTCAGGGGCACCCCCATGCTCCTGCAGATATGCTTTCTCTACTTCGCTTTGCCGCAGATATTTGGCCCAACCATATGGAGCAACCCTTTTCTGCCCGACGCGGCATTGGCGGGCATCGTTGCCCTGGGCTTAAATAGCGGCGCGTATATCGCCGAGATCATCCGCTCCGGCATACAAGGCGTGGACGTCGGTCAGACCGAAGCGGCCAGGGCCCTTGGTCTGAGCCATTTCCAGACCATGGAACTCGTGGTCATGCCCCAGGCTTTCCGCCGGGTCATCCCGCCCCTCTGCAATGAATTCATCGTGCTCCTGAAGGACACATCCCTGGTCTCCGCCATCGGCGCCAAGGAGCTGATGTACCAGGCGAGGGCCATGGGCGCCAAGTATTACGAATACTTTGTGTTCATGGTAGGCGCCGCCATCGTATACTTCTGCCTCACCTTCGTCCTGACCAGGGTCTCCGGCTATATCGAAAGGAGGCTGGCGGTGAGTGATTAAAGTCAGCGGCCTCCATAAGCATTTTGGCGCGAACCATGTCCTGAAGGGCATCGACCTCGAAGTGCCCCAGGGGGCTGTATACTGCATCATTGGGCCATCCGGCTCGGGGAAGTCTACGCTGTTGCGCTGCATGAACCTCCTTGAGCGCCCGGATAAAGGCCATGTCTTCATCGACGGCAAGGATATCACCGCCGCCGGCCATGACGTGGATCTGCTCAGGACGGAAGCGGGCATGGTTTTTCAACGCTTTAACCTTTTCCCCCACATGACCGTGTTGGGCAATGTCACGCTGGCGCCGGTGAAAGTCCGCAAGATACCGAAGAAGGACGCGGAAAAGCAGGCCTACGAGGTGCTGCGCCGGGTGGGCCTGGAGGAAAAGGCCCTGGCATATCCCAGGCAGCTCTCCGGCGGGCAGCAGCAGCGCGTAGCCATCGCCCGGGCGCTGGTGATGAAGCCTAAGCTTTTCCTTTTCGACGAACCCACCTCCGCCCTTGACCCGGAGCTTGTGGGGGAAGTCCTCGACGTCATGAAAGACATGGCGAAGGAGGGCGCTACCATGGTAGTCGTGACCCATGAGATGCAGTTCGCCGGTGAGGTAGCCGACGAAGTCGTATTTATGGACGAGGGCGCCATTGTGGAGATGGGCCCCCCCGGCGTCATGTTTAGCCGACCGGAAAACCCCAGGACAAAAGCGTTCCTTGACCGGATACTGTAAAAAAAGCCGCCGGACTGAAGTCGTCCGGCGACCTTGCTCCGACTAACGCGAAATTCGTGTTTTGGTAGTATCGCCGCGAAGCTCCTCACAGCGTCTCGGGCTCGTCGTATTCCTCGCCGAAGGTCTCCACGCTTACCGATTCCATGATCAACTCAGCTTGCGGGCGGTCCATTTCCCCCCTGGGCGTATGGACGATGGCGTCTACCGTCTCCATGCCGGAGAGGACCTTGCCGAAGGCCGCGTACTGGCCATCCAGGTGGGACGCCTCATCCACCATGATGAAAAACTGGCTGCCCGCGGAGTCCGGCCTGCCCGATCTCGCCATGGATATCACCCCTCTGCTATGCCGGAGGGGATTCTTTATCCCGTTTCCCGAGAACTCCCCTTTTATACTGTAGCCGGGCCCGCCCATACCGGTACCGTCGGGGCAGCCGCCCTGGACCATGAAGCCGGGTATGATCCGGTGAAAGCCAAGCCCGTCATAGTACCCGCGCCGGGCCAGGCTGATGAAGTTATTGACCGTATTCGGCGCCGCTGCCGGATCCAGCTCCAGGACGATCTCCGGTTTACTTTCCATCTCCGGATTCCGCGCGCTCTTCATCTTGATGGTGATTTGTGGATTTTGCGTCATCTTCTTCCGTGCTCCTCTCTTTATCAAAACGGATCAGTTTTGTGATGTAGACGTCCACGGCGGGGACGTCGTAACCCGTGATGCTCTTAACCCTCTCCGCTATCTCCCTGCGGATCGTCGTCGCCATCTGGGGAATAGCGGCTCCATAGAGGACGGCGAGCCGGATCTCAAAGGATACCTGCTCCTGGTTTTCTTCGTCGGGGGCAGCCCACTTGATCGTGGTCGCCGGCTTGACGCTTTTTTCCCCTAAAAGCGGGGCCAGGACGTTTTTCGGTTCGTAGCTGTATATGCCGTCCACTTCTTCCAACACAAGCTTCACGATTTCCCGGAATACATCCTCATGGATCACCGTATCGCCCAGAACCATAGATCATACCTCCCTTTCATCCAGCCACTCATAGCTGCCTAAGAATACCGGTCCGTTGAGGCTGCCTAACACTCGTTCCAGCAGAACGCCGTCCCGCCTGGGGTAGTCAAAGCCGTAGCTCGCCCGTATGGCTTGGGTCACGAATTGCACGCCCCGGTCCAGAGCGACGGGTAAGCTGTCTCCCTGAAGCAGGCTGCCGGTCAGCACACTGGTGAAGACGTCTCCGGCGCCGGGGTAGTTGGCCGGTATATAGACGCATGGCGCCCGCCAGAAATGCCCGCTTTGGCGGTTATACGCCGCGACGCTGATGTCCTTGCCCTTGCCGGAAATGGGTGCGCTTGTGATGACTACGGTCTCCGGGCCCATATCCGCCAGGCTCACCAGCCACTCCTTAAGGGTCTCCTCGCCCAGGTCGGCTTTATAGGATTTACCGAGAAGCAAAGACGCTTCCGTCAGATTAGGCGTGACCACGTCGGCCCGGCTGATCAGATACTTCATCCCCGCCACCATATCCATATCCATGGTGGCATATAGCTTGCCGTCGTCGGCCAGTACAGGATCCACGACAACCAGAGGTTTGTGTTCCCGCTGCCTCATGATGAAATCCGATACAAGCTCCACCTGGGCCGGTGAACCTAAAAAGCCGCTGTATACGCAATGAAAGCGGATATCCAGCTTCATCCAGTGATCGATGGCTTTCTTCATAAAGCCCGTCAGATCCTCAAAGGCATAATCCTCGAAGCCCCCCGTGTGGGTGGACAATACCGCCGTCGGCAGCGCTACCGCTTGGCAACCCATCGTGGATAAGATGGGGATGACCACAGACAGCGAATTCCTGCCGTATCCGGACAGATCGTGTATCGCCGCTACCCGGGGTATGTAAGGAGCCATAGACATTCGCCTTTCCTATGGTATAGTATGGTATAATAATTGTCAGGAACCGCCCGGCATCTGTTCGCTAAGCAAGGACATTATAGCATACAATATGGGCAAAGGAAATGATATGGGCTTGGGATCGGATAGAAAAGCCGCGGGGCAACGCCGCCGCGCCGGACAACGCAAGCAGATATTGGCACATACGCTGGCTCTGGCTTTCCTCATCGCGGGGGCGGGGCTGCTGTGGCTGCAGGCGGGTCACCTTTCGGAAGGGCAACGGGCCAAGCCTTCCGTGATCCTGGTGCCTTTGGACAGCAGGCCTGTCAATACCGACCTACCCCGGCAGCTGGCTGGCGTCGCCGGCATCTCCGTCACGCTGCCGGAGCCGGAGCTGCTGGATATGTTCCTTACGCCAAGCGACCGGTCACGGCTCTTTGGCTGGCTGGCCGAGAAGGGCGAAAGCGATTACGATATCAGTATAATCCACATCAATGAACTGCTTTTCGGCGGCTTGCTGAATTCCAGAGAATCCTCGCAATACTTACAAACCAGCGAAAAACTTCAGGATATGTTCGATTACCTGCTGCTCAGGAGCCGCAAGTCCGCCAATCGCCTGATTTTGATCTACATCTTGCCGAGGCTGCTGCCCAGCCAGTACGACGAGGTTATGTGGGAATACGAAAACGAGCTGCCTGAGCTTTCGCAGCTTATACACCGCCTGGCTTTGGCTCCGGGCGACCTTGACATGACCGGACGGCTCCGGGAGCTTGAAGGGATTATTCCCCGGGAAATACGCAGCCGCTACCAATCGGTATATACCGAAGCCTACAACGTCGGCTTAAGCTTACTTGACTGGCTGGACTTGGGGCTTGTGGATGAAGTAGTCGTCGGGTTGGACGATAGCGCGCTATACGGCTTGAATGTCAAAGGATTTCACGACTTGAAAACTCTTGCCGCGCAAAGAGGGCAGGAACGAGCGTACTTCCTCCACGGCGCGGATGAGCTCGCTCCTCTTGTCATCGCCCGCCACGCTTTAGATAACGACGGCGCCCAGGAGGATTTCACCTTGCGCTACCTGTCGGAAGGGCAGGAAGAAACCCTCCTACCTTATGAAGCCATACCCCTGCGGGAAAACTTCAATGAGAAAGCAGCGTACCTATATAGCGCGGGGAACGGCGCGGAATCGTTGCTGTACGGCAAAACCAAAACGTACCCCGCCAGGGAGAAATGGATCTATGCGTTTACCGACCAGGAAGCGACAACCGAGCAGATGAAGGCTTACTGGAAAGCCATTCGTAGGGATCAAGACAGGCCGGCACGGGCTTTGACCGGGCTCGCCGATATCGCCAAGGCCAACGGCGCCTGGGCACCTTTCATCGAAAGCGTGGGGCCGGATCATGTGTATGACTACGTAGACGCATACGCCGGGTGGAATACCGCCGGCAATAGCCTCGGCACAGTGATGGCCCACCTGGTGTTTTGGGAAGCGGCTCAAGGCTTTCCTGTCCGGGAGAGGAAAGAAGCAGCCGACAGGAATGATAATATGCAGAGGCTTCGTATCGTAGACGATTACTTCTATCAAACCAAAGTCCGTCAGAAGCTAATCGACTGGACTGTGGAGCAAAACTTCCCTTACTTGAGCTTTGGCATAGGATGGCGTTGGCCCACTGCAAGCAATCAAGTAAATATCCTCATGGTGGATGAGCTGCTACCCAGGCCAAGATTACACCCGGTCGATTGGGCTAAACGGCACGGATGGCAGGAATTCAGATGGCTTTGGGCGATTTTCCATCCGTATCAAGTCGAGATATTTCCTGTCTCAGCTGAGTTTCCCTGGCCCAGAACCTTTGAGATACGGATAACAGGCTATACGTGATGCTATAAAAAACGCATCTCCGCGATAAGTATCCTGCCGTCCTGGCGGGGGGCCCAGTCCAGATCGGCGGCGGCGCCGTAGATATCCTCCAAGGAGAGCAGATAAATGGCAAAGGGGTCTTCATAGAGCTTCCGCGCCAGCTCGTCGTACAGCCCCGTCCTCTTGGCGGCGTCCATCTCGGTACGCGCCGCTTCGATCAAGACGTTGAGCCCGGCATTATCCACAGTGGACTGGAAGCCGTCTTTATGCACCAGCATAGAGTAGACGCCGCCCATGTCATACAAATCGTTCGCTGTGTAGGATAGCAGCATATCCGGCGCTTTCCTTGGGTCAAATAAAGCGTCCAGATATACTTTCCGTTCGGCAAAGTCAAGTTCCACATTGAAGCCGGCCTCCCTAAGCTGACCGGCGACGGCAGCGGCAAGGGACTCCTTGCACTGCAAGGAGCCCGATTCGGCAAGTAGGCGAAGGGGCTCGCCGGCGTAGCCGGCTTCTTCAAGTAATTCTCCGGCTTTCCGTATGTCTCTCGGCGCCCCGCTCACAAGCCCGGAGTAGCCGAAGAAGCCGGGCCGGCCGATCTGGCCTTCGCAGGGGGCGGCATAGTCAAGGAATAACTCACGGGCCAGTTCATCGCTGCCGACGGCGTAGTTGGCTGCCTGCCGCATCGCTTGGCTCACCATAGCCCCGGATCTCTGATCAAAACGGATCCATAGTATACCGGTTCCCGGAGCGGACAATGCCTGAGGCATGCCGACGGCGTCTTCGGGGCTCAGCGCGGCGGCGATATCGGCTTCCCCGGACAGCACGGCCTCCCCCCGCGCTGCGGGCTCCCGGATAAAGCGGAAGACGGCTACATCCTGGGCCGGCTGCCCCCCCCAATACCCGCGAAAGCGAACGAGGACGATCTCATCTCCCGCCGTCCAATGATCCAGCATATACGGTCCGGTGCCGTTGGCGGTCTTTGTCAGCGGGCCGGAGGCCTTGCTTTGCGTATATGCTTTCGAGACCATATCCAGCCTGGTCAGCCGGCGCGGGAGGGAAGGATCCGGGTACCGGGTAGTGATCACCAAGGTTTGCTCGCCGGTTCGTTCCGCTCCCACTATGGTTGACAAATCGTAAAACGGTTCGACATTGAAAGCCGGATCGACGGCGCGGTTCACGGAGTACACGGCGTCGTCCGCGGTGAAGACGCTTCCGTCATGGAAGTACACGCCCTCCCGTATCGTGATCTCCCAGCGGAGATCGTCCAGTAGGCGGTAGCCGGCCGCCAGGCAGGGGACAGGCTCGGGGACAGCGCCTTCGAAGAGGAAGAGCGGTTCGTATATGTTATTGGTGATTAGGCGGCAGCTGTCGTCCGCCGCGAAATGAGGATCAAGGACGGAAGGCTCCTCCGGGACAGCGACGATGACTACCGGCTTCGCCGTAAAGGGAGCCTCTTTCCCGGCGCCCCCCGGGAATGCCGAAGAACCGGAGTTGCCGGAGTTGCCCGGATTGCCGGAGCCGCCGGGGTTGCCTGGGCCCCAGGAGCCTTCAGCCGGGCTTTGGCTGCCCGGGGTATTGGGCTTCCCTGTCACCCCTTCCACCGACATCCCGTCGCTGTCGGGCAAGCTATCGGAAGCGGCGCCATGGGGAGAGCCGGGTAGTCCGGCGCATCCGGCAGGCAGGCACAAAGCCAGGGCGATCAATATCGCGATGCAACGTAAGCCGCGGGCCGTATCTCTCAAAACGATTCTCCTACCTCTAATCAAGAGTGTGAATGGGTCAAGGGCATACCTATTTGCAAGCGATGCATCGAACGATTTC
>WRIW01000005.1 GCA_009782505.1 Clostridiales bacterium
CGCACTCGGCCCGAGTGGGGGAACTGGCAGACGCACAGGACTTAAAATCCTGCGAGGGTTATACCTCGTACCGGTTCGACCCCGGTCTCGGGCACTGTCGCGGGGTAAACCGCGATCAAGGCGGATAGCCGCCGAAATGTGAACATGTGGGAGTGCTGACATTGGAGCAGGAACATTTTAAAATTCTCATCGTTGACGACTCTCTACTCAACCAGGAGGTGCTGCGCCGCATACTGGCGGAGCCCCCCGCTGCCGGCGTCGCCGCCCCGATCCAGGCGCCGGAGCCCGAGCCTGAACACGAGCCCGAGCCCTATGGCATCATTACGGCGAAATCAGGGCTGGAAGCCTTGGAGAAAGTCACCCAGGAAAAACCGGACCTGATCCTGCTGGATATCGTCATGCCGGGCATGAGCGGCTTCGACGTGCTTGCCCGGCTCCAGGAGTCAAGCGAGATGCGGAGGATACCGGTCATCATCATATCCGGGCTGGATTATGAAGGGGACGAGGAAAAAGGCTTGCTCATGGGCGCCGTGGACTATGTGGCGAAGCCGTTCAAGAAATCGGTGGTATTAGCCAGGATCAAGACCAATCTGAAGATCGTGGAGCAGATGCACATCATCGAACGGCTCAGCATGGTGGACACGCTGACCAATATGCCCAATAGAAGGAGCTTCGACGCCAGGATGGACGCTGAATGGGGCCGGGCCATCCGCGAGAAGACGCCGGTGAGCTTTTTGATGATCGACATCGACAAGTTCAAGCTGTTTAATGACAACTACGGGCACCATCAGGGCGACGTCGCTCTGAAAACCGTGGCGGGCGCCATACAGGCCACGCTGAAACGTTCGTCGGACATGGCGGCCAGGTGGGGCGGCGAGGAGTTCGCCGTACTGCTGCCTAATACGCCCATCGAAGGCGCGTTGAAGATAGCCGAGCAGATACGCGCAAATATCGAGGCCACCTTAGTGCCCAGCATAGGGGAGCATCCCCCGCTGCCCATCACGGCAAGCCTTGGCGCCACCACGATCGTACCGGACTCGGAGAGCTCCATGGAGGATTTCTTCGAACAGGCGGATCAGGCGCTCTATACGGCGAAGGAGACGGGCAGGAACCGGGTCTGTTCGCAAATCAGGCAGCATCCGGCGGCTAAAGGCTGACGAAGCCCCCACCGAAAGATTAAGGAGGTTGGAAAAATGGCGACAAAGTTATACTATCAGGGACATGGCAGCTATCGCATCACGGCGGCCGACGGGGCGGTCATCTATGTAGACCCATACATCGGGGACGGTTACGACAAGCCGGCAGACCTGGTTCTGATCACCCACCAGCACGCGGATCACAATAAGCTCGAGCTGGTGACGCAGAAACCCGGATGCAGGGTGATCGACAACACAGACGCCCTGGCGGGCGGCAAGCACAATAGTTTTACCGTAGGCGGCGTAGGGATCGAAGCCGTAGAGGCAGCGAACAAGAACCACGACCCCAAGGAGTGCGTCGGGTATATCGTCACGGTAGACGGTATCAAGATATACGCTTCAGGCGATACATCCAGGACGAAGGGCATGGAAGGCTTCGCGGCCCGGGGGCTGGACTACGCCCTGCTCCCCTGCGACGGCGTATACAATATGGATCTGGCGGAAGCCGCCGAATGCGCCGGGCTCATCGGGGCAAAACACAATATCCCCATCCATCTGAAGCCAGGCGAGCTATTTGACAGGGCTATGGCCGAAGCCTGCGCGGCGCCAAACAAGCTCATCGTCGCCGCGGGGGAAGAAATCACTTTAAGCAAGTAGGCCCGAAGCCGTGACGGATACGGTATACCGGAGCTGCCGCGGCGGTCTGGAAGCGCGGCGGCTTCTTTTTTTAATCCAGCGCTTCACGAAGCACGAGCGGAAGGGAGGACGGCCCATTTGGAAGCAAAACGGGTGATCGTCACGGTGATCGGAAAGGACAGGGTAGGGATAATCGCCTCTGTGGCTATGGCCCTGGCCGATAATCAAATCAACATACTGGACATCAGCCAGACTATACTCCAGGAATTCTTCACCATGATCATGATCGTTGATATTTCGGGGAGCAGCCTGGGGATACGGGAGCTGCAGGACGTCCTCACGAGGCTTGGGGTGGATCTGGGTATGCAGATACAGGCGCAGCATGAAGATATCTTCCGCTTCATGCACAGGATATAGTTTTTTATGATATAAACAGCCGGGGCTTTGCGGCTTTGCGACGACGGGAAACGGGGTACCGGCGCCATGTGGCGCCAAGCGGGAGGGCACGCCTTTGAACTATAGCGCGGACGAAATCATGCAGACCATCAGGATGGTGCAGTCGGAGAATCTGGACATCCGTACCATTACCATGGGCGTCAGCCTGAGGGACTGCGCCCACGAGGACATGGCGGCGTGCTGCCGCAAGATTTACGATAAGGTAACGGGAAAGGCGGAGAAGCTGGTATCCACAGGGGAAGCCATCTCCAGGGAATATGGCATACCCATCATCAACCAGCGGATATCCGTCACCCCCGCCGCCATGGTGGGGGAGGCGTGCGATAACGGCAGCTTCGTGGATATCGCCCGGGCCCTGGACAAGGCTGCCGCCGCCACGGGCGTCAACTTCATCGGCGGGTTCACCGCTTTAGTACACAAAGGGTTTACCAAAGGGGATACACGTCTACTGGCAGCCATACCGGAAGCCATGGCGGTCACGGATAGCGTATGCGCATCGGTAAATATCGGGACGACCAAGGCTGGGATCAATATGGACGCGGTGGCGCGTTTGGGCTACATCATCAAGGAAACCGCCGAGTTGACGAAGGAGCGGGACGCCATCGGCTGCGCGAAGCTCGTGGTATTCTGCAACGCGGCGGAGGATAATCCCTTCATGGCCGGCGCCTTCCATGGCCCGGGGGAGCCGGAGACGGTAATCAATGTGGGCGTGTCGGGCCCGGGGGTGGTATTGGCAGCTATACGCAACCACCCCGAGTGGGATTTCAGCAGCCTGGCTTCCATCATCAAGCAGACCGCGTTTAAAGTGACCCGGATGGGGGAGCTGGTCGGCAGGGAAGCCGGCAGGCGCCTGGGCGTACCTTTCGGCATCGTTGACCTGTCCCTGGCGCCGACGCCGGCTATAGGGGACAGCGTGGCAGATATACTGGAAGCCATGGGCCTGGAGCGGGTAGGCGGGCACGGGACGACGGCTGCCTTAGCCATGCTCAACGACGCGGTCAAGAAAGGCGGCGCCATGGCTTCATCTAATGTAGGCGGCTTATCCGGGGCATTTATCCCCATCAGCGAAGACGCGGGGATGATACGGGCGGTGGAAGAGGGCGCCTTAGGCCTGGCTAAGCTTGAAGCCATGACCTGCGTATGCTCCGTGGGCCTGGATATGTTTGCCGTGCCGGGGGATACCAGCCCGGAGGTGCTCTCCGCCATCATCGCGGACGAGGCGGCTATCGGGATGATCAATAGGAAGACCACGGCGGTGCGGGTGATCCCTGTGCCGGGTAAGAAAGCCGGGGACTACGCCGAGTTTGGCGGCTTGCTGGGCAGGGCGCCGGTCATGGAGCTGAGCCCATATGACCCGGGGGCTTTCATCCGGCGGGGCGGGCGGATACCCGCGCCCATCCACGCCCTGACAAATTAACGCAACGTCCGCGGAGTACAAGTGTTTCGCGACACAGAGCGCCCGGCGTCCCATCGGGCACTGAAACGCCACATCCGGCATTGAAGGAAGTATATGAAGCATCTGGCTGAAGAAGACAACCGAGTCCCCGTCAAAATCAAGATATGGTCTTTCGTATGCACCGCCGGCGTTTGCGCCGCCGACCAGATCAGCAAACGGGCCGTCGTATCGGCTTTGAGCGTCAATGAAAGCGTGGCGTTGATACCGGGCTTCTTCCATCTGACTTTTATATACAATAGCGGGGCTTCCTTCGGTATACTGCAGGGGAAGAGCCTGTACTTCACCCTGATCAACGGAGCCATCCTGCTCTGCATATACCTTGCCGTACTCTTCCGGAAAGGGATATCGTCGCCGGGAAGGATCCTTCTGGGGATCATCGCGGGGGGGGCTATGGGGAACCTGGCCGATCGGCTGCATTATGGGGCTGTGGTGGACTTTCTGGACTTCCGGGGCATATGGTCTTATATATTTAACGTAGCGGATATGGCTGTGGTATGCGGCGGACTGCTGTTTGCCCTGGTCATCATCCTGAACGACGGCAAAGACGGGAACCATAAGGCGAAACCAAAGCATTGACGCGGCGCTTAGGGGCAGGGAGGAGACATGGCGGAGCGGGCGGAGCAGTACTATACTTTTGATATAGGGCATGAGGGCGTTGGGCAAAGGGCCGACGTCTATCTTTCCGCCGCGCTTCCCGGGGTCAGCCGCAGCCGTATACAGGAGCTGATCGGGGAGGGGCTCGTCCTGCTCAATGACCAAAGGCTCAAGAGCGGCAGGAAGCTGGAGGCGGGGGATCGCGTTGCCTGCCGCATCCCCGCCCCTGAGCCCCTCATGCTGGAGCCGGTCCCCATGGAGCTGGATATCCTCTATGAGGACAGTTGCCTTTTGGTAATCAATAAACCTGCCGGGCTGGTGGTCCATCCGGCGCCGGGCAGCGGTCACAGCACCCTGGTCCACGGGCTGCTTGCGCACTGCGCCGACCTCTCGGGGATCAACGGCGTACTGCGGCCGGGGATCGTACACCGGCTGGACAAAGATACCTCGGGTCTGCTGGCGGTGGCGAAGACGGACGCGGCCCATCGCCGCCTGGCCGAACAGATACAGGCGGGGACCATGCAAAGGCAATACTTAGCCCTGGTATGGGGCGTGGTGGACGAGCCCGCCGGGCTTGTGGACGCGCCTATAGGCAGGGACCCCAAGGACAGGCAGAGGATGGCGGCTATACCCGGAGGTAAAGAAGCCCGCACGTCGTATAAAGTGCTTGACCGGCTCAAGGACAAAACCTTGCTGCAATGCGACTTGCATACCGGGCGGACACATCAGATCAGGGTGCATATGAAGCTGCTGGGGCATCCGGTAGTGGGCGACCCCAAGTACGGCCGCCGCAGGGACGACCCCAGGTGGCAGAGTCAGGCGCTGCACGCCTGGCGGCTGGGTCTTTGCCATCCGGGAAATAATGCGGATATGGTTTTCTTCGCGCCGCTCCCATCAGGGCTGCAGCAGTTTGTCTATGAGGAAGACGCGGGCGGCACAAAGAGAAGGATAGCGGAGCTTGAAGCCGAGTCCGCGGCATGCGTTCCACACTAATTATTTTGCGAATGATGCCCTAAGAACCTATAAGGCGCGCCATATCCTCCTCATCAGCGGATACGAATATTGTCTGATACGACTCATACAGCATCATGCCCGGCTTGGCTCCCTTTGGCTTCCATATGTTTTGCCGAAGGGTATAGTCTATGGGCGCCCTGCCGGAAGCTTTTGCCTGGGAATGCCACAGGCATATCTTTGCCGCGGCTTCGATGACCTCGGCTGGGACGTCTTTTTTCTCGGGATTGCGGACGACTACGTGGGCGCTGGGTATATTTTGGGCGTGAAACCACAGGTCGCCGGCTTTGGCGACCTTCATATTCAGATAATCATTTTGGCGGTTGTTCCTGCCGTACAGTATCTCGAAGCCCCCCGCGCGTAGCCTGCCCAGGGCGGAACCGGCGGAGCCGGCGGAGCCGCCATCGCCGGCGGCAGCCTTCCCGCCGCGGCTTTTCTTCGCTTTTTGGGCGCCCTTGAGCTTAGAGGCGGGCCTGCCGGCGCCGCGCTCCCGGGTAGGGGCGCCGCCCCCCCGGCGCAGATAGCCGGCCTGAGTCAGCTCCTCCCGCACCTCGGATAGCTCTTCCAGGGTGGAAACCGTGGTCAGGGACAGGGCCACGCTATCCAGATAAGAAAGCTCGCCCATCGTGTCGTCATAATATATCTGCGCCTTCTCCGCGGTGAGCTTTGCCTTTTGGTAGCGTTTGAAGTAGACTTGCGCGTTTTCCACGGGGCTGAGCCTTGGATCCATGGGTATGGTGACGCTGCCCCCTTCGGGGTCGTAGATATCCGTTACCGTCGCTTCGGGACCTTGGCGGAGGCGGTAGTGCTCCGCCATGAGGAGCTGGCCCAGCACCTGCCACTTACGCGCTTCCTTGCCCTCCAGTATGGACTCCGCCTGCAGGCCTGCTTTCTTACGGCAGCGCTCCTGCTCCCTGCGGATGATCTGCTCTAAATCCGACTGCCTCTGGCGAAAGAGGTTTGCCGTAGTCCTGCCGCGGAAGAAGGCGTCCAGCATGTCGTTTGCCGTACCGAAGGCCTGGCGCTGCCCGGCAGGGTAGAGGGTGAGGGCGATGGCGGAGAAGTCCTTGGGCCGCCCGGCTAACGCGAGTATCTCCGGGTGGTATGAGCCCTGGGCGATATCCGCTCCTAAGGCGGACAAGGCGCGATACAGGCGGATATAATCCCCCTGGCCGAAGTACTCCAAGGTATCTACGGGGCTCGCCCCGGCGCGGTGGATGAGCTCCTGTACGCTCAAGGGCCCTAATCCGTCGTATGTGGAGAGGATTATCTTGTCCAGGGCCTGGCTGGCGCCGGCCTGGAGCAGCCGCCCGCTCAGGGTCTCTTCCCTTTCCTGCCAGGGCGGGAGCTTATGGGAAGGGGGCGGCGGTACGTAAACCTCCCCCGGGAGCACCTGGCGCCAGCGGCTGACGGCTTCGGTGATGCGCTTCATACTATCCAGTATCCGCCCGGATTCCGGGTCTACCAGGATAAGATTGCTATGCTTGCCCATGATCTCCGCGATGAGGAGCTTCTCCCGGAAGTCGCCCAGCTCGTCCATGGCGGATATGCTGATGTGCAGGATGCGGTCAAGGCCTTGCTGCGCCACAGAAAGGACGCGCCCCCCCTCCAGGTGCTTGCGCAGCACCATGCAGAAAACGGGGGGATGCCCGGGGTTGGGCGGCGCCGCGGAGGTAAGATGCACCCGCGCCTCCTGGGCCAGGGCCGATATCAGGAGCTTATGGTTCCTGCCCTGGTTGTAGATATGGAGGATGATCTCATTTTTGTTCGGCTGGGCTATCCTGTCCACTCTGCCGCCGGACAGCAGCTCGTGGCATTCCCGGGCTACGCCGTTCATCACTAAGCCGTCGTAAGTCATGGCTTTATTCTAACGACTCCGGTAAATGATTACAAGATTTATTGCAGATAAATTCACGGCGTTGTCCCATAAAGTACTATTCATAGGGGCGTGTATTTGGTATAATAACCACTGGGCGCACCATGCGGTTACTATACATACAGGGGGCGGATCGTTGATACAGAGCATGACAGGCTTCGGCCGGGGCGAGTCCATGGCCGCAGGAAGGCGGATCGCGGCGGAGATAAAATCCGTCAACCACCGCTACAGCGAGATACAGATCAAGCTGCCCAAGAGGTACGGCGCGCTGGAAGAGAGGCTGAAGCAGTACCTGGCGGCTTCCATGAGCCGGGGCAAGGTGGACGTATATATCAAGGCGGAGTACGAAAGCGACGTTACCCAGGAGATCCGCGTTGACAAGGGGCTTGCCCTCAAGTATCATGATAGGATACGCGACCTGGCGCAAAGCCTGGGCGTCCCTATGGACCTCGGGGCGGCGGCGTTGATCGGGCTGCCGGGGGTGCTGGCGGTGGATGAGGCCGAGGAGGAGATAGAAGAAGTATGGGGGCTCCTGCTCCCGCCGGTGGATAGGGCGCTTGCCCAGGCGCTGGAGATGCGAAAGGCCGAAGGCGGAAGGCTGGCTGAGGATTTCCGAAGGCGCCTGGGGTACATGGAGGAGCTGAGGCAAAGCCTGCTGGCTTACGCCGCGGGCGTGGTGGAAAGCTACCGCCAGCGGCTGACGGCCAGGATCACCGAGCTAATGGGGAAGCAGCCTGTGGACGAAAGCCGCCTGGCCCAGGAAGTGGCTATGTTTGCGGACAAAGCCGGAGTCGACGAGGAGCTGGTCAGGCTGGACAGCCATTTCACCCAGTTTCGCGAGCTTCTGGAAGACGGGCAGCCCGTAGGGAGAAAGCTGGATTTCCTCTGCCAGGAGATGCACCGGGAGATCAATACCATTGGCTCGAAGGCAAATGATTTAGCCATGACGAAGGTGACGGTGGAGATGAAAAGCGAGCTGGAGAAGCTCAGGGAACAGGTGCAGAACATCCAATGACCACGAAATGAAAAGGCAAAGCAGGGTTGAACGATGAGCGCTGAAGACCAACATTATACAATGCCCCCCAGCGGCCTCCTGATCGTGATATCCGGGCCATCCGGCGCGGGGAAGGGCACTATATGCGCCGAGCTCCTGAAGCGTGACCGGCGCCTTGCCCTGTCGGTGTCCGCCACCACGAGGCAGAAAGGCGCCCATGAGGAGTTTGGCAGGGAGTATTACTTCTACTCCGACGAGGAGTTTCAGAAGCGCCTGGATGAAGACGGATTCCTGGAGTGGGCGGAGGTCCACGGCAAGCGTTACGGTACATTGAAGAGCCAGGTGGAAGAGATATGGGATACCGGCAGGGACTGCATCCTAGAGATCGACGTCCAGGGGGGGATACAGGTATACCGGAAGATGAGCCAGGCTTGCGTGATGATTTTCGTCAAGGCCACCTCCGAGGAGGAGCTTATCCGGCGCGTCACCGCGAGAAACAGGGAGCAGCCCGAGGAGATACGGAGAAGGATGCTGACGGCGCGCTGGGAGATGACTCAGGAAGACAAGTACCACTACACGGTCGTGAACGACAAGCTTGACGAAGTGGTCGAGCAAGTATTGGAAATCATCAGGGAGGAGAGGATCAACCATGCGGCAGCCGTCCATTGACAAGCTGACCGACCGCCTGGATTCGAAATACGGCCTGGTCGTAGCCACGGCGAAGAGAGCCAGGGAGCTCACCAACGGCGGGAGGCCCGCTGTGGAAATCACCGCGGAGATGAAGAAGCCGGTGAGCATAGCGCTGGAGGAGATCGCCAACGGAAAGCTGGACATAGATGAACCAAAAGGCGGGATTAAGTAGTATGGCAAGAAAATTATTTACATCAGAATCAGTGACGGAAGGGCATCCGGATAAGCTCGCGGATCAGATATCCGACACAGTGCTTGACGCGATGCTGGAAAATGACCCCTACGCCAGAGTAGCCTGCGAGACGGCTCTGACCACCGGCCTGGCGCTCATCATGGGGGAGATCACCACCAGTACTTACGTGGATATCCCGAAGCTGGCCAGGCAGACGATACTGGACATCGGCTATGACCGGCCGGAGCTGGGCTTTGACGGCCACACCTGCGCCGTCATCACCGCCATCGACGAGCAGTCTTCGGATATCTCCATGGGCGTAGACCACTCCATGGAGGAGAAAGAGGGCGCCGGGGATAAGAAGGAGCTGGGCGCCGGAGACCAGGGCATGATGTTTGGTTATGCCACGGACGAGACGGAAGAATATATGCCCCTGACCATCAGCCTTGCCCACCAGCTGTGCAGGGAGCTTGCTTCCGCGCGCAGGGCAAAGAAGCTGCCCTTCCTGCGGCCGGACGGAAAGGCCCAGGTCACCGTGGAGTATGAGGGCGGGCGGCCCGTACGCCTGGATACGGTACTGGTGTCCACTCAGCACGACCCCCATGTGGAGATGGACCGCTTACGGCAGGAAGTAGTGGAACAGGTCATCAAACCTGTGCTGCCGGATGGTTTGCTGGATGGCAATACCCGCTTCCTGGTGAATCCTACTGGGCGCTTCGTCATCGGCGGCCCCATGGGCGACTCGGGGCTGACGGGGCGGAAGATCATCGTGGATACCTACGGCGGCATGGCCCGCCACGGGGGCGGGTGCTTCTCGGGGAAGGACCCCACTAAGGTGGACCGTTCCGCTGCTTACGCGGCGAGATACGCGGCGAAAAACATCGTGGCGGCGGGGCTGGCGGCCAAGTGCGAGCTGCAGCTTGCCTATGCCATCGGCGTGGCGCGCCCGGTGAGTATGATGGTGGATACCTTCGGCACGGCGAAGGTAGATGAGGAAGACATTGTGAAAGCCGTCGGCGAGCTCTTTGACTTCACGCCCTCCGGGATCATCCATTACCTGAAGCTCAGGCAGCCTATCTATAGGAAGACGGCGACTTACGGGCATTTTGGCAGAAACGATCTGGACCTCCCCTGGGAGCGGCTGGATATGGTTCAGGCGCTAAAGGACAGGTTCCGTCTGAGCTGATGTTTGCCGTCGTACTGATCATGAATCCGGCGTTTGCCAAAGAGTTGATACTAACTTACGCCATCCGGGAAGGACAACCGTGCCTTCCCGGTATGTTGTATTCCGTAAAAGTCAGGGGGAGGGCGGAAGAAGGGCTCGTCCTGCGGCTGCGCAAGGAGCCGGGAGGGGAGTACCGCATGCAGGAGCTGGGGGAGGCGGTATACCCGTATCCCATGCTCAGCCGCCAGGGGCTGGCCCTGGCCCGCTGGATAGCGAGGTTCTATGTCTGCCCTCTGAACAGGGCTGCGGCGCTCTTCCTGCCCCCGGCGGTGAGGCCGGTGCAGGAGACCAGGTACTATCTGGATTCTCCGGATAGCAACGATTTGCTTTTCATCGATCCCGCCTGGCAATTCCTCTGGGAAGGGCTGAAGAAGGCGGGGGCAAAGGGCATGTCCGCCGGGAGGATGAGGCAGCGTTGGGGCCCGGAGGCGGCGGGGCAGGCCGACACATGGGTAGAAGGCGGCTTTCTCAGGAAGGAGACCGGGCTCCGGCAGATACGCAGAGCGCCGGGCGCCAAAGCGCCGGCAGATGCGATGCGAGGGGAGCTAAGCCCTGCATTGTCGCCGGATCAGCGAAGGGCCTACGAGGATATATGCGAAGATCTGGGGGTGGGGCGCTTCGGCGTGCATCTGCTGTTCGGCGTCACGGGCAGCGGCAAGACGGAAGTATACCTCCGCCTGGCAGCCCATGCCGCCGAGGCAGGCAGGCAAAGCATCTACCTGGTGCCCGAGATCAGCCTGGTGCCGCAGCTGACGGCGAAGGCGCGGCAGTGGTTTGGCGGGCAGGTGGCGGTACTGCACAGCAATCTCACGCCGGCTCAGAGAGTAGCCGAATGGCAACGGATAATGGACGGGGAAGTCAAGCTCATCGTCGGGCCAAGGTCGGCTTTGTTTGCCCCGGTGAAGGATCTGGGGCTCATCGTCATCGACGAGGAACATGAAAACACGTATAAGCAGAGCGAGCCGGAGCCGCGCTATGACGCCAGGGCCGCGGCGGAAGCCATGGCCAGGTTCTGTAAGGCTGTGGTGGTGAGGGGCTCGGCCACCCCGGACATGGAGAGCCTGTACCGGGCGGGGCGCGGGGAGATGGCGCTGCACCCCCTGCCGGAGAGGATAGAGAAGAGGCCGATGCCGCCTATCCTGTGGGTCAACATGAACCGGGAAATGAAGGAAGGGCACCCCCATCCGGTAAGCCGCCGACTCCTGGAAGCCTTGAGGGACAGGAAGGCAAAAGGGGAACAGGCTATACTGCTGATGAACCGGAGAGGTTTCCACACTTATGTATTGTGCAGAGACTGCGGCCAAAGCCTGGAGTGCCCCCGGTGCAGCATCCCCCTCACCTATCATCGGCCATACCGGGCGGGGCAAGGCGGGCGGCGCGAGGCGGACGACCGCCTGATCTGCCACTACTGCGGCTACCAAAGCGGGTTATGGGCCGCCTGCCCCCAATGCGGCGGCGGCATGCTCCAGTACATGGGCACCGGCACGCAGCGGGTGATGGATTACCTGGAGAAGGAGATACCGGAGCTCAATTTACTCCGGCTGGATATGGACAGCACAGGGAAGGCCGGCAGCCACGGGAGGATACTGAAAGCATTTCAAGACGGGGAAGCCGACGTGCTGGTGGGCACCCAGATGGTGGCGAAAGGCTTTGACTTCCCGGGCGTGACCCTGTCGGCGGTGCTTCACATCGACGGTATCATCAACCTGCCGGATTATCAGGGGAGCGAGCGGGCCATACAGCTCATCCTCCAGACGGCCGGGCGGGCGGGCAGGGGGGATATACCCGGCGAAGTGATGGTGCAGACCTTCTATCCGGACAACCCCGTGCTGAAGCTCACGGGGGCGTACGACTATATGGGCTTCTACGAGAACGAACTGGCCCTGAGGCGGGCCCTGGACTATCCGCCCATCAAGAAAAGCGCCCGCATACTGGTGACCGGCGAAAACGAAGAGGACGTGGAGAAGGGGATAGGGGAGATCGCCGAGCACTGCAGGGCGTCGATGCCGGCGGAAGAAGCGGACAACATCATCTGGCTTGGCCCGGCGAGGGCGCCGGTGGAGAAAATCAAAAACCGCTGGCGGAGGCATCTCATCCTGCTTTCGGATAAGCGGGCGCCCCTGGCGCGCTGCCTGGCTTTAGCCAGGGCCAAGTCCGCCGCCTGGGGGGACGAGCCCAGGATCATTCTCGATATGGAGCCAAAGAGTTTGTTGTAAAACGAAAAAAATATATCGAAAAGCGATAAATTTATGTTGCATCATAATAAATGATGTGATATATTCCTGTTGGGAAGCAAAAAAACGCGTTGCGGGCGTTACCGGAAGAAAATAAATCCGCGTCAGGGGGGAAGCTAGTGTATTATTCGCAAAAAACTGCGTAGTTATTTCGCGAATGATGCACTAGGCAAGTTATGTGGACGAAATCAAACTCATTAATGCTATCGCGCATCATGATCGCCGTATTTCTCGCGCTGCTGGGGGCGGGCGCCCTGGGGCTGCCCTGGCTGCTGCGCTGGTATATCGGGTACGCGGGCAAGAGCGCGCTAGTCCTCCTGCCGGTCATGGCCAGCCTGTGGGCCTGCGCCCTGCCGGCCTTCGCCGCGCTGATCATGCTGGGCAAAATGCTGAAGAATATAGCCTTTGAGCGGGTATTTGTCCGGGAGAACGTCCGGGCGCTGCGGGTGATATCCTGGTGCTGCTTCGCCGTATCCGCCGTCTTCATCGTGTTTTTCTTCTATTATATATTGGGTATCATCCTGGCGATCCTTGCCGCTTTCGCCGGGTTGGTGCTGCGCGTAGTGAAAAATGTATTTGAACAGGCGGTAAAGCTCAAAGAAGAAAACGACCTGACCGTGTAATGTGGCGCTGGCTTAGTACTATTTAAGTAGTAGTCCGTAGTTGCCTGCCGGCGAAGCGCGCCGAGCGGCGGACAGGAGCGGAGAAGTATCCGCTATGAGGTGTGTATCGTGCCGATCATCGTAAATATCGACGTCATGCTTGCCAAACGGAAAATGTCATCGGGGGAGCTGGCCGCCCGGGTGGGTATCACCCAGGCGAACCTGTCGATATTGAAAACAAATAAAGCGAAGGCAATCCGGTTTTCCACACTGGATGAGATCTGCAAGGCGCTGGACTGCCAGCCGGGGGACATACTGGAATTCACTGAAGAATAAGATAGGGGAGGATCATATGGAGAATATAACAACGACGCAGAAGCTTGTCAGGAAGCCGGCGGAGCCTAAGGCGCCGCCGCAGTACGACGGCGCCGATCTGATATTCGTATGCATCATCCCCGTACTGGGCTTCCTATTTATCAAGCTGGTGGCTGCCTCGGCCCTGGCCCAGCCTTACCCGGGGGCGGGGGTGACGGCGTATACCTTGTGCTTCATCGCCGTTGTGCTTGCCTGGTTCCGAAGAAGCGGCGGGGCTGATCTCCGCGCCGCCTGGCCGGGTCTGGTCGCGATGCTGCTCACGGGGGGCTACTTCGCCATCTACCAAAACGCCGTGCTGGGGTATCTGGCGCTGCCCCTCCTCATCGGGACGGCGGCGTACACGGTCGTCGCTCTGGGCGGGCGGCGCGCCGGAAAAACCGGGGATGATTATCTTGTATTTGACTTATACGGCGCGTTGTGCTCGATACCGTTTGGGAACTTCGGCAAGCTCTTTGCCATATGCGGGGACAGGCTGAAGAAGGTGAAGAAAAGCCGAAGCATATTGATGATGCTGCTGGGGGTAGTGGCGGCCTTGCCCGTAGCCATCTATGTGGGGACGCAGCTGCAAAGCGCGGACGCCGCCTTCGAGATGGTGTGGCAGAGCTTTGTCCGGCGATTCTTTTCCGACGACCTGCTGGTGACATTGCTTCAAATCGCTGTCTCCATACCGGTGGGCATGTACCTCTACGGTCTGATTTACGGCTCGGTAAAGCATAGGGGGGAGCCGCATCTGAGTAGTGAGGAAGCCGCCGGGACGACGGATAAGGCGAAGATATTGCCTCTCTACCTGGTCATCGGCGGTATCACGCCGCTGCTGGCCTTGTACCTTATGTTCTTCTTCTCCCAGACGGCGTACTTCCTTTCCGCCTTCCGGGGCATACTGCCCCTTGGATTGAACTACTCCGAATACGCGAGGAGGGGATTCTTTGAGCTATGCAATGTCTGTGTGATAAACCTGCTGGTGGCGGCGGTCCTCAACCTGCTTACGAAGGACAGCAGAGCCGGAGCCGTTTCCCGGGTTTATGGCTGCCTGCTGGCCCTATCCTCCCTGGCCCTCATCGCTATATCCCTGAGCAAAATGCTGATGTACATCAGCATCTACGGGCTGACGCCTCTGCGGGTGTATACGTCGTGGTTTATGGTATTCCTCTTCCTCCTGTTCGCCATGCTCATCGTGAGGTTATTTAAGCCGGGCTTCCCTTTCTTCAAGTACGGCGCCTGCTGCTGCCTAGCCATGTTCCTGCTGCTGGGGTACGCCGATACGGACAGGCTCATCGCGGAGTACAACCTGGAGGCTTACCGAACGGGAAAGGTGGCTGGGCTGGACGTGGACCAGCTGCGGGAGCTGGGCGGCGGCGGGGTAGGCTGCTTACTTTCCATCGCGGCGGACGAAAGCATGCCGGAGGAGTACAAGCGCCAGGCAGGTCAAATCCTGTACGCCAAGGTGTGCGAAGCCGAGTGCCGCAAAGAGTACAAGCGGGACGACTGGAGGGGCGCGTCCATCGCCGGATACCGGGAGCACAGACTACTTATGGAAAATAAGGACGTTATACTTAGGGCGAACTAAAGACGCCTGTGCGCTACAGTTCAGGGGGTCAGGGGCCCAAAGCGTGGCTATTTGTAAGCGATGGATTGAACGGCTTCGTCTGCCAGATAAGCAATCGCAAACCTGGCAAATCCTTGGGTGCGACACGGACGTCGCACCAGACGGAACGCGACACGATGTCGCGTTGGAGTCGTTAGGGTTTGCATCAAACGATTGCTATATCTGGCCGAAGCTGTGAATCATCGCGGCAAATAGCCACGCTTTGGGCCCCTGACCCCCTGAACTGTAGCTCTATTTTTTAAATTCACATATATTTTACATAAAAATGTTTCACTTTTGCGCGTTTCAGTGTATAATAAACTAAAAATGTGACCGAACGCGAAGGCGGCTCGCCAAGTGAAGTAGCGAGGCAGAGCAGCGAAAAGAGGGCGAAACATGGCAAATATTGCGGCAAAAAGCGATATCCCGGTCGCCGTAGAGAGCATAAGCGTCAGCATGTTTGGGGATTTCAAGCTCTTCGTGGGGGACCATGTCATCGACGATAGGATAAGCCGCTCCCATAAGATGTGGGTACTGCTGGCTTACCTCATCATACACCGGAACCGCCATATCTCCCAGGAGGAGCTCATCGAGACCCTCTGGCCCGAGGAAGACAACGATAACCCGGCAAATGCCCTGAAGACCTTGCTCTACCGCACCAGGGCTTCCATCGCGGCGGTGCTGGGCGAGGAACCCCAGCTGATACTCTCCCAGCGGGGGTCATACTCCTGGAACCTGCAAATCGACTTGAAGGTGGACGCCGAGGAGTTCGACAGGCTCGTCTCCGTGGCCGCGGATATCAGCATAGACAGGCAGGTGCGCAAGGATCATTACCAAAGGGCAATGGAGCTGTACCAGCATGACTTCCTGCCCAAGCTCTCCGATCAGATGTGGGTCATACCCTTTACCACGTATTACCACTACCTCTACCTGGATTCGGTCTTCGCCTGCGGCGACATGCTCCTTGAGGACGAGGAGTACGGCAAGCTTGCCGACTTGTGCAACCAGGCGGTGAGAATCGAGCCTTATGAGGAAAAGCTCTACATACTGCTCATCAAAGCCTTCCTGGCCCAGGGGAATACCATCGCCGCCGTGAGCCAGTACGAGAAAGCGACGGAGCTGCTCTACAAGAACTTGGGCGTCAAGCCTTCCGAGGCTCTGCGGGAGCTGTACCAGGAGATCATGAAGGAAAACAAACTCCTGGAGCTGGACCTCACCGTCATCCAGCAGGACCTCAGGGAAGCGGCCGAGCGGCCGGGCCCCTTCGTCTGCGAGTACGGCTTCTTCCGCGAAGCGTACCGGCTGGAGGCGAGGCGGGCGGCGCGCCAGGGCTCCAGCGTCCAAATCGCGCTGATCACGCTATCGTTGCCGGATGGCAAAAGCCCAACGCTGGCATTGCTGAATAAAACCATGGAGCAGGTGCTTAGCGTACTGGAGTACTGCCTGCGCAGGGGGGACGTAGTCTCCCGCTATAGCGGCGCCCAATTCGTCATCATGCTACCCACGGCCAACTTTGAGGACGCCACGATGATATTGGATCGGATAGTCGCCATGTTCAACCAGAAGAACAGGAAATCATTCCTGATTTTAAATTATAAGATTCAACAACTGGACTTGGATAAAATGAAGGCGTATAATTAATGGGAATTTATCATTCTTTCCAGGAAAGCAGGCTTGATAGACGAAAGAAAGAGAAACGTAGAAACATCATCATCACAACATATGTCCTGTTTGTCGCCGTCAGTATCGTCTCGATCATACAGTACAGGGCCTACCTCAGGGGCGAGGCGGAAAGCATGGCGGCGGCAGCTCTGTTGGCTCTGCCGGGGCCCGGGGGCAGAGAGGAGCCGGCGGTGATATGGCCGGATGAGCCGGCGGACACTCCGGCGGAAGGGTCAGACGAGGCGCCCCCGGGGAACCAATCCACGGCGGAAGACGTCTATAAAGTGGAAGAGCCGCCCTACGACAAGCTTTTCATCACCGGGGAGAGGCGCCGCTACAAGGATCAGGATCTGACCCTCGTCATACCTAAGTTGAACAAGACGCTGCCCATATACAACGGCGTCACCCAGGAAGTATTGAAGAAAGGCGCGGGGCTGTACGATTTCGCCCAGCTGCCCGGCGAGGGCAACCGAAACGTGAGCATAGCCGGCCACCGCAATACAAGCCGCTTCGGGGTGATCACCGACAACGCGCCGTTCTACTACATCGACAAACTGAAAGACGGTGATTATTTATACTTAACAGATGAGGAAAATGTTTACCGGTATCTCTATGAAGATACCAGGGTCGTCGAAGCCGACGACTGGGGGCCCATCTACAGCCAGGGCTTTTCTTGCCTCACCATCACCTCCTGCACCCCCATCGGGATAGGGAGCCACAGGATAGTGGTAAGGGGCAGGCTGGATGAGATTTTTCCCCTGAGCGAGGGCTTTGAATACGTCCCGGAGACCGAGATCATGGAAGAGATCGTTGAGGATTTATTCCTATAAAGAATGGAGATGATAACGATGAAGAAAAAAACAAACCAATCCTTCCGGATGAGACTGACGGCTATCAGCTTGCTGCTGCTCTGCTTCACGGCGATGATCCCGGCCCCTGCCGCAGCCGCCATCGTCACCACGGTGGCGCAAAAGACGGGGGTGACCGTCCACAGCAATGACAAGGTCTCCATCGACGCGTCCAATCTGGCGGAAGGCTATGTGATCGTAAAGTACACCGGGGGCAAGGACGTCCGGATAAAGGCGCAAATCGCCAAGACCGGCGGCTCCACCTACAGCTATGACATCAATTCCAAGGGAAACCCGGAGATACTGCCCATCACCGAGGGGGACGGGGCGTACTCCATAGGCGTATTCGAGAATGTCTCTGGCAGCAAGTATGCCCAGGCTTACGCGGCTAAGGTAGACGTCAAGCTGAGAGACCCCCTGCTGCCCTTCCTCTACGCCAACCAGTACGTGAACTACACGGCCGGCTCCGATGTGGACAAGAAGGCCCAGGAGCTGGTCAAAGGCGTCACCGACACGCTGGATAAGCTCACCAAGATCTATGATTTCGTCACAAGCACGCTGACTTACGACACGGTGCTGGCTGCCAACGTACAGGCGGGCTATCTGCCCAATGTAAACGAAGTGCTGTCGAAGAAGAAGGGCATATGCTTTGACTACGCCGCCCTCATGTCATCCATGCTGCGGCTTCAGGGCATCCCATCCAGGCTTTGCATCGGATACGCCGGCACTGTGTATCACGCCTGGATAGACGTATACACCGAGGAAGCGGGCTGGATCAAGGAAGCGGTGAAGTTCGACGGGAAGAAATGGACCCTGATGGACCCCACATTTGTATCCACCTCCAACTCCGCCGACGCGGTGAAGAATTTCGTGGGCTCGGGCAATAGCTACCAGCAAAAATATGTTTACTAGTACCGCGTTGCATCTAAAAGTTAAGATTTATTTGCGAGGATATTCTTCGCAAGACAAGGCACGATGAGCGCGAATAGCCGCTGTGCTATTTAAGTGAAGAGTAACGCAGTATTGTGGAGAATAAACCGCAAATAAACTAACTTTTAGGTGCAACGTGGTACCTGATATATTTACTAAAAAAGGGGTTAGCGTATGAGTACTGAGATCAAGACGAAGAAATCCGTCAGCCAGCTGAACGCTGAGGAGGTGTACCTTTTTTCGATGCAGATATCCCTGATGCTGAAGGCGGGCATCCTGCCCGCCGACGGCGTCGCCCTTCTGGAATCCGAAGCCGCCTCCGACCGGGAGAAAAAGCTTCTCAATCAGATGAAGGAGATACTGGAGCAGGGCGAGCCCTTCTTCTCAGCGATGGAAGCCACGGGGGCTTTCCCCGAGCACGCCTTGCGCATGGTGCAGATCGGCGAAGACACGGGCCGCCTGGAGCAGGTGCTCGCCGCCCTTACGCTGCACTACCAGCAGGAGCATGAGCTCAGGGAAAACATGCGCCAGGCCGTGGTGTACCCCGCCTGGCTTGCCGTCATCATCGGCATCGTGACCTTCGTGCTGGTCACCAGGGTGCTGCCCGTATTCCAGCAGGTGCTGGAGCAGCTTGGCTCCGGGCTCTCGCCCTGGGCTTCCTCCATCATGAAGATGGGCGTATTCACGAAGCAGGGGGCCATCGTATTCGCCGCTTTGCTCGCTGTATTTGCCCTGTATCTCTTCTTCAGCTCCCGCTCCCCCGAGGGGCAGGAAAAGCTAAGGCACCTGGCGGACATACTACTATTCCGCGGGGCGCTGGGGTTATCGGTATCTAGAGAAAGGTTTTCCTCCGCCATCTCCCTGAGCTTGGCCAGCGGCCTGAATCTCAACGACGCCATGGATAAGGCCATCTCCCTGGTAGACGACGATAAGATGCGCGTCAAGATCGAGCATTGCAAGGAGCTCCTGGAGCAGGGCACGACTTTTGCCGCCTCCGTGGAGCAGGCGGGCATATTCAACGGCCTGGAGATCGGTTTGATTTCCGCGGGCTTCAAAGCGGGCGCCAGCGAGGCGGTCATGCAGGAGCTGTCCAGGCGCTGCCACAATCAGACGGAAGAGATCATGTCCAAGATCATGTCCAGGATAGAGCCGATACTGGTCATCTTCCTGGTGGTGGTTGTGGGGATGCTGCTTCTCTCCGTCATGCTGCCGCTCCTCGCCATGATGAACGCCATCGGCAGTTGACAGGATGAGGCGGAGCCCATCTTGGATAGTTAGATATCGGAGGTAAGGTATGTTCATCCGTAAGAAAGCTATGTCAAGAATCAAAGTGATCCTGCCGGTGATCCTCACGGCCATCGTCCTCTGGGGCGTCATGACCGGCGCGTCCAAGACCCAGGAGCAGGCGGCCGGGCAGGCGCAGAAGCTCACCGAGGAAAGCATACGCCGGGCGGCGGTCCAGTGCTACGCCCTGGAAGGCATCTATCCGGTGAATATCGAGTACCTCATGGACCACTACGGGATACGTCCCGATACGAACCGGTTTATCATTCATTATCAGTTTATCGCCGATAATCTTTTGCCGGATATCTCCGTGCTGCCCATCGAGCGATGACGAAGGGAGTGAGCCGATGAACGGTGTGATAAAAGAAAGACAGGGGATACGCGTAGACAGCGCCGGGGTGTTCTTATTGGGCGCCGTATTTCTTTTTTTATCCATCGGGCTGGTCATGATGGGCGGGTCCCTTTATCGCCATATCATGGAAGTTTCAAACGAAAACGACGAAGCCAGGACGACGTTCTCCTACATCTCCAACCAGGTCCACCGGGCGGACGCCTCGGGGGGCGTGTCGGTAGGGGAGCTGGGGGGGCAGCCCGCCCTCCTGCTGGAGCAGCACTTCGGCGACTGGGAGTTCATCACCTACCTCTACTACTACGACGGCGCCCTCCGGGAACTCTTCGTCGAGAAGGGCACGGAGCTTGAGAAAGACGCCGGTCTGGCTATCGTCTGGCTAAGCGACCTGGGCTTTGAGCAGGACGAATCGGGCCTGATCACGGCTTGGGCCGTACTAACGAACGGGCGGAGGGAGCAGATATTGATTTCCCCGCGCACCATGGCAGAGGGGGTCGGCTGATGAAACGCCAACAATCCAGTTCCATCGTCTTCCTGACGGAGCTGTTCTTATCCCTGACGATATTTGCGTTATGCTCCTCCGTATGCGCGGGATTGTTTGCCTGGTCGTACCGCTACAGCAAGGACAGCAACGCCCTCAGCCGGGCCGTCATGGCTGCCCAGAGCTGCGCGGAAGCCTTCAAGAGGAACGATTCGGCACAGAGCCTGGCGGAGGCCCTGGGCGGTACGGCGGGCGCCGGGAGCTGCCTGGTGTACTACGACGAAGACTGGACGCCTACCACCGCGGACCAGGCGTCTTTCATCCTCCGGGTGAGCATGAACCTGGACACGGGCATACGCCTGGCGGACATCGTCGTCTCCAACGCGGAAGACGCCGAAATCTTTAAGCTGGCTGCCTCGGCGCTCCTGACGGAGGTGAGGCCATGAGTGAGAAAAAAGGCAACCCCTTATACGGGATAGGCGGGGTGACCCTGCTGACTGTGCTCCTGGTGCTGTGCCTGACCTTGTTTTCCGTGCTGGCACTAAGCTCAGCCCAGGCGGATCGGCGCCTCAGCGAGAAAAGCGCCGCGTCGGTAACGGCTTACTATGAATCAGAAAATCAAATCCTGGAAATGATGAGGCAGATCGAGGGGATGTGGCCCGCGGGCCACAGGAGGCCCCAGGCCTCGGACATATCCGTCCGGCTCGCCTCCAAGTATGACGTATGGGTGGATACGGAGGGCGACGGCCTCATCATCTATACCGAGCTGCCCGTGATGGAGACCCAGACGCTGCAAGTCGAGGCCTACATCGGCCCCGGCGGCGACGGGGGGAGATGGGAAGTCCGCCAGTGGCAGCTCCTGCCCCCCGAGCAGGACGAAGGGGATATGGGCTTCCTCATCTTATGGGAGCCTTAAGCATACATATCTTCCAGGCTTAGGATTTGAATTTCATAAAAGGAGCATAGGATAATTATGGAAGTCACTGATATTCTCTCGAAAGCAATAGAGCACCAGGCGTCGGATATCCTGTTGATATCCGGCTTGCCCATTACGTTTAAAGGCAACGGCAAGATCATCCGCCTTGAAGGCGAGAGGCTGCTGCCGGAGAGCTGCGGCGATCTCATCGCGGAAATCTACAAGCTGGCGGGTAACCGGGACATGGAGACCATCCTGAAGGACGGGGACGACGACTTCTCCTTCTCCTTGCCGCAGCTGTGCCGGTTCCGGGTGAATACCCTCAGGCAGAGGGGCTCCCTGGCCGCCGTCATCCGGGTGGTATCCTTCGATATGCCGGACCACACGGAGCTGCAGATACCCGACGCGGTGATGAATTTCGCCAACTATACGAAGGGCATGGTGCTGGTCACAGGCCCTGCCGGCAGCGGCAAATCCACGACCCTGGCCTGCCTGATCAACGAGATCAACCACAATAGGGACGCCCATATCATCACCATCGAGGACCCCATCGAGTTCCTCCACCGCCACGACAAGAGCGTGGTGACCCAAAGGGAGCTCTCCAGCGACACCAGGAGCTATGAGGCGGCGCTGAGGGCGGTGCTGCGCCAGGCGCCGGACGTGATACTGCTGGGGGAGATGCGCGACTTCGAGACCATCAAGACGGCCATCACCGCCGCGGAGACCGGCCATCTGGTGATATCCACCCTGCATACCATAGGCGCGGCGAACACCATCGACCGTATGGTGGACAGCTTCCCCCCGGAGCAGCAGCAGCAGATACGTATCCAGCTGGGCATGGTCCTCCAGGGGGTCGTATCCCAACAGCTGGTGCCGGCGCTGAACGGAAAGGTTTTACCCGCCTTCGAGGTCATGATCGCCAACAACGCCATTCGGAACCTCATCCGCGAGTCCAAGGCCCATCAGATCGACAGCGTGATCTTTTCCTCCGCTTCCGAGGGTATGATCAGCATGGACACTTACTTGCTCAACATGGTCAGGGATAAAAAGATATCCCCGGAGGAAGCGGTGAACTACAGCACCAACGGCGACCAGATGGTGAAGCGGCTTCAGGCGATGAAGTAGGCGGTATCCCATGAGCCATGAAAAAGGCGCAAAACTCAATCATTACATGGCTTTCCTGCGGGTAGCCGTAGACGGATACGAGGCCGGGCGGATCTCCGGGAGCGTATATAGCCGGCGGCTTAAGGCGCCCCTGCATTTTGCCACGACGAAAGACCTCCTGCTTCAGATAGAAGACCTGCTGGATACCCAGGATTTCCCCCGGGCATTCCAGCGGAAGAGGACCTTCGCGGAGGGCAAGGCCCCGAAAGCCCCGGGGAGGCCCGTGGCGCCGGAAGAGGACGGCAGGGAAAACATGGACGCGGAGACGGTGGATATGGCCCGGGGGAAGATCTCCACTTTCACGCTGAATGTGATCACCCGCCAGAATACATCTTGGCAGGGGTACCTGGACTGGCTGGACGGGGCGGACAGGCTGGCGTTTAACAGCGACTTGGAGCTTCTGTCCATGATTTCGGAGAGGCTGGAGCTTAGCGGGGGCTGAGCGCGCACTGATACTGTTCACTGATTGCGGACGCCGGCGGACGGCGTCTTTTTCTACGGCGCGGCGGCGGTCTGTAGCCGCCTGGTGGCAAGGCAACGCCCGATAGGGCGACATTGCGGCGTAGATACGTAGACACGAATCAGGCATGCAGGCGGAGACATAGAAAAATCAGGACGATTTTTCAGGCGGAGGCCGACACGATGTCGGCTCGACGCCGGTATGTCGGAGCAAATCATGGCGATAAGGTGTTTCTTCGTTATATATAGCAGGAGCCCTATCAGGCGTTGCCTTGCCGCCGGGCCGTCTGGACAAACCCCGCGGCGAAACGTATAATGGTAGAAGCGGGCGTAAAGGCGGCTCGCGTAGCCCCATCGAAAATTTAACTTAGGCTGCGCTGAAAGCGCGGCACTACTGAGGAAACGGGTGATTCATTTGGCAAAAGTGTTGAAGGCAAACCAGTTGAACAAATGCATCGGGTGTTTCACATGCATGCTGGTCTGTGCCGGCATTAACAGGAGGAACCATTCCATCCGGAAAAGCTGTATCAGCATGAAGACCAGCGGCGGCATGTCAGGGCGCTTCGTGTCGGTAGTCTGCCAGGCCTGCCGCGACCCCCAGTGCGCCGGGGTATGCCCCTCCGACGCCCTCAAGCCCCGGAAAGGCGGCGGCGTGACCTTAGATAAGTCAAAGTGCATAGGCTGCCGCCGCTGCGAGGCCGCCTGCCTGGTGAGCGCCATCGGCTATGATGAAGAGGAACGCAAGCCGCTGGTCTGCCATCACTGCGGAATGTGCGCCCGGTACTGCCCCCACGGCTGCCTCGAGCTGGTGGATGTGCCGGACGAAGAGGAGGTGGCGGTATGATTTACGCCGACTATATCCGCGTTCTCCATATCGAGCTGGACAAGGGCAAGATATCCATTGCCCAACGCGAGGACCTGACCCAATACCTGGGCGGCGTGGGGGTGGCGTCCAAGCTGCTGGAAGAATACATGCATCCCGAGCTGGAGCCCCTGGCGCCGGAGCAGCCCATCGTCTTCGCCATCGGCGCGTTATCCAGCGTATACCCCGTCATCACCAAGACCGTGGCTATGTTTATCTCGCCCCTCACCGGGGAGCTGGGGGAGACCTATGCCGGCGGGCGCCTGGCCATGACTATGTTTCAAGCCGGGTTCGACGCCATCGTCATCACGGGCAGGGCGAAGGGACCGACCTATGTGGCCATCAACGCAAACGACGTGGCTTTCAAGAACGCCGGCGCCATATGGGGCACGGGCAACGACTCGGCGGGCCAGATCATCCGGGACTCGGAGAAAGGCCCCAGCGGGAAGCGCTCCATCGTCCGCATCGGGACGGCAGGGGAAAACCTGGTGTCCTACGCCTGCGTGAATGTGGACCGGTACAGGCATTTCGGCCGCCTGGGGCTGGGCGCCGTATTTGGCTCCAAGTACCTGAAAGCCATGAGTGTAATCGGAAACAGGGACATGCCCATCGAGAACTTCCAGGAGTACTTCAAGGTGTACCGGGAGATATACGACAAGGCCACGGCCCAGGGCGGGGCGATGGCCAAGTACCACGACACGGGCACGGCTATCAATATAGAGCCCCTGAGCAAGATGGGGGGCTTGCCTACGCTGAATCTGCGGCAGGGCAGCTTCGAGGACGCGGACAAGGTGTCCGGCGACGCTTTCGCCAAGAACCAGCTTGTGAGGAAGATGGCGTGTACCGGCTGCCCCGTGGGATGCATACACATCGGGCAATTTCGGCGGGAGTTCGCCGACGAGGGTTATGAGTACGAAGCCGTCTCCGTGGGTTACGACTACGAGCTGATCTATGCCCTGGGGACTTTCCTGGGCATATCCGACCCGGAGAAGATACTGGAGCTCATCGACGAAGTGGAGACCGCCGGGCTGGACGCCATGAGCGCCGGGGTGGCGCTGGGCTGGGCCGCGGAGGCTTTGGAAAAGGGGCTGGTGACGGAGGAAGAGACCCTCGCGCCCCTGAAGTTCGGCGAACCCGAAGGCTTCCTGAAGGCCATACGCTACATCGCCGAAGGCAAGAACGAGTTCTACCTCCACTTGGGTAAGGGCGTGCGCCATGTGTCCCTGAAGTACGGCGGGTACGACTTCGGTATGCAGATCGCAGGCAACGAGATGGCGGGCTACCATACGGGCTACGGCTCCCTCATCGGCGCCGCCGTGGGGGCAAGGCATTCCCATCTGTGCAATGGCGGGTACTCCGTGGACCAGGGCATGAAGGAGCCGGGGGTAGACCCGGACGCCATGGCTAAGTCCCTGCTGGACGAGGAAGTGGAGCGGTGCATGCTGAACTCCCTGGTCATCTGCCTCTTTGCACGGAAAGTGTACGACAGGGAGACGGTACTGAAGGCGATGAAGGCCATCGGCATGGATATGACCGACGAGGAGCTGAGCGCCGTGGCGAAGCGCAACTATGCCACGAAGCTGCGGATAAAGAAAGCCCTTGGCTTCGACTGGGAAGGGATAAAGCTGCCGAAGCGCTACTTCGAGACCCCTTCCGCCAGGGGGCAGCTGGACGAGGCCACGGCGGAAGAGATCCTGAGCCGCTACCGCGCGCGTATGGCGGAGTACCAGGCGGCGGAGTAAGCGCATCGGCGCGCGGAGCGGATGATATTGTATTTTCATTAAAGGGAAGAGGAAGGGGAGGTCGAACATGACGCCGGAAAACCAGAAAAAGTACGATGAGAAACTCAAGAGGATCACCGAAGCCATAGCCCTGAAGGAGCCGGACAGGGTGCCGGTCTCGCCGCCGCCCGAGCTGTACCCTGTGTTCCACGCGGGCTACACCATGGCGGAGGTCATCTACGACGCGTCCCTGGAGAAGATCAGGAAAGCGATGATCAAGTATTTCCAGGATTTCGACCCGGATACCGCCTGGGGCGGCGCCATGGGCTTCATCCTGGCCGGCGAAGGCCCGGGGATGGAGCTGTGCAAGCCGAAGAATATGCGCTGGGCCGGCATGCCGGGGGACGTCATCGACAAAAACTCCATCCACCAGTTCATCGAATACCCCTTGCTGCTGGACGATGAGTTTGACGAATTCTTCAACGACCGCACGGGCTGGACCCTCAGGAAAGCCTTCCCCCGCCTGTCCGGGCTGACGGAGCATTTCTCCAACTTCTACGTGGACGCCGCGTTCTCCAACGCCAGCATACGTATGCTGTCCGCCCAGCTCTCCACCCCGGCCGCGAAAGAGATGATCAAGAACCTCTGGGCCATCGAAGAGTTCTACCAGGCCTTCGCGGCGAAGGCGGCGGAGATCGAGAAGGAAGTCGAAGAGATGGGCTTCCCCAATGTGACGGGCGGCATGGCGTCCGTGCCTTTTGACGACTACAGCGACTTCCTGCGGGGCTCCATCGAGTCCATGACGGACCTCTACGAGAGGCCGAAGGAGATAGAGAAATTCATCGAAGCGAGGCTTGAGGTCACCCTGGACATGATCAAGTCCACGAAGGGTATCAACGACGGCAAGCAGATTTTCATGCCCCTGCATAAAGGCATGGACGGCTTCATGAACGACGAGCACTACCGGAAGTACTACTGGAACCATCTGCAGAAGATCATCCTTGCCATCATCGACGTGGGGAAAGTCCCCTTCATCTACACCGAAGGCAAGTACAACTCCAGGCTGGACTGCCTCACCGAGGTGCCTCCGGGCAAGGTGTTCTACCACTTCGAGGAAGTGGACATGGCGGTGGCGAAGAAGAAGCTGGGGGGCATAGCCTGCATAGCCGGCGGCTTCCGCTCCACCCTCCTTGACTGGGGCACGCCCCAGGAGGTGCGGGAGGAAGTGAAGCGCCAGATAGAGACCTGCGCGCCCGGCGGCGGGTATGTGTTCGAGACGTCCTGCGGCATCGGCAACGCCAAGCGGGAGAATGTGGAAGCTATGTTTGAGGCTGCCCGGGAGTATGGCAAGTATTGACGCCGCCGCGCGTCAAGGGATATGGGACGTTGTTTACTAGAATAGCCGTAAGGGGGAAAATCATAACATATGGGTTCATTTGGGCCGGTCTCATCAGGGGATCGGGAGAGAATTGTAAGCTATCTGCGGATGTATGAAGGCAACGAGGCAAGCGAGTATTCTTTTACAAATTTATTTATCTGGAGCCCGGGGGACCAGGTGGAGTGGATGGAAGGGGACGGGTACATGCTCTTCCGTACAAAGCCGAAGACCCGCACCCACTATCTGATGGCTTTCGCGCCGGACGAGCGTATCGGGGCGGCTCTGGAAGAAGCGGTAGCCACGGCGGAGGCGGATGGGGAGAGGTTCTCCATCCACAGCCTCCCCCAGTGGTACAAGGATAAGGTCGAGGCTATCGTGCCGGGGCGTTTCGCCTTCGAGCGGGAGCCCCATCACGACGACTACATTTACCGGGTGGAAGACCTCGTCAACTTGACTGGCAAAAAATACCAGAATAAACGCAACCACATCAACCGGTTTATGCGTATGTACGGGGGGCGGTTCGCCTATGCGGACTATGAGACCGGTATGGCCGGGGACTGCATGGATATCTACGCCCGCTGGCTGTCTTCCAAGGAGGAGACCCCGGAGCTGCTCAGCGAGCGGGAGTCCGTGAAGCGGGCCCTGTACCACGCGCCGGAGCTGGGCCTGGCGGGGGGCGTGCTCCTGGTGGACGGCAAGCCCGAAGCCTTCAGCCTGGGGGAGCGGATCACGGAGGATATGGCTGTCATCCATATCGAGAAAGCCACGCCCGACATACCGGAGTTGTTCCCGCTGATCAACAGGGAGTTTGTAGCCCATGCCTTCGGGGACCTTACGTGGGTCAACCGGGAAGAAGACATGGGGGACGAAGGGATGCGCCAGGCAAAGCTTTCCTACCATCCCGCGCGCATGGTGGAGAAGTACCGGGGCGCGCTGAAGGAGTGAGCTATGGACATACGTGTGCTTCAGGGTGATGATATCAAGAAAGCCGCCGCGCTCTGGAAGTACTGCTTCGGCGATACGGACGAGTTCACGGACTGGTACTTTTCCTGCCATGAGGACCGACACGTCCTGGGGATGATGGAGGGAGACGAGCTCATGGCCCAGATCGTGTGCACTCACCAGGATGTGGGCGTGCGGGGGGTAGACAGAGGCGCCGCCATACTCTCGGGGGTGGCCACGGCGCCCTCGTGCCGGGGGCGCGGGTTTATGTCCGAACTCATGACGCATGGGCTTTCCTATGTACGGCAGAGGGGTGAAAGCCTCGCGGCGCTGTACCCTTACGAATACAGGTTCTATGAGCAGTACGGCTTCGCGAAGTGCGGCGAGGTGGCCAAGGTCAACGCCCCCATCGGCAGGCTGACCGCCGCCAAGCTCATGGGAGAGGTCGTGATGCTGAAGGGCGGAGGCGAGGACAAAGCTAAACTTGTCCGGGCTTATGAGGCGAGCTACGGCGGGTATAGCGGGCGCGTCCGCCGGGAAGAAAGCGACTTCGCCAGGCTGCTGGAGGAGCTGGCCCAGGACGGCGGCTACGGGGCCGTCTACCGCAGGGACGGGGAGGAGAAAGGCTACATCCTCTACGTCATGCGGGGGGAGGTCATGGATATCCGGGAGATCGGGGCGGCGGACCATATAGCCCGCCAGGACATGTACGGTTTCATCTGCAGCCATTCCTCCACGATGCAGACGGCGGAGTTCCTATGCCCTCTGGACGATCCGCTTTGGCGGCTGATCTCAGACCCCAGGGGCCTGGTATCCGCGGAGCCTTACGCTATGCTGCGTATGGTGGAGATGGAAATAACCATGCAAGGCCTGCCGGCGGGGGATGGCTTAGTCACCATGAAGGTGATGGATCCATACGCCCCATGGAATGAAGGGGTCTGGCAGTTCTTCGGCAGCGACGGCAAGCTGGATGTGGAGAAGATACCCGACCCGGGCTTCGGCGAGCTGAGCGTGATATCCATCGGCGACCTGACCCAGTGGGCTTTCGGCTACGCCGGCGGCAGGGATCTGCAGCGGCAGGGCGCCCTGCTCACCGACATCTGCGCCGAGATCATGGACGACATACTGCCGAAGCGGCCGGTGTTCCTATACGAAAAGTATTGAGTTGAGCTTAACGAACACAGAATACGAGGTGGTGACGTTTTGAAGATCATTGATTCCCATATCCACTACCTGCCCGGGGCTGAGCACTTCGACCGCCTGGCTAAGCAAGCCGGCCACGAAAACACGGAGAGCCATCTGATGGAGGTATTCGCTGCCGAGGGCATCGAGTACGCCGTGGTGATGAGCAATATCAGCCGGGAGCAGGGCAGGGAGCCTATGCCTAGCTGCATGCGGTACTGCGCGGGCATAGACCGGGGCGCCCTGACGCCGGAGAAGGCGGAGAGCTCCCTGGAGGCGGCGGAAGCGCACCTGGGCCTGGAGGCCTGCGTAGGGCTGAAGATATACGCCGGTTATACGCGCTATGACCTCACCGACCCGGGGTACATGCCCTACTATGCGCTGGCGGAGAAGCACAAGAAGCCCGTGGCGGTGCATATGGGGGTGACGGCCCACGCCAACGCCCTGCTGAAGTACAGCCATCCCATGCAGCTGGACGAGGTGGCGGTGACCTTCCCTAATGTGCAGTTTGTGATGTGCCACTTCGGGAACCCCTGGCTCATGGACGCCGCCGCCGTGGTGGAGAAGAACCACAATGTGGCAGCGGACCTCTCGGGCCTGCTGGTGGGCAAGATAGACCTGGCGGACTACCTGGAGAAGCAGAAGGGCTATGTGGAGCAGCTCAAGACCTGGATCGCTTATGTGGAAAACTACGAGAAGTTCATGTACGGCACGGACTGGCCCCTGAGCGGCATGGGGGAGTATATCCGGCTTACGGCCCACATCATCCCGGAGCAGTATCACGAGCTGGTCTTCTATGAGAACGCCCGGCGCATCTACGGGATTTAGTGCCCCGCTGATTAATTCAATGGTTTATTAAACACCATAATAGTGTTATTTCGATTTCATCACACTCTCATTCTACATTCAACCCCCTTTCATTGTAGTATTATTTATCACAACCAATAGAAATGCACAGAAAAACTATACAATAAGAGATGGAGCATGTTATAATAAACCGCCATGACTATGGCTTTTGCGAAATCTCTTGTTTTTCTATCTGTCTCAATACGCCTGTATAAAAAATGGAGGGGTCGTTTATGTTTAAACCAGTCAGTAAGGCAAACCGTTGGATGAGCGCGGCATTGGCTTTGGTATTCCTCTTTTCCATCGCCGTGCCGGCTTTTGTAGCCTGGGGCGTGGATGAATCCGCCGGTGTAGTGGCGGAAGGCGGGGACGCGGCGCCCGGCGGCACGGAGGAGCCTGGCGAAGGCGACGGCTCCGGCGAAGCCGGGGACGAGGCATTGGAGCCGGACGAAGGGGAGGCGGAGAGCGGCCCCGGTAAGGCAGGCGACGGCAGCGGCGCAGGCGCGGGCTTGCCTATGTTTGCCGGGATCAACGCCCTGGCGGCGGCCTTAGGCGAGGACAACGGCCTCTTCGAGCCCTTGGGCGGCGGCATGGGCATCATGGCGCTGGACGGGGAGATCGGGCTCTTCGCGGCGGGGGACGCCAATTCGGACTTAGCGAATTTCATTACCAGCGTGGTGGTCAGGGATTCCTCGGGAACCTTGATGAATGACGCCAGCTACTACTACATCGGTGATACTTACGAGTTCACCATCGACTTTACGGAGCACGCGGGCACAGACGGGCAATTTGAATATGACTTCGATGACTTTCTGACTTATCAGCTGCCGGAATATTTAAAGATAACGAGTCCAGTTGAAGGTGATATCCATGTCGCCAGCAGCGCCGCAGGAGCCGCTCCGGGCGCGACAGTAAAAGTTGGTCAATACACTATCGATACTTCTGGATTAGTTAAGGTGCGGTTTAACGACATCGATACAGCAGGTTATGATATCGAGGAAAACTTCATCGACCATTATACCAACGCCTGGTTTAGCCTGGCGATTGAAGCGGATCTGATTTCAGCGCCCAGCGGGGGCAGGGTGGTATTTGGCGCGGACGCCATCGTGAATATAAAAGTCTATGTCGCGCCTCCGGACGCCGCCGTTGTGAGCGTCAGCAAGACCGGGACGCCCATTACAGGCGACAAGATCAATTATGAGGTAACCATCACCGCTTCCGGCAACACCGTGAAAAACATCGTTTTTAACGACTACCCATGGATCAAGAAGAGTAGCAGTGGGAGTAATTTAACGATTACGAATCCGGATAACGCCAATACCGCATATACGAACTTTTCGTATATTATCTATGACGCTTCGGGGAGTCCCAGAACAGGTTCGGTAGAGATGAGCGGCGGCGTGTGGGCGCCGGCGACCGGTACAGGCACGACTACCGGCACGACAAACTTCCGCACCCATTATATCTATGACTTTTCCGCGGTGGAGTTGGAGCCAGATGAAAAAATCGTCGTGACTTATACCCTGGACGTACAGAAGCTGATGGCGAACAACGGCTTGTACACGAGCGATAACGCCGAATCCTTAAACTATTATCTGGACGTAGGGAATGATGTAAAGGTAGAGAGCAATGCCGTCATAGCAAGCACGTTTGATCCGGCTGGTCATCATTACTCGAAGTCATTTGCGTTTACGAAAGTCGGCAGCGAAGGCGCCGCTGAGAATACGATTGATTGGATAGTAACTGTAGGTAAGTCTGGTCCAACAGAGGAACCTCTTAACGGCGGAGAAATCAGAGATTCCCTTAACGTAGCAAGCACGGCTCTGACCGGATCGTCGAACATGCCCGCGGATAGCGCGATTGAAATCACCCTAGTAGAGAGCGGTAGCATAAGCAACATCTTTACAGCTGATAAAATACCAGGGTTTAGCTTTACAGGGAATGAATTTCGATTTACTATCCCGGCGAATCTAACGTCATTAGTCGATAAAGGCGGAACTTCAAGGACGATCGGCAATGTTTATCAGGTGATAGTCAAATACGCGTCTACCTACTCAACACCGGCAAGCGGGACAAGCCCTGTTATATTCGGAAATACGGCGTATTACCATGAATTGAGCGTATCCGATACGGTTTCAGTTACGCCGCCTGCAAGGAAAGAAGAGACGACCGTAACTAAGTCAGGCGGCTGGACGCAAAGCGAATATGACAACAAGATCACTTGGCAATGCGATATCGGCGGTGGTATTGAAGAACTTACTTCGTCTGTCATTTCCGACAAATTAGCGGCGACTGTTGGCGAGGACGATATCTCTGGCTTTATGGGTATGCCGGATAAGAGCAAGATAAAGGTTGTAGTGTATGGAGCACCGACCTATCACGATACCGTGAATAATGTAATGAAATTCCAAACCTCCGATATCATTTTTAATGATTATGCCAATCATGCTAGTATTAACAGTTCATTTTTAATTGATGGAGATAATAAGGGATTCTCCTTCAAAATTCCAAATCTCGGTAAAGATATCTACCGTGTCTATATCGAGTATACGACGGATATCCTGCTGCCTATCCCGGACGACGCCGGCGACTTTGTATATAAGAATGAAGTCGATCTTGACGGCGGGAAATCAGATTACGACGAGTTTGTCATCCAGAGACCAGCAGCTGGAGAGAAATCATATAAAACCGGCGACTGGAACGGGGAGGACATCGAGTGGGAAATCAAAATCGGTGACGGGACTGTCCCGCTGAATCTTATAACAATAACCGACACTCTCAGTTCTGATTTGGCAAGTATAATAGAATTGCCTAACGCGAATAAAATTAATATCGACATATATGGCAGGCCTTCGGGCGTATTAGGAGGCAAAGCTGATTTTAAAGATAGAGATTTAATTGGCGAATACACTGCGGATGTTTTTACTTCTGATTTCACAATAAACGGCGATAAATCGGAATTCGTATTTACAGTTCCAGAAAATAACCCGAATGGTGGTACATTTGGCGCTATTTATCAAATAATCATCACTTATGCCACTCCGCTTTCGATTCTGCCAGACATCAATGAGGATTTTGACTATGTGAACGAGTTGGCATTATCGAATGAAATAGTCATCGATCCGGTATATGTAACAATACCCGGACCAATCCCAGGGAAATTTATCCATAAATGGGGCGTACCCGTCGGGCTTAGCGTAAGGGATGGGATAGAATGGACGAGTTCAATCGGCAACGGCATTGAGCCGCTAAACGGGCAAACCATAACCGATACGCTCATTGTGATTGGCGATGGGACAATGAAATTCCCGGTGCAAGAAGACATACAAATCCGCTTCTATGGGAAACCAACAGACATAGCCGACGGCAATGTCGCGGTATTCCATCCGGTGGATGATTTGCTGTGTACTTTTGATGTAGATGGTGGCGATTACGATGAACTGGAATTCGAGTTTATCGGGGATGACGAATTTCAATTTACCGTTCCCAAAAGCATAAGTGACGGTGGGTCGTATGATATTTACGGCATCGTGATTACCTATACTACGCCTGTTGAGGGGCCAAAGTTTGGGAATACTAGCGCGGCGACTTACTCGAATAGAATAGGGATCGACTTAGATATAGAATACGATACCTCAACTGAGGAAAGCGGGTCTCACACCGTCAGTGTTCCGACGCTAAAAACTTCATTTGGCTCGAAAACCGGTGTAAAAGACGGCGTTGTCGATAACAAAATCAAGTGGACCAGCATCATTGGCAACGGCTCGTTGCCATTAAATGGGCAAACGATAACAGATACGATTTCCGGCGGTGGAAAAGCAACTCTCCTTAATGACAGCGATTTTAAAATCAAACTTTATGGAAGCCCGTCGAGCATCGATAGCAGCAACGTAGTGGACTTCTGCGAGGATGACTTGATTGGTGAATTTACCCCCACGCATTTTGGAGCGGACTTTGCAATAAAAGATAATGGCTTTACATTTGATGTACCAACGACCAATCCAATAACATCGGATGTTTTTGAAAACATCTATCAAATCCAAATCGAATACTCAACAACGGTGGATAAACCAGTGCTTGGGGACAGCAACTTCGATTATGTGAATAAGGTCGAAGTCGGAGGAAAAACCATCACTTCTAATACCGTTCACTATGCCGCGCCTCAGCCTATGCCGCCATCAATCATCAAGTCGTCGAAAATGATAAAAATCAGCTCCGGAGATTATGCTGGCCAGGTTGGTATGGAGTATACGGTAGAGATAACTGTACCGGAAGGGAACAAAGGCAAAAGGTTCTATCTGCAGGACGTCCTGAACGTGAACGGCGGCTCAAACATCGGCGTCAAGAATATTCCACTGAACTTCAGCGCTGAGATTAGCCCGGCGCCGTCCGGCAGCGAACCGGCATTCGACGCCAGTTCGTACAATCTGGTGACCAGCGCCGCCAGTAATACGTATTATGTATATTTCCCTAAAACCGCTACATCGTCAACGACAACGGCGTGGCAGTACAGCACCGTAAAGACTCTTACTATCTCCTATGTTATCCCGTTTGATCGCACAGAAACCACAGGAACCAGGACGATCGAGGAACTGTTGAAAGCTTCCAGCGCGAATCGGCTTACGAATACGGCGACGGTGCAGGGAGCTTCCGGTGTAAACTATACGACAAATAACGCCTGGCCCGTGCATAAGAGCGTAAGGGCAGTGGCAGGCGACCCGACGCTATTTGAGTACACGGTGACGATAAACGGAAACTCGGCTTACCGACAAAGCTTATTCGAAGCCGATGAAAGCGCTGTATTCATCGATGATTATGACCCGGCACTGATGTATGTGCCCAAGTCGTTTTATGCCATTAATTATGTCGGCGCTACCAGCATAACATACGGACCTTATGATGGAACGGGGATCATTGGCGGCGGGAGCGTAACTGAAATGCGAAGCGGGGATCCTCCAGCGTTGGCAGTAAATGAGAGCAGCGGCTCGCTCACTGTGCATCTGGAAGAACTGAACCAACTGAAATGGTCCAGCAATCTCGCGGCGTCAAGCGTGCAAGGGATTCCTGACAATGAAACATGGTACGCGGACAGCAATATGATCGAGATACACTACCAGCTGCGGATCAAAGACCCCAGCGCTATAGAGGAAAGGTTTACTGTATTAAAAAATAGCGCTTCGATCACTTCGAATGTGCAGAGCCTGATATTCTCAAACAACGCGTCTGTGACCTATGAGATGAAGCCGCTTGGCAAATCATGGAAGAATAATACCGGTTCAAGCGTGATCGGCGCGGAAATCATCATTAACCCGCAGGGCGCCAGGCTCGCGCCGGTAGGCGACGGCCGGTACACGGCAATCGACACCATGAGCGACAATCTGGTGATCTTCCTGGGAAGCGTAAAGTTTTATACACAGGCGAAAGTCGGCGGCACATGGAACGGCGTGTGGGGAACTCCCTTTGACGCCGCTACTATCCCGGGCGCACTATGGAGCGTGGCTATCGATCCCATCGACTCAAACGTAACCTATTTTGTCCTGCCGGACGAGCAACCGATAAAAATCACATACGACGCGTTTGTAACGGAGCAGCCGGGTGTTACGTCCACATTGATGAACAGCATTGAAGTATGCGGCTATTATCAGAAAGCGGACGATCTCAGCTACAAAGTCATTAACGCCAGCGCGGGCGCGGGCGCCCACCGAGTCGACCTGACCTTGCAGAAAACAGATATCGATACGGGCGTAGGTTTGCCCGGCGCTGAGTTTGAGCTCTACATCGGCTTCCCGCCGGATTACGACAAGTTTGACAACACCGCCGGATCGGTGCTTAAAGTAGAAGATTCAAGTGGAGTGGAATATGCTTTCTACCGAGTCGAAGACCTGGCGAATCCCATTGTTACAGGAGCGAACGGGAAGGCGACGATCAGTTCGGGGTGGCTGGTGGGGTCGCACAATTTCGTCTACCTCTTAGTCGAAAAGATAGCGCCTTCGGGGGATTACCTACTTCCCAGAGGCTCTGACGCATACACATTCTTTACCCTTGCCGGCAATAAAATGACCTCCGCGCAGCTCACCGCCCTCAATGCCGCGTTTGGAACGGTGTACCGCAATGTAACCGATACTGTGCCTGTAGCGAACAGCGTGGCGACTTGCGCCGCAGCCATCGACGGGACGAAAGCCCTCGAAGGTATTGAAGAGACAAACAAGCCCTTCACGTTCAATGCGGTACAGGTGACAGGGATGGAAAGCGATACGCCGGTCGCCGGGGGCTTAAGTGGCTCAAGCATCATAACGGGCGCGGGCGGATTCAGTATCGAAATCGACGGACTACTTAAATCCGGGAGCCCGTACTACTTCAAGGTCAGCGAGGATCAGACCGGCAACGGTTTGAGGGGCTGGATCTATGACGAACACGCGTTCTGGGTGACGGTCACCGTAGCGGAGCAGGCGGACGGTACGCTGGGCGCTACGGTTTCGAGCCCAAGCGGAAGCACGACGTTTACCAACCAGTACGAGAAAGAAGACTTCGGGCCGGGCAACGCGCATATCCGGTTTGTGAAAATCATCAAGGGGCGGGTATCCACCGAAGAGATATTCACCTTTGACTTAGTCGAAGTGGCGGATCCCGAAGGCGGCGCGAAGAGCAATCCATTTACCAAGCGGGTCACGACGACGGGAAGCTTGACCCAGGATGTGGGGCAACTCCTCGAAGTCGAAATCAACGATTTGGCGCCCGGGAAGTATTACTTCAAAATCACGGAAAACAGCGACAGTAAGAAATCCGGATGGACCTATTCGACGCTCACTTATATCGTGGAAGTCATCGTGTATGACGACCTGGTCGTCGATATCAATTATCCGGACGTATACTCCAGCGGTTATCCGCCCGAGTTCACCAACACCTACAAAGCGCCGAGCGACCCGCCGGACGACCCGCCTGGCGGCGGCGACCCGCCTCCGGGGGTGACGCCTCCCGGCGGTACCGATCCCCCTCCCGGCGGAAATGAGGGCGACGACGACGCGGACGGCGACGGAGACGCCGATGGTGATGCCGATGGCGATGGCGACGGAGACGGAGACGGCGGCCGCGGCGGCGGCGATGAAGAAGAACCCTATGTAGAAGGCGGGCACTTCCACGATGTACCGCCCCTGGCCCACAGGCAGGGCGACAACATCGTATGGGTGGACGACGAGCACTACATCGAGTTTGACGAGGACGGCGTACCCCTGGGCGAATGGCACTGGGACGACGAGTTGGAGGAATGGATATTTGACGAGTTCCCGCCTCTGGGGGCGCTTCCCAGAACAGGCGCCGTAGCGATACCGGCGGCGCTATCCCTGATGTTGGGCGGTTCCTCGCTGGGCGCGATGACGGCGCTGAGGAAAAACGCGAAGAAGCGCGGGGCACACAACAAGATCAAGGGAGCATCACACTGATCACTGACGTAGCGGTTGCAGAGGTTGCGTGGCGGGAATATTCCCGCCGCGTTTCCTCATGTCAACGAGTGCTTTGGCTGAACCATGGCGCTGGGACGCTGGCGGCATACAAATAAGATGCTGGCGGCATACAAAATGGAGGGCTTGATATGAAGGAAAAGATTTCACAAATGACGAATGGTATCTTAGGGAGGGCGAAACGCCGCGGCCTTGTTGCCAGAAGAATTCTGGGCGTTATGCTTACCATTGCTCTGCTGATGAGCCTGGCGCCTGCGGGGCTCTACCAGTCGACGGCATACGCAGCGAAGCCGGCGACCGCCCCCGCCGACGCGGTGATGGTCAGCCTGGAGGGCGGGGGAATCATCTATGTCAAAGTCGCCGAAGCGCTGACTAAAGTCAACGCGGGGGAGAGCTTCTTCTTCAATCTGGAGTACTGGGTCGATACTGCCGAGCCTATATGGGAAGACGCGAAGCTGACCTTGAGCGTGCCAGCTGGCTTTTTCCCGGGGGCGTTCAGCAGCGTATATGCCGACAGCAACTATCATATCAAGAGCCATTCGGCAACCGGAACGGGCTCAACATACCCCAAGACCCTGACGATCACCTTCGGCACGACGAGGTCAGACTTCTCCATAACCGACGCTACATACGGCTCTCTGAACTTCCAATACGGGACGGCTTCCGTCACAGATGAAGAGACGCTAAACCCGAATATAACGGCGGGAACAAATAGCGCGGTTGTATACAGCAAGGGGCTGACCGTATTGCCCAGTCCCGGCGTGGGCGAGGGCGGGTACTACATAGACGTCAGCAAAGAAGTGTCCTTCCTGGGAAAGACAAACGGGGATAAGTATGACGCCTCGGTCGTCGATGCTCGCGCGTATACCGATAAATGGGACGGCATGATGCAGTATGCATTCAATAAGAGCGAGATGGAAATGGTCGCGTACAGCATAGTCGTGAATTCCGGAGAGGGCGATGAGTATAAAACAGGCGTAAAAACCTTCGATGAACTGGAGATCATCGAGAAGATACCCGCCGGGCTTGAACTATACACCCCTGAGGAAATCGTGGGGCTGAGAGAGCAGCTCAATAAAACAACAACCCCGGCGGCAGGAGGGACGGTCGTACCCGGGTGGTACTCCTACTGCTTGCGAAGCGATTACAGCATGCAAATCGAAGTCGTCCACAACGACGCGGACGGCGAGATCGAGGACTACTATGCCCTGAGTGCTGAGATACCGGGCAACGATTACGCCGCGAACGGCTTAAGCATTGTTTATGATCCTGTGGAGCGGGAATTAAAGATAAAAGTTAAGCCGGATCCTGACGGGGAGAAGTTGTTGAGTTACGGATACGACGAGGTTAATGAGGAAGATACAGAGCATTATATGCAAAAGAACGACGGGATTGTCGTAATCCTCTTTCTGAAAAAAACCTCGACCGCGGATTTAGCGGCATACGAAAATCATGTGTCGGCCGAATTTACAAAAGGCAGCGAGGTTGAGAAAGCGGCATTTGACAATACTCTGTACTACCTTGGCGGCGCGTCGTCCCAGTTTGTGCAAAAGAAAACCGGCTTGGATCTTGGCAATATCGCCATCTACAACACGGCTAACCCGTTGCTCATCGACCCGGAAAAAATCGACGTGGATAAAAATGAGGTTGATATCTACTACACCATCGAGTACCTGGTGACGGGGGAAAACGCCCCCGCTTATAGTATCGACCTTTTGGACGAATTACCCCCGCAGTTTAAATCCGCGACATGGGTGGATGATAGCGCCTATACATCGAGCCAGATCGATACAACGGAGACGATCACAGGCTCAGCCGGGAGCGTGGAGGTGGCGGTACGGAACAACTCCCCGGTGAATCTCGGCGAAGGGGGGACGCCGACCCTTGTGAAAGCGACGTTTTGCGCCGTACTTGACATGAGTAAGGTCCAGCCTGGGGATATCATCCAAAACGTAGTGACCAAAGGCGGCGCGCCGGTATCGCCTCCCGCAGTCATTAAGCCCCCGGCAGAAATTACCATTAGGAAGACTGTTGGTGGGTCAGAGCCCGACCTGGATGATAGCTTTGATTTTATCTTGATGAAAAACGAAGGCGGGTATTATCTACCACTTACGATGAACGGCTCCGATTGCGCGTACTTGTTAAGCAGCTACAACAGCTTTCAATACGAGCACATCAGGCTTGCGCCCGGGTTATACAAAATCGTTGAGGAGGCGTGGGACGGTGACAAATATACAGCGGCAGCGGATTCGACTTTCGAGGTCAACGACGCTTGTGAGATCGTCAATGTCAACACCGGCGCGGGGACTTCCTTCAGCTACGAGAAGCTGCCTCCGCCGCCAGGTGCAGACAACCTGAGCGCCGGAGTCTTTATCATCGACAACGCGAGGGTGAGTCTGCCCGGGCTCGCGAGTGTCGCGCTCAACGGCGTAAAGAAGGTAGTAGGCGAGGATATCCCGGTGGGGGAATCCTTCCGATTCGAGCTCAGTGAGGTTACCAGCCTCGGCGGCGCGGTCGAATCTACAGTGATACCGTCGCCCGGATACCTGAGGGATACGGTAACGACCAATTCTTCCAGTGAGAAAAGTTACTCGTTTTCCTTTTTCGTCAGTGATTTGGCCGACGATACGTACTACTTCATGGTCGAAGAGGTAGGCGAGGCGCCTGAGGGCTGGACGTTTGCCACAGAGCCGCAAATCGTGGAAGTCGTCGTCGCCGACGGAGTTGCCGCGGTGTACTATCCCGACGGATCGCCGGGGGGGCTGAGCTTCACGAACGAGTACGAGGCGGAGCCAGGCGAGGAACCTGATCCCGGAGAAGAGCCAGAGCCGGAGCCGGGAGAGGAACCAGACCCTGAGCCGGTGGTGGAGCCGGAGCCGGGAGAAGCAGAAGTCAGATTCAGAAAGACGATAAGCGGCAGGATCGATACCAATGAGATTTTCCGCTTTACCGTTGTACAAGTGACGGACGGGACAGGCAATATGGTTTATGCAGGGGAAGACAGGATAAGCGTGCCGCCCGTCGCCACCACAGGGACGATCACGGCAGCCGCCGGGCAGATGATGAGCGTCGCCGTCGGCGGGCTTGAGCCGGGGCGGACTTACTACTTCCGCATCACTGAGGATAGCGACAGCCTGGCGGCGGGATGGACGCGGATAACCACCGCGTATGTGGTCAGGGTGGATGTGGATGAAGACGGCGAGGTCACGGTGACGTATCCCGCCGGATACACGGAAAGCAGCCCGCCCGTGTTTGCCAATCAGTTTACCAGCGGAAGCGGCGGCGGCGGCGGTGGCGGTGGCGGCGGTGATGAACCACCGGGCGGTGGCGAACCTCCCGGCGGCGGCAATCCCCCCGGCGGCGGCAATCCTCCCGGCGGTGGCAATCCCCCGGGCGGCGGCGGGCCGACCGGCGGCAATGAAGGGGACGGCGACTCCGACGGGGACGGCGATGGCGACGGCGACGGCGACGCCGGCAATGGCAGTCGCAGTGGCGGCGGAGAAGAAGAGCCGTACATCGAGGGCGGACACGAGCATTACGTAGCGCCCCATGCCCACACCATGGGCGACGCCATCGTATGGGTGGACGACGAGCACTACATCGAGTTTGACGAAGACGGCGTACCCTTAGGCGAATGGCGCTGGGACGACGAGATGGAGGAATGGATCTTCGACGAGTTCCCGCCCCTGGGGGCGCTTCCGAAGACAGGCGCCATGGCGATACCGGCGGCGCTATCCCTGCTGCTGGGCGGCTCCTCGCTGGGGGCGGCGACGGCGCTGAGGAAGAACGGGAAGAAGCGCGGAGCGCACCGCAGAGCCAAGGGGGCGTCGCACTGAGATAAGCAAAGCAAGCGAAAAGCGCGGCGGGAGAGATCCCGCCGCGCTTCTGAGAAGCAACGCGCACTTGATTTTCAAGTACGCGGAGAGCGGAGGGGTTCGGATTGCCTAGCCGAGCCGCTCCCACTCGGCTTTGAGCCCGATGGGCCCGGTGGTGAAGCAGTAGGCCGGCATAGGTTTTACGTCGGGGGCGACGTCGGGGCGGAAAGCCATATGGGCGATGACGTCCTTCTCCACGTCCAGGCCGTCGGCGTACTCGGTGAGGGTCATCTTGCCGCCGATGAGCCGGAAGACGGCGCGCTCGGTGATGTACATGACTTCCTGCCCTTTTTGCACGGAAGCCCGGCCATTGAAGGCGATCTCCTCCACCTCCCGGACAAACTTGATGGGCTTGCCTTCCTCGATGATCTTCAGCTTGCCGTCTTCCGCCGTAGCTTTGCCGCCCTGGGTATGGGTGGACATAAACACGACCTTCTTCGTGTTTGACGCGATATTGACGAAACCTCCCGAGCCGTTAGCGCGCCCGCCGAAGCGGGTGACGTTGACGGAGCCGTCTTCCCCGATCTCCGCCGCGCTCAGGAAAGTGATATCCAGGCCGTGGCCGTTGATGAAATCAAACATGTCCTGATGAAGCATGCTGGCCGACGCGTTGAAAGCTGTAGACCACCACGGGCCGCCGCCGATGACGCCGCCCACGGCGCCAAGCTCGATGCTCATGTGGTACATGTCTTCTATGCCTTCCAGGGGCGAGATGAATGCCACCCCCGCCGAAGCGCCCATGCCTACGTTGGCGACGCAGCCGGGCCATAGCTCCCGGATCCCCCGCCGGGCCATGATGAGCTTGTCGTCTTTGGGTATCCAGCTCTCCAGAGGTATCATGGAGCCGTCCACACGGTGGAAGCCGTCCAGGCCGGGATGATACTTCTTCGTCATGTTCTGGATATGCCACTCGGCGGGGTCGGAGCACAGGACGATGTAGTCCACCAGCATGCCGGGGACCTTGACGGCGGCGGCGTCTAAGGTTTTGTACTCCACGAGATTTTTCACCTGGGCGATGACGACGCCGCCGTTATTGTGGGCGGCCATGGCCAGGGTCAGTATCTCGTGCTTGATCTGCTCCTCGTCGTCGATAAGGTTGCCCGAAGTATCCGCCGTGGTGGCACGGATGACGGCTACGTCGATGGGAGGCAGCTTGAAGTGCAGGTACTCTTCCCCGGCGACCTCCACAAGGCTTACGATAGGCTTGGCCCGGGCTTTCTCATTCAAGGCGCCGCCCAGCTGCCTGGGGTCAAGGTAGGTATGCAGCCCCGACTTGCTCAGGCAGGGCGTATCGCCGGCCTGGGCACGGAAGAGCTGGTTGCAGACGCCTTGGGTGAGGGAGTAAGCCGGGATGTTGTTCTTGTTGATCACATCGGGGATATTGGCGAAACCTCCGTAGTACACGCCCAGGAGCCCTTCCGGGGCGAACTGCCTTGTCCCGGCGTTGCCCCCGGAGTGGATGAGGCCAAGGTTCCCCGGATGGCCCGTCTCCTTGAAGCTCTTCACGATGGCGTCGATGACCTCCAGGGCTACGCCGGAAGCGTTGACGCCCCCTAGCCCGATGAAAGCCCCGTCGGGTATCTTCGCCACGGCTTCGGCAGCGGAGACCACCTTATCCGTATAATATTTCGACATAGGTTTACCTCCTGAAAGTGAAGTCACAGGAAAAGAAGTCAACCGTCGCAGCGACGGCTGACCTCATCCTTATCCCTAGTACAGCTCGGAGAAGCCGGGCCCGATATTCTTGAAGACCAGGGTGAGCTCATTGTCGTTGAGGCGCCTCATCCCGCTCAGGCGGGCGTTCTCCGGGTTGGGGAAGGGGTACTTCATGGCGTGGAAGGCCTCGATGACGCTGATGCCCGAGCCGTGCAGCCTCTCGGCATTCATGATGCAGAAGACCATGCCCGCGGCGTTGGCTTCCGGCGGGATGGGGCCGGTGAAGCCGGTGGTGGAAGGCGGGTTGGCGGGCCTCTCCCTGCCGTCGGGGGATACGGGTACCCTGGATGGGTCGAAGCGCCCTACGCCCGGGGGTATCATGCAGAATACGCCGACTCCGCTTTCGCTATAGGGGCCGACTTCGTTGGCCAGGGACATGGTGATGGAGGTGGCCGCAGCCTTGCCGGCGGTGTACATGGCGCCGCCGATCATGGGCGGGGAGTAGTGGAACTGGGTGGTGCTGTATACGACCACGCCGTGCTTGCGCTCAAGCATAGCCGGGACGAATTCCTTGATGGTGAGCATGGTGCCCCGCGCCGATATGGCGTAGGACTGCTCCAAATCGCTCACCGGGGAACCCAGCACGGGGCCGTTGAGAGCCAGGTTCATGGCGTTGTTGATAAGGATATCCACTTTGCCGAACTTATCGAAAGCTTGCTTGGCGAGGTTCTTCACATCGCTCTCCAGGGTCACGTCGCACTTCACGAACAGGGCGGTGCCGGGGGAGTTTTCCGCGTCGATGACCCGTACGATCTCGGCGCCGGCTTTCTCATTCCTGCCGGAGACCACGACCTTGCCCCCCGCCCAGGCGATGGCGCGGACGAATCCGAGGCCGATGTTGCTGGTGCTGCCCGTGACCACCGCCACTTCGTCCTTGAGGGAATCCTTCTTGATGCAAGTGTTGGACAAGTCCATGGGTTCTATGTTTAAAAATGTCTCGATGTTTGCTGCCATAACACAGCCCTCCTATCAATCGTTTGCCCTAAGCATAGCACAGCAGGGCGGCGGGGGCAATGCGAAAAAAACACTTGACAGGGGAAAACTGGCGGGTTATAATGACTTTAGGGTCACATGACTCTAAGGTCATAACGTACAGGATAACGACGATGCCAAAACAGACTTTCTTTAATCTACCCCCGGACAAACGCGAGGTGATTGAGCAGGCCGCCCTGGACGAGTTCGCGGAGTATGGGTTCGACAACTCAAACATGAACCGTATCGTATCCCAGAGCAGGATCGCGAAAGGCAGTTTTTATCAATACTTCGAGGATAAGAAGGACCTGTATTTCCATCTCATCGACGTCATCGTCAGCGAAAAGATGAGTATGCTGGAACCCCTGATCAGCACCTATGAGCGAAACGGTTTCTCCTACAATTTTAAGGAAACCTTCCGGATCGGTCTTGCCTTCGCCGACTCGAAGCCGAAGTATTACCTGCTGGGGGAGGACTTCGCCAATAAGCAGCCGCCTTTCATCAAGGAGTTTATCGAGAAATACGACCCCCTGGCGACGGACGTATATACAAAAATGCTGGAGTACGCCCGGGAGAAGGACGAATTGCTGGAGGATATCAATATCCCCCTCATCGCTTCATTTATCAGCCCCCTGGTCAACGAGACCACCATCGGCCTGATCACGAGAGCCGTGCCGAAAGAGCAGCGCGACTATGTCATAGGGGAGCTCATCGGATTTATCGAACGTGCGGTATTAAAGCATAAATGAATATCAACCCGGTCGGCGGCGGAAGCCGTGTCGAGTCTTGGCTTTAAGGGTGGGGAAGCCGGTTTGTCCGGCGCCCCGCCTTTTTGCATAGATTATATCAATAACGAGGTAGGAGGGATATCCAATGGCGGGATTAAGCCTTGAAACCGTACATATGTCGAAGAAGTTCGGCAAGTTCACCGCCCTGAGCGGCATCGACCTGAAGGTGAATGAAGGGGAGGTATTCGGCTACATCGGGCCCAACGGGGCCGGCAAGACGACGACGATACGCGTACTGCTGGGCATACTCCGGGCGACGGAGGGGAGCGCGAAGGTATTCGGCATGGACGCCTGGAAAGACGCCGTGGAGATACATAAGAGGATAGCTTACGTGCCCGGCGACGTGAACCTGTGGCCCAACCTCACGGGAGGGGAGGTCATCGACCTCTTCGTCAGCCTGCGGGGGAAGCATGACAAAGCCCGCCGGGAGAAGCTATTAAATATGTATGATTTAGACCCGTCGAAGAAGTGCCGGACTTATTCGAAGGGAAACAGGCAGAAAGTAGCCCTTGTGGCGGCTTTCGCCTCGGAGGTGGACCTCTTCATCCTGGACGAGCCCACCAGCGGCCTGGACCCCCTCATGGAGCAGGTCTTCCAGGAGTGCGTGCTGGAGCAGAAGGGCAGGGGCAAGGGGATATTTCTCTCCAGCCATATCCTCTCCGAAGTGGAACGCCTCTGCGACAGGGTAGGCATCATCCGGGAGGGCAGGCTTGTGGAGACGGGCACGCTCAGTGAGCTGCGCCACCTGACCCGGATCAACATCACCGTGGAGACAGAGAGGCAGATCGAAGGCCTTGAAGAGGTAAACGGGGTGCACGGCGTACACGAGTCGCAGGGCGGCTTATCCTTCCAGGTGGACTCGGCGGAGCTTGGGGGCGTCGTATCCCATATCTCCCGGTACGGCGTGAAGAAGCTGGAAAGCATGCCCCCCACCCTGGAGGATCTCTTTATCCGCCACTACGACGTGAACGGGGGCGAGTGACATGCGCGGGAATTTTGATAACATGGGCAGGCTCGTCCGCTTTATGCTGAAGCGGGAGCGGGTCATCTCGACTCTGTGGATCGTCATCCTGGTGTTGTTTTCCATGGGCGTTGCCCCGGCCATGGACAGTATGTTTTCCGAACCGGGCGCCAGGCAGCAGTTCGCCGAATCCTTTAATAATCCCGTGATGATCGCCATCATGGGACCGGTATACGGCTTGGAGAACTATACCTCCGGCGCTATGTACGGGGGGATGATGCTGCTATGGATCGTCATCGCTGTGGCTGTGATGAATATCTTCCTTGCTGTGCGTCATACCCGGGGGGACGAGGAGCTGGGCAGGGTAGAGGTGGTCAGATCCCTTCCTACGGGAAGGCTTGCCGTGCTGGGCGCGACCATGATCACCGCCGTGGTGGTAAATATTGTGCTTGCCCTGCTGCTGGGCGCCGCCCTTGCCATGGTGGGCGTGGAAAGCATGGGGCTTGCGGAGTCCATGCTCTTTGGCGTGACCGCAGGCGCCTCCGGCCTGGTTTTCGCGGCTATCGCCGCCGTATTCGCTCAGCTGTCCTCAAACAGGAGCGGCGCTACCGGCCTGTCCTTCCTGACTCTTGGCCTGTGCTACATATTACGAGCCGCCGGGGACATGCAGGGCAGCGAGCTGCTGGCTTGCGTCAGCACCCTGGGGCTTCTCCAGCGCGTCCAGGTCTATGTGGGAAACTACTTATGGCCTGTGGCTCTCATCCTGGCGGAAGCCGCGGCCCTGACCGCAGCCGCCTGCGCTCTTAATGGAGTCCGCGACCTGGGCCAGGGGTTCATCCCCGCGCGGCCGGGCAGGCGGGAAGCGCCCAGGAGCCTGCTTTCGCCCTTTGGGCTGGCGCTGCGGCTCCTGCGCAATATGCTTATCATCTGGATCATCGTCATGTGCTGCCTGGCTGCTTCCTACGGCTCCGTCATCGCCGACATCCCCAATTTCGTGGGCGACAGCCCCGACTACCTGCAAGTCATCGGCATACCGGCAGCCATAGTAAACAGCATGACCGACGCGGATAAGGCGCAGATCATCGTGGACTACTTCGGCTTATTTGTGATCACCATGATGACCTTAGTGTGCTTCATCCCGGTACTCAACGCGATACTGAAGTTCCGCGGGGAGGAGAAGGAGGGGCGCTCGGAGCAGATATATGCCCTGGCTGTGCCCCGGGTGAAGTATCTATCCGGCTACATCATCCTGACCTTCGCGGCTAGCGTGCTTGTCCAGTTCGCTTCCGCCGTCGGGCTGTACTCGGCGACCTCCATGCTTGAGCAAAATCCATTTGTCTTCGGCGCCCTGACGAAAGCTTTCCTGGTCTATCTCCCCGCCATGTGGGTGCTTATCGGGCTCGCGGTGCTGGTCATCGGTTTGGCCCCGAAAGCCACCGGGGCCGTATGGGGGTTCTTCGGCTTTGTCTTCGCTGTATCATTCCTGGCAGGTATGCCCGGCTTGCTGCCGGAGTGGCTGCAAAAGGTATCGCCCATGAAGCATATCCCCAGGCTGCCCTTAGATGAGATGAGCTTCACGCCGCTGATTATATTGACGGCTATCGCCGCGATCCTCACCGCTGTCGGCGTCGTATGCTACCACAGGCGGGATATGGTCACGGCATAGGCCGGCAGGAGCTATCGGCCTGGCTTCATCCGGGGCGGCCACCCGCTCCGGGTGAAGTCAGCAGCCGTATACCGTCACCGTCTTGCCGGCGAGGCTTTCTTTTTTGATATACAGTTTATCATCCCATGACAGGTTTTGCGTCTGGTCAAACAATACCAGCCAACCCTCGGCGCAACCCAATGTATCCATATAACCCGCCGTTTGCTCGACGCCTTTCCCATAGGTCCCGTCGTCGCGGCGGATTTTCAGCTCCACCGGGTACTTGCGGCCCCGGTACACGACGCAGATATCCGTACGGCCGGTACCTGCCGCCATCTCCCGCTGTATCTGACCCCCGCCGTTTACGACGCGCTGCAGGAATGCCTGCAAAACAAGCTGCGGAGCCGCTTCCTGGTAGTCATACTTCTTGCGCCAGATGCTTTCGTTCTCCCGCCAGAAAACCTGGAAATCCCTTAATAATGCGTCCATGTCTACTACGCCGTCTTTCAGGTACTTTGGGATAAGGTAGGCGTCCTTGTCTTTCTCGATTTCCATCTGGGTATCCTGGTTCAGCGTCCGGATGATGACCTCGCCATAGATAGGATTGGCGGGTTCAGTCCGTCCGCGGTCGTCCCGGATGAGGCCCAAATCTTTAACATAACTATAGTCGTCGGAATTACGCGTGATCGCCGCTTCTTTGCCGATGATGACCGGCTCGATGATCCTCCTCACGCGCTCCTCCCTCAGCCGCGCCGTCAGGGAATCAAAATGCGCGTCCCGGCGCAAGATCAATGCTTGAATGGCTTCAGAAGCCATGGCGCCGGTGACGGGCGCCTGGGCGGCGCCGGTGGAGATAGACTTTACGACCAGTTTTGCCACAGCGTTGACCAGCCAGGGCTGGCCCTGGGTCTGCTCCCATATCCGATCCACCGCGGCATCGAGGAAAGCCTGCCCTGTGTCCGCCGTATACTGGGCGTACAACCCGGCGATCTGCCCTCTTGTGAAGTTCTGCAGAACAAAGGTCTCCGCTACGATGTTGAACGGGCTGGCGCTCCCCAGCGTCTGATCCGGCTGCCTGTATTCGTCCCGGTAGTCGCGGATATTCCGCATCCCCGTCAACGCCAGGGAGTGGATAAAGGGGACATAGGCACGATTTACGTATCCGTTGCGCAGCTGCCGCAGGAAGGCGATAAGGGTGGCGCCGCTGAGGCAGTCGGCTTCGTCGAATAGCAATACCAGAGGTTTATCCAGTTGGCGGCAATAGGCTTCAAGGGCGTTCTGAAACGCATTATATGGGTCGCCATAGTCTACGCCCTCGGCAAAAGACGCCGAGCCCGGCAGGGAGTACCTTGCCAAGGAGCTTTTTACGGTTTTTACGATAGCCGGTATGCCCTCGGCCGCGTCGGCTAAGCCTTCGAGGTTCTCCAACGAACAGTATAAGGCGTAATGGTTCCCGCCGGCGTTGACTTGCGTGGCTAAAGCTTGCAACAGGGTGGTCTTGCCGCTCTGCCTGGCGGCATGGATGACGAAATACTTTCCTCCGCCGATAAGGGGGAGTAGCTCCCTGTCCAACCCACGCAAAGCGTCAATCATATAATGCTCTAACGAGTTACACGGCCCTTCCGCGTTGAATGAACGAAGCTGCACCATGTCTCAGCCCCCTTTCAGCACGGCTTCACCGCCGAGGCTCATCTCGATATCGTCCCTGCCCAGGAACGCGAAGGCCGCTTCCACGACAGCCTTGCCGCATATATTCGCGTATTTCTTCACCATGGTGATGTCGTAGAGGTTATTGAGCTCGGAGAATATGGAAGTCTTGGTGAACTTCGACACGCCGGTGATGAAGACGAGCCTCAGGTAGCGGTCCATAGACTTGAGTATACCGTAGAATCCCTTGATGACCGCGCGGTTGGCTTCCGTAGCCTCGACGTCGGTGAGGTGATCCAGAATGGGCTTGTCGTATTCGTCGATGAGCACGACGACCTTTTGGTCGTTTTTTTTATATAAGGCTTCGATCAGGCCTTTAAATAAATCCGCCGCTTTCCCGGGGGCGGGGTCGAAGCCGTTGGCTTTATAATGTCTTCGCAACTCAAAGGAAAGGGATTCGTCAAACACTTCCGGCGTACTATTTTGAACGCCGCTCATATCCAGCAGTATCACAGGATGCATAGGGAAATCGTAATCTGAATCGTAAATCCACAGACCTTTAAAAAGCTCTTTGTCGCCGCTGAAAGCCTCGGCTATGGTGTCCAGCAAGAGCGACTTTCCAAACCGCCTGGGGCGGGACAGGAAGTAGCAGCCCGCGGCGTGGATGACGTCATAGATATATTTGGTTTTATCGGCGTAAACACTATTGTCTTCGACGATTTTACGAAAGGTTTGTACCCCTAATGGCAGTTTTTTCATGGCGCGTCACCCCTTCGCATATATCATACCACAACCGGGCGTTTTTCACATCAGGGGATCAAGTTGAAGCAAAGGATAAATAAGTTGCGCCAACGAATTCCTTGTGTATATTGCGACAAGTAATAAATTTTGTTATACTTTGTTTGTATTGGAGATTAGTGCATATGAAAAAAATTATCGATTTAAATGAACTCAATCTGCCTGAAAAGCAAAGAGGCTTTTTACAGTTTTTCCTTACTAGGATTTCGGCTACCGACATCGTTGAAAGGATAATTCTTTTTGGGAGTTGCGCAAAGGGAAATCTACACAGATATAGCGATATAGATATTTTTATCGTTACTAATCGTGAACCAACGATTAATGATGAGATTTTCTTAATGGCTGATTGTCCGCCTGACTACACGAATGAGTACTACCTACAGGCGGATATTATCATTAAGCCGATTGAGAATTATGAGAAACATAAAAATGAAATGGGTATGGTACAAAAATACGTAGAACTGGAAGGGGTTGACTTAACTGGACTATTATCAAAACGCGCTGGATAATGAAGCGATTGCAAGACTGTCCTATGGCTATGGCAAGTATCAGGTTAGCATCGCATTAGCGTGTTTGTCTATTGAGCTTTTCCTAAAGTCAGTACTCAATCGTGTTGAGCACGACGTCGAATTGGAAAATAGTCATGACGTCATCAATATATACCGCTGCATCATCAAACGTTATCAATCGGAAAATGATTTATTGCCATGCCTGGTTATTAGCCGAAAATATTTCAATGAAGCCAGATATCCTGTGTCAGATTCATCAGCTTATACGAAAGAGTTTTGCGAGGAGATTCTCAATTACATTGACTTAATTAAAAGCTTTATCGACAAAGACTGTAATGCCAGCCTTGATGACTTGAGTAGGAGATTCGAGAAGTTGTAGGACGAAATCAGCAGATTCGAATGAGCGATAGAAGCGAGGTTTCATACATCACTAAATGGAGGCGGATAGAATGAGCGTTACATTAGGGATAGACGTGGGCGGATCCACTACGAAAATCGTCGGGTTCAACGATGAAGAGATGATCGGCGCCCTGCAGGTGCGGGCCATGGATCAGGTGACGTCCATGTACGGCGCCATCGGCAACTTCCTGCTGAAGCATGACCTGACGCTGGGGCAGGTGACCTCCATCGTCCTCACCGGGGTCGGCGCGTCCTTCTTCGAGGACGATATCTACGGCATCGATACATATAAGGTGGACGAGTTCCTGGCCATGGGCAGCGGCGGCCTCCATCTAGCCGGGCTTGAGGAAGCCTATGTGGTGAGCATGGGCACGGGGACGGCTTTCGTCCGGGCAGGGCGGGAGGAGATCACCCATATCGGCGGGTCAGGGGTAGGGGGCGGCACGCTTACCGGGTTGGCTTCCAAGATGCTGAATAAAAACGACATCGAGGCCCTCATATCCCTGGCGGAGCACGGCCGGCTGGAAAACGTCGACCTGCTGGTGAGCGATATCATCAACCATGAGATACCTTCGCTGCCCGCCAACCTGACGGCTTCCAACTTCGGGAAGATAAAGAGCTCGGCCACAGACGCTGATTTCGCCTTGGCCATCATCAATATGGTTCTGCAGACGATAGGCATGCTGGCGGTCTTCGCCGCCACCCACGATACGATCAAGGATATCGTGCTGACAGGGACCCTGGCGACGCTGCCACAGGCGCGGGCGATGTTCAACGCTGTGGAGGGCAGGTTTGACCTCCGCTTCGTCATCCCGCCAAACGCGGTGTACGCCACAGCCATCGGCGCGGCGATCCTGCGCATGGACGCTTACCGGCACGATACGAAGAAGATGACCATGGAGAGGCGTTAGTACTCCGTAACGCCGCATAGTGGCGTTAAGCGCCGCGCTGCGGCAGCACTGCGGAGCACAACGAAGCACTACGAAGCACAACGTAGCACTGGGCTTAACTTAGGAGGCGTCGATAAAATGAGAAAACGATTTGGCGTGCGGAAGATGGCTACACGCAAGGGGATAAGCACGTTTCTTGCCCTTGCGCTGATCCTGCAGCTATTCGTGCCGCTCCCCGGCTTCAAGGCGTCCGCGGCGGACGATCCGCCCGGGGCGGAAGGCATACGCGCCGCCATCGCGAAAACGGTGGATAGGATACCCGTCACGGAGTGGCTGTATGGCAGATACGGCGAGAGCGAGTACACCGCAGTCGCTGAAGCTTACGCTGACCTTATAGAAGGGATAAGCTTCAATATATACAAGGCGGAGTTTACGGACAACACATTTATTAAAACCGGAGCGCCAATCTGTGTCGCCGGACTGAATGAATCCGGTAAGATTGTTTTTGACGTGCCGGAAAGAGGCTGGTATGCAGTCGAAGAAGTCCTTTTCGAGGACAGCATAGCATCCAAGGTTTTCGCTGAGGCAAAGTTAGAATATGTATTCATCGGCTCAGGCGGGGTCATGAGTTCGCTGCATGTAAATAACGCAGGCGGCACATATACGACCCACTATACCGGCAACTATAGCCTTGACCTGAAGTTGATTTATGAAAACGGCTATGAGGTTTATGGCAACAAACCGGATGGCAGCGGGCAGAGGTTCTGCACCGAAAAGTTTGACGTTCGCTTGCCGGACGGCACAATGGCTACGTCATTTTGCGCCGACTTAGGCGCCCATAATATCTATGGCAACTATATGCTCGATGAAAAAATGCATGGGTTCGACGATGATCAAATGTTTTATATCATCGCTGCTTTCGACTATATCGACGAGCTTTTTCGTTCGGATACGATAGATGGCCCGGCTAACCCGGTTGGTACGGTTAATGGGCTTAGCACGAAAGTGGGCAAGGCGCTTGCCCAGATCGTGTTGTGGAATTTAATCTTGGAAGTGGACGGAAACGCTGGTTATGCGGATGATTGGTGGATCTATATCCCTGAGGTTTCTAAAGGAACTAAAGTGAAAAAAATCGAAGGGTATGGCGATTGGTATACTGATGAAATCCGAAAACTTGTGGACGAGATAGTAGAAAAACCGAATATTTATGTGGAACGCTATCGTAATAAAATCACAGAATCAGTTGACGGAAAATATGTCACGGGGGTATATTTCATCAAGGGCGACGGCGTCGGTCAGGAGCCCATCAATCAGCAGCGCCAGATACTGGTGCTCTTCGGCAACAGCGTAGAGTTTGACAATACGCCATATTATGACGTGGCTCTGTGTAAATGGGTGAGCGAAGTAAGCCGGGACGATGCTTCAAATTGGAAAAACGAGGGCGTGAATACCGACGTCCCCATGGTGAAGACAGGCGATAAGGTCACGTTTACCATCGAAGTATATAATCAGACGGACAATCCTACCTGGGTGACCGATTTAGTAGACTATGTGCCGGACGGGTATCAATTCGAGCCTGGTGATAATCCAGATTGGGCTATCGATAGCTTGACGGATTATTGGTGGATGCAGGACGTTACCGTTGTACGATATAGAGAGCCGCTTTTTTTGCCAGACTATGAATCGTCTGAGAAGGTCGAAATCGTTTTGACAGTGACGGCTGTGCCGTCGGATTCCAGTAACCCCCAAGCCCTGGTCAATGCCGCGGAAGTATTGGAAATTTGCGAATATGACAATGAAAATCCCGGTACCCCTGGCGAGCCGGTAGAGGATATCGACTCTACCTTTACTGATAATGAGCGGCGGAACTGGAACCGCTGGCGGGAAAAAGACAATGAAATCGGTGAAAACGGTAAGGACGGCGACGATAAGGACGATTATGATTTCGCGGAAGTCCGGCTTAGCCAGGGCCTGATCGATATAAAGGTGACCAAGGACTGGGTAGACCGCGAAAATGAATACGGCACCCGCCCCGGGACGATCACTTTGCAGTTGATACAGAGCGAGATGATTGATAGTGATGAGGTCGAGGCAGAGAGGTTCACGAAAACGATAACGGAAGCGGACGGCGTCTGGGAAGCTGTCTTCAGCAACCTGCCGGAAACAAATCCAACGACCGGGAATGATTACAAATACTCGTTAGAGGAAGTGGAAGTACCTGGCTACGAATCACTGGTAGGTGGCGACGTAGCTGTAGGTTTCACTGTCACCAACACCTTGTCTGGCACGACGAGCGTGACGGTGAATAAGGTCTGGGTCGATGGCAATAACGAGAACGACACTCGCCCAGATAGCGTCTTGTTCAAGCTATGGCAGAATGGTATTGAACTAGACAGCGAGGCGTATACAATGGAGGCGCCTTGGGAAACGTATACATTTACTGATCTTCCAAAATACGATACGGGGCTTATACCATATACATATACTGTAACAGAAGAGCCTGTTGTCAGCTATCGAACTGAGCCTGTAATAATCAACACCGACGGAAGTTTCACCTTCACCAACACTTTGATGAGGGAAATCAACGGGAAAAAAACTTGGGACGATAAAAATGAAACGATAAAAACGAGACCGGAAGAAATTCGGGTAACTCTACTCCAGGACGGCGCGGTGGTGGAGAGCAATACTGTGACTGAAAGCGGAGGTAAATGGGAGTATTCATTCGGCGACCAACCGGTTTACAAATCAAATGGTGAACAATACAAATACACGGTCGTGGAAGATTCCGTACCCGGGTATAATACGATCATTGAGGCAGATGGCTTTGATATCACAAATGAGCTCGTTGCCATGGAAAAAGTCATCGAAATCATCGTAGAGAAAAAATGGGCGCCTGTTGTTGATTTACTTGGGACGCGCCCGGATAGCATAACTGTCCAGCTATTCCAAAATGGGGAATCAGAATTCAATTGGAAAGACGAGAATGAAGCTGTAGTGAAAGGCGAAAGGACTATTATCCTTGGAAAAGAAAGCTGGGAAGGTTCGTTCGAAGGCTTGATCGCGGCGGATGAAGATGAAAATCCATTCATCTATACGATCCGGGAAATTGTAGAGGGAACCTGGCTATCCGACTATGAATTAACCTATCATTTCGATCCGGAGATATTCGACGTCGACGATAACATCGTAACCGTCACAATCACCAATACCCTTGTGCCGCCGCCCATGGAAGTCACTGTGACGAAGGCTTGGGAGGACCATGATAACGATTATCTAACCAGGCCCGGCAGCGTCGAGCTAATATTATACCAAGGTACAGAAGGACCGTCAGCCGATGTTGAGTATAGACGCCAGATTATAACAGGCGTTATGACAGGCGGCAACGAATGGACCTATACATTCACCGGCTTGCCCATGTTTGACGTCGCGAATGACTATACCCGATACACTTATCGGGTGGAAGAAGCGCCGGTTGTCGGATATAGCGCTGCCGTCAGCGGCAGTATGGAAGACGGCTTCATTCTCACCAATACCCTTGTCCCGGGTACGACGTCCTTGTCCGGCGTGAAATCATGGAACTTGGGCGGTATCCCCGGTTCAGATACGGATATCACTAAGCCGGAAGAAGTCGGAAGCGTCACGGTGAATCTGTTGCAGGACGGTACAGTCATTAAAAATACAACAGCGACTTACGAAGCAGCGTGGGCGTATTCGTTTGACAGCCTGGAAATATACAGCGCTGTAGATCAGCATAAATACGATTATACAATCCAGGAAGTACCCGTACCCGGGTATATCTCCGTAGTCGCAGGAAACGATATCATCAATACCATCGACCCCGGGCACATCAAGACGGAAGTCAAGGTGACTAAAGTATGGGTAGACGCGGGTAATCTTCAGACCCGCCCGGATTTCGTTACCCTTCAGTTGTATCAAAACGGAGAGCCATTCCGGGTACAGGACGTCGCGTCAGGTACCACAAGCGGATGGGAACACACGTTCGGCGATCTGCCGAAGTACGACGCCAGCTATAAACTGTACACCTACATCGTAGACGAAGCCCCGGTAGCCGGATACAACAAGAGCATCAGCGGCAACGCCACCGGCGAAGTAACCATCACGAATACCCTTGCGCCGGGCGTCACAAGCGTAGCGGTGGAGAAGGTCTGGATAGACGGCATAGACCTCGCAAAACGCCCGGCTGAGATAGAAGTGACGCTGCTGCGCGACGGAACGCCGCACAGAACCTATACGATGAACAGCTATAGCTGGTATTATACGTTTGCTAACCTGGAGAAATATAGCGCCATTGACCAGCACGAATATGTGTACGACGTAGTAGAAGAGGTCGTGCCTGGGTACGACATGAGCAAAATCGGCGACGCGGAGAATGGTTTTATCATCACCAACACGCTGAAAGGGCGCGTCGTAGCCGGGGTGAAGACTTGGGAGGATGCGGAAAATGCCCTGAGGAAACGCCCCTCATTTATCACCGTGGACTTATACCGGGACGGCGTCTTCTATCGCGAATCCAGGCCGGTGGGGGCGCCCAGATGGGAGTGGCAGTTCGTGGATCTGCCGCCGGACGGGGAGTATACAGTCGTCGAGCGGGAGTATGAGACGATGGACTACTACACCGTCACCTATGACGGGTACAACATCACCAACACATTCACGCCGAAGCCGGATTCCGTGGCGCTGAAGGCGCGCAAGGAAACGACGGGGCCGGAGAACGCCAGGATACCGGCGCTCACCGCGGGCCAGTTCAAGTTCGGCGTCTTTGACGAAGAGGGCAATGAAGTAGCGACCGGCTCAAACGCCGCCGACGGCGTCGTCAACTTCAGCCTCATCGAGTATAAAGCGGCGGACGTCTACAAGTACACCATGCGGGAGACTTCCGCGAGCACCCCGCGCTGGACGGCGGATAGCGCTGTCTACGAAGTCAAGGTGACCGTCGTGTCTGACGCAGGCGACCTGAAGGTGGAGTCGGTGGAATACCGGCTTCTGGGCAGTGGCGGCAGCGGCGGCAGCGCAGGCAGCGGCGACGGGGCTACGGCGGGCGAAGGGGAAGTCGGCGAAGGCGAACCGGCATCCGTAGAGCTGCCGGTCTTCACGAATATTTACAGCCCCCCGCCGCCGGGCGATAATGGCGAGGACAATGGAGGGCCGCCCCCGCCGCCGCCTGGTACCACCACGCCGCCTACCGAGCCGCCTAAGGAGACGGACGACGACGGCGACGATGATGCGGATTCCGACGCCGACGCCGACAGCGATGGTGACGCCGACAACGACGGCGACGCCGACAACGACGGCGACGGCGACGGGGATGGCGATGATACGGTCGACCGGCAGCCGCGACCCCCCGGGGGCACAGACCCGGAGATCCCGCCGAACCCCACCATCTACGGGCACTCCATCGTGGCGGGTGAAGACGGCGTGTACATCGAGTTTGATGAAGACGGCGTCCCCCTTGGGGAATGGCATTGGGACGAGGAGATGGAGGAATGGATATTTGACGAGTACCCGCCACTGGGCAGCTTGCCCAAGACGGGCGCGGTCGGCTTACCGGGCGGCGTCATGCTGCTGCGATTTCTCCTGTTTGCCGCGGGGCTGGGGCTGCTAGCCATGAACGCGGCGTCCTACAGGCCCAAGCACAGCAGGACGTAGAATCAGAGCCGCGAGATGTAGCCGCGAGCTTTAGCTGCGCACCGGAGTTGCGAGCCGGAGCTGCGTACCGAAGCGGAGGACGGGTACGCCCGGGGCACTGTCAGGACCCTGGGCGTACTTGTCACCGCTTCTTTTCTTTGCGCATGCCCAGGTAGTTGTATAACGCCAGGGCAACTATGGTGGAAAAATATGGCACAGCCATGGTGAGCTGGCTGCTGATGGAAGTATTCTGCAGCATGTTTGCTATGGACTGGGCGAAGCCGAAAAATGTGCTGGACGCCACCACCCCCAGGGGGTGCGCCGCGCCCAGGGCCCCTGCCGCCATGGCGATGAATCCCCGGCCGGCGGTGATGTTCTGGGCGTACATGGTGACCCCGCCCATGGACAGGAGGCAGCCGCCTACGCCGGAGAGAAAGCCGGAGAAAACGACGGTGAGTATCTGCAGCCTGTCCGCCTTGACGCCCATGCTTTCCGCCGCTTCCTTATTGATCCCCACGGAACGTATGTGGAACCCGGCTACGGTACGAAACAGGAAGAAGTACAGGAATATAGCCGAGGCGAAAGCGCAGAGGTCGAGCCAGGTAAGGGCGGAAAACATCGTGTGCAGGACGGGCGCGGGCTTGAGGAAGGACACGTCGATCTTCGGCAAGCCCACAAGATCCGGGCTCACATAAGCGCCCTTGACCTTGAAGATGATTTGCATCAGAAAGGTCGTCAGCCCACCGACAAGTATGTTGATGGAGACACCTACCACGAGCATGGCGCCTTTAAACTTCACGATAAATATACCTGCGACTAAGGCGACGAGCATGGAGGACAAGACCGCGGCCAGCAGGGACAGGGCTACGCTGTGGGTGTAATAGTTCGCCACGATGGCGGAGAACGCCCCGGCGAGCATCATGCCTTCCAGCCCGATATTGAAGACATATACGCGGTTGCAGTAAGCGGAACCCAGCGCCACATATAATATCGGCGTCATCATGCGGAGGGTGGAATTGAATACCACCGCGAGGTAGTTGGCGTCAATCCTCATGAGGCTTCACCTCTTTTCCAGCCCTTGCGCCCAAAGGGCTTTTCTTGAGTTTCCAGCGTATGGCTATCCTTGCCGAGATGAATAGGGTTATGCAGCCCTGGAGTATGGAAGATATCTCCAGTGGGACGTCCATGGAACGGGCTATGGCCGAGCCCCCGGTCTGGATGCCGGCGAGGATCACCGAAGCGGCAAGGACGCCGATGGGGTTGAAATTCGAAATCAAGGCGGCGTTGAGCCCGATCCACGCGAAAGAGCCGGATACATAGCTGTTGTGTACGAAGCGGTACTGCACGCCCAACACTTCGTTTGCGCCGGCCAGGGCGCATACGACGCCGCTGATGGCGAGTATGGCGTACATGACTTTCTTGCTGTTGACCCCGCCGTATTCGCAGAAATGCTTGTTGTAGCCCGTCATCCTCGCTTCATAGCCAAAAGTGCTGCGGTTCATGATAAGCCAGGCGAGGACGGCAAGGAGGACGGCGAAGGCGAATCCCAGATGGAGGCTATAGTCCTGCATGAACCTGGGCAGGCGCAAGGCGGCGGGTATCTGAGGGGTCTGGGTGATTTTGATATCCCCGCTCATATCCTGAAACACATTGGTGACAAAGTGCAGGGCCAGGTACTGCGCCCCGTAGTTCAGCATTAGGGTGGATATGGCCAGAGACATCTTGAACTTATCCAGGAGCCACGCCGAGAATAGGGAGTACGCGCCCCCGGCGGCGATGGCGGAGAGGAGCGCCAGGATCAGCTTGGCCCAGGGCGGGCCCGGGGCGTGAAGCGCCACGACCGCGCAGCAGAATCCCCCGGCAATCATCTGGCCTTCGCCCCCTATGCTCATATAGTTTGTGCGCCAGCAGAGGGCTGAGCCGAGGCCGCATATGATGATGGGCGTAGCCCGGGTCAGGGTGGTCAGTATGTAGTACCGGCTGCCGAAAGCGCCTTTATACATAGCCGCGTATACCGATAGAGGGTTGCCTCCCGTGGTCAGTATGGCGAAGGCGCCCGCGCACAGGGCGAGGCATAAAGCCAGGGCCGGGGGGAGGCAAGGGGCGAAAAGGGCTTTGCATTTACGTTTGACCATGGCTTTTCCCTCCTACCATCAGTAATCCGAGTTCTTCCTCGTCCACATGGCCTCTGGCGAATTCGCCCCGGATCTGCCCTTCATAGATCACATAGATCCTGTCGGAGAGCTTGATGATCTCGGATAATTCGCTGGAGACGAGCAGGACGGCGCCGCCTTGCGCCCGCTTCTCGATGAGCTTCTCATGGATAAACTCCATGGCGCCTACGTCTACGCCGCGGGTGGGCTCGCAGGCGATGAGCAGGGGCGTGCCCTGGGCGATCTCCCGGGCGGCGATGAGCTTTTGGGCGTTACCTCCGGAGAGGGAGCCTGTCTTCGCGGACACGTCGTCCGCCTTGACGCCGAACTCTTTAACGAGGCCCCGGGCGAAGCCGCGGACGCGCCTTGTCCGCAGCAGCCCGGCCCGGGAGTAAGCAGGTTTGGCGTAGTGGGCCATGAGGGCGGTCTCCGCGATGGCGGCCTCGCGGGCGCTGCCCCATAAGAAGCGGTCTTCGGGGATGAGGGCGACCCCGGATCTGCGGACTTCTCTCACATCGCAGGCGGATATCTCCCTGCCGCCTACCTTGATGCTGCCCCCGTCGCACTTGCGGAGGCCGAAGAGGCACTCCACCAGCTCGGATTGCCCGTTGCCGGAGACCCCCGCCACGCCTACGATCTCCCCCGCGCCCACATGCAGGGAAAGCCCTCTCAGGACGTCCGCCCCCTGCTTGCGGCTCAGGCGTAAGCCCCGGACGCTCAGGACGTCGCTGCCGGGGGTGGCCGCGGGGACGTCCCTTTCCGCCAGATGGCGGCCTACCATCCTATAAGAAAGCTCTTCGATGGTGGCGTCGCCGATAGCCGTTTCGCCTACGAGCCTGCCCTGGCGCATGACCAGGGCGCGGTCCGCGACTTCCATGACTTCATTTAGCTTATGGGTGATGAGGATGATGCTCTTGCCCTTCGCGGCAAGGTTCTTCATGGCCCGCAGGAGCTCCCGGGCTTCCTGGGGCGTCAATACGGCTGTGGGCTCGTCAAAGATAATGATATCCGTGTTCTGGTACAGCACCTTGATGATCTCCACCCGCTGCCTCAGCCCCACGGGCATGCCCTGGACCCTGGCGCCGGGGTCCAGAGGCAGCTCGTAAGACTTCGACAGGCCCGCCACAAGCTTCTCCGCGCCTCTCGCGTCGAAGAAAAGCTTCTTCTTCGGCTCCCTGCCGTACACGACGTTTTCGGCTACGGTAAACGGGTCGAACAACATGAAATGCTGCTGTACCATACCGACGCCCGCCGCGATAGCCTGGGCAGGGTTTCGGATGCGTTTCTCTTTGCCCCGGATGAGGATCCTGCCGCTGTCCGGGTGCTCCAGGCCATAGAGTACCTTCATCAGCGTGGTCTTGCCCGCGCCGTTTTCCCCGATGACGGCGAGGATCTCCCCTTTCCCCAGGGCAAGGTCCACATGATCGTTTGCCAGAAGGCTGCCGTAGGATTTTACTATGCCTTCCATCCGCAGGATCATCTCGTCGGAAGTCTTATTCATGGTAACCTCTTATTGCGCCGCGAAGTAATCGTCTTCCAGGGGGACTGTCAGATCCAGCCTGCCCGATATGATATCGTCTTTCGCTTTGCGGGCTTCGGCGAGGATCTCGTCGGTAAGCACGGCGGCATTGCGGGGATTCACGCCGTCGTCGGTGATATAGATAGCGCCTACCGCGCCGTCCGCCAGGCCGAGCTTCACCACGCCCGGGCGAATCCCGGTGGCGAAGAACTCGTCGATGACCATGCCAGCCACGACGCCTGTATACTTGACCTGGGTCGTGATGATATTGGGGTTGTCGGGGGAAGTACGGTCGGCGTCCTGCCCGGATGTATAGAAACCTTTCTCCAGAGCGGCTTCAAAGGTGCCGAAGTCCGCCACCGCGGAAGCGGCGTTGATGAAAACACAGCCCTGTGCCGCCTGCTGGAGTGCCAGCTCCTTGGCGGCGGGGGCGTCGGTATAGGATCTGGTATAGTTAAACAGGAAGGCGTCGTTGGTCACCTCGGGATTGACGCGCTTGACCCCTTCCATATAGCCATAGCGCCACTCGAAGCTGCCTGGGCCCGGGTTGGCGTGTACGGCGCCGTAGGGCCCTCCCGCCTTACCCGCGTCCCTGCTCACGCCGCCGGCTACGACGCCCACGAGGTAAGCGGCTTCCTGGGGCCGGAAGATGAAGGACTTGACGCGGGGATTGTCGCATACAGTGTCGATGCAGACATACTGGGCTTTGTCGGGGAAGCGGGACGCGACTTCATCTAAAGTATCCGCCCCCATCCAGCCTACCGCCACGATGAGGTCGTAGCCTTCCTCCACGGAAGCGCGGATGTTTTCCGCCCAGGCGGCGTTGTCCGTGCATTCCATCACGCTATACTCCATCGGGTAGGCGCCGGACGCTTTGACCTCAGCGAACTTATCCACGACCTGGGTGAGGAAGGGGTTCACGCCTACGGGGTCGCAAACTACGGCTATACGCTTGACTGGGCCCGCCTCCGGCCGGGCGCCGGCAGGGGCGGTACCGGAAGAAAGGTTTGCGGGGGAAGCGGTTCCGGACAAGGCGCTCTCGGTGGTCGCGGCTCCGGCAGGCGGCGGGGGGGAAGCTTCTTGTCCGCTGCAGCCGGCGAAGAGGGCGGTAAGCATAAGCGTACATAATAGTAGGGGCATGATTTTTTTCATTTCTTCAACCTTCTTTCTTTGTAAGAATCTTTTATATTCTTGGAACAAACCAAGTTCTATCTCAAATATACAACACAAACACAGAAAAGTAAAGAATAATTATTGAAATATTTTTGTTTTATTTGAAATATATGCGTTGACACGCCTGTTAAATCAGTGTTATATTAGAAACAAAGAAAAACACAGATGTATAGAAATGGAAATAAATATGCGGCTCAAAAAGTTGCCGCGTGTATTGGAGGGGATAATATGCTCGCTTTAGAACGGGGAGAGGCTATACTCAAGACCCTGGAGGAAAACGGAAGCGCCATGGTGAGCGACCTGAGCGTCCAGCTGGGCGTCACGGAGGAAACAATCCGGCGCGACCTGGAGAAGCTGGAGGGGCTGAAAAAGATACGCAGGGTACACGGGGGGGCGTATCTGGTGAAAGACATGGAGCAGACTGTACCGGTGGAGCTGCGCAGGCGCTTCTTTGTGGAAGAGAAGAAACGTATCGCCGCGCGCTGCGTAGGGATGATCGGGGAAAGGGAAAGTGTTATGCTGGACTGCTCGACGACGGCCCTGGTCATCGCCCAGAAGCTCAGGGAATCGAAAAAAAGCGTATCGGTGATCACGAATTCCTTCGACGTCATACAAACACTGGGGGGCTGCGATACGGCCACGGTCACCTGCATCGGCGGTATATACCGGGCGGAGACAGCGTCCTTCCGCGGGCACATGGCCCTTGCCAACCTGGAAACCCACTACGCCGACAAGGCATTTGTGAGCTGTACCAGCCTGCATGTGCGTTTCGGGCCCACGGACCACATCGAAAGCGAGGCCAGGATCCGCGCTACCATGCTCGAGCATGCGCAGATGCGGGTGCTGATCGCGGACTACACAAAGTTTAACACCGTATCGCCATATAAAATCGCGTCCCTGGACCAGATCGACTGCATCGTGACGGACAACGGGCCCGACGAGGAATGGCTGGCGGCGCTTAGCGGCTCCGACCTGCAGGTGATCGTCGCGAAATGACAACGCGGCTAATTGAACGATAAGGAGAGATCGAAATGGATATTATCAATTATAAAGAGCAAGTGTTGGGATACGCCAGGAAGGCTATCCGCCTGGGGCTCATGGCAGGTACCAGCGGCAACTTATCCGCGCGTACGGAGGACGACCGGATCATCATCACGCCCAGCGGCATCAGCTATGAGACTATGTCCGTGAGGGACATCATGGTCATCGACCCGAAGGGGAATGTACTCGACGGGCCCCATAAGCCTTCCTCCGAGTGGCCCCTCCACGCGGAGATATATCGCGAGCTGCGGTCGGTGCGGGGCGTGGTGCATACCCATTCCCCTTACGCGACGGCTTTCGCCGTACTCAACGAGGCTGTCCCGGTCATACTGGTGGAGATGCTGTTTTTCCTGGGAGGGGACATACGCGTCGCCCCCGTGGCTGTACCGGGCACGGCGGATGTGGGGAGCGGGGCTCTGGCTGCAATCCGGGACAGGGGGGCTTGCCTGCTTCAGAACCATGGCGCGGTGAGCGTAGGCGGCACCCTGGCGGAAGCCTTTATCCGCATGGAGTACGCGGAGGACGCCGCCAAGGTCTACCACCTCGCGAAGTCGGCTGGTAAGCCAACGCTGGTGCCGGAAGATATCATCGTGGAAATACTCAACGGCAAGGGTTGATTGGGCTAGTGTCACGGAGTACTAGAGCAGACTACGGACAAGGAGGGATATCATGAGACAGAATTTCGATCATCAGTATTATCAGGCAAGCGCGGACTATATCCTTTCACAAATCGACTTCAAGCCTGAGGTCGGGCTCATCCTGGGCTCGACCCTGGGCGGGACTGCCGATAGCATAGAGAATCCCGTGACGCTGGACTACCGGGATATACCAAACTTTCTCCAGTCTACGGTGAAGTCCCACGCGGGGAAGCTCATCCTGGGGCAGCTGGCCGGAAAAAACGTGGCGTGCCTGTCCGGGCGTTTCCACTACTATGAAGGATACGACTTCGAAGAGCTCGCGGCCCCGGTACGGGTACTCAAGCTGATGGGGGTAGAAACCCTCATTTTGACCAACGCGGCAGGGGCGGTGAACGAGGGGTACAAGCCCGGCGACGTCATGCTCATCAAGGACCATATCAAGCTGACGGGGGCAAGCCCTCTGCGTGGGGCAAACATAGAGGAGTTTGGCAAGCGGTTCTTCGACGTCAGCGATATGTATACGGAGGCGCTCCGGGATCTCGCCAAAGGCTGCGCGGGTTGCCTGGGCATGAGCCTGAGGGAGGGGGATTATTTCTTCTACACCGGGCCCAACTTCGAGACGCCGGCGGAGATACGCGCGGTGAGGATACTGGGGGGCGACGCCGTGGGCATGTCTACCGTGACCGAAGCGCTGACGGCTGCCCACTGCGGCATGAAGACCCTGGCCTTATCCCTCATCACAAACATGGCGGCGGGGGTGCTGAAGCGGCCCGTCAGCCCGGAAGAGATAAACGCGACGGGGGCGGAGGCTGCCGAGCGGCTTGGCAAGCTCATCGCGGAGGTGATCGGGAGGCTTTAGCACAGGCAACGCCGCCTTGGATTTTTGGCGGCAGATGAAAGACGCGAGAGAAGGGGGATGTGTTTGATGGATAGAGCGGACAAAGGGTTGGCGTTCCTGCTTCAATACGAGAATGTGGCATGGTATGAGCATGGCGCGGTGAAGATACTGGACCGCAGGATCTACCCCGGGACGGTGGAGTTTGTGACTTGCGAAAGCCATGGGGAAGTAGCCCGCGCTATCGCCGATATGGTGACCCAGAGCGGAGGGCCGTATACGGCGGCGGGCATGGGCATGGCGCTGGCTGCCTACGAGGCGCGGGATATGGGCGGAGCGCAGTATAGGGAATATATGGAAAACGCGGCCTATACCCTTTCCCACGCCCGGCCGACTACCGTGCGGCGCATGGAGAGCATCACTTCGGGCTGCCTGGAGTGCGCCCTGGAAGCGCGGGAGGCGGGGAACCCCCCCGACGAAGCCGTGCGGAAGCATACGGTCTCGGTCTTGGACGCGCGCTACCGCAAAATCGGGCTGATGGCGGAGTATCTCGCGGATATGTTTCCGGCGAAAGGCACGGTGATGACCCAGTGCTTCGGCGAAGCCATCGTGGGCTTGATGCTCCGGGCGGCGGCAAGGAGGGGGCTGGATATCAAATTGATCTGCCCCGAGACGAGGCCTTACTTCCAGGGGGCGAGGCTTACCGCCAGCGTCGCGCGGGATATGGGCTTTGACGTGACGGTGATCACCGACAATATGCCTGCGTATACGATACAGCAGAAAAAGGTGGACGTGTTTACCTCCGCGGCGGACGCCATCTGTATGGACGGATATGTCGTCAATAAGGTCGGCACCTTCCAGATCGCCATCGTGGCGAAGTACTTCGGCGTGCCTTACTTCGTGACCGGGGCGCCGGACAGGGGCCATGCCGCCATCGGCACGGTAGCCATAGAGGAGCGGGATCCGGCCCTCTGCCTGGAAGCCATGGGCGTACCCACCGCCATGGCCGGGGTGAAGGGCTACTATCCGGCTTTTGACGCCACGCCGCCTCATCTGGTGAGCGGGGTCGTCACCGACCGGGGCGTCTTCTCGCCTTACGACCTGGAGCGCTACTACAAAGAAGACGGCGAAGGGGAGTACGGCGCCGGGTTCCTGGTGTAGCCCGGATCGGACTCTGTCATGGACGCGTACAAATTATTAAATTTAATCGTTTACCTATCCATAACGGCTAGGGCAGAAACACGGCTATTGTGATAAACTGGGCGCGGGCGTTCCTATAAACAATGAAGAACCGAACAAATCAGAGGTAGGAGAATGAACTAAGGATGTGATGGGTATTATCATGGAGTATGTCAATATCTTTTCCGGACTTGGGCTGGCCCTTTTTCTTTTCGGAGCATCCTTACTGGCCCACCGAATCGCTACGCATAATGGCTGCACTGCCCAAACCGAAGGAAAAATCAGCCTGATCAACCGTAAATTCATGGACCAGGAAGGCTCTTATAAGGGGCTCGCTTACACGGTAAACGGGGTTGAGTATAAAAAACCTTTTTCCGGCAGCGACACGATTGAGGCTGATCAAACCGTGACTGTATGCTACAATCCGTCCAAGCCAAAAACATTTTATGTGTTAGAAAACGAACCGGGCGCCCGAAACATAGCGATAGCGCTGGTCATCGGCGGAATCCTATTGCTGGGAATCGGCTACTTAATGGGAACAGGCGCTTTACAGATAATGTAATAGCGTAGGGCGCGTTAGCCATCACGGCTCAGGCAAAAAAAGGCATTAAAAAAAGACGGTAACGTCTTTTTTTAATGCCCGAGAAGACGAGCCGGGCAAACAAAAGCCGACCTATGGAAGGGTTTTGTCAGGCGAGAGTCCCGCCCAGTGAAAAAACGCCTGCACCACCGTCTACTCCACGGCTGCTGCCGAATATGAACGCTGGCAGCAGGAGCGTAGGCGAGATAAAAGCAACGTAAGATAAGTGCTTCTTTATTTTTCTATTGTTGAGGTCGATTTATAGACCATTACAACGCTTCTGGTTCATTTTTCTTACGCTATCCCTGTTTTTCACCGGATACAACACAGAGAATAAACGGTTGAACTTCTTTATTATTTAATCAATATGGTTGCAATATAGACCACAATACTTTATAATCAAATAATCATAATTATCAGGAGTGGTCGATATGAAGCATTATGAGCGGCTTCTGGATATGGGGTGCTTTACGCGCGATGAGCTATGCGCCCTCACAGGAAATTATAATACAGCAGGAACGGTGCTAAAGAACTATATAAAAAAAGGGTATGTTATGCAGGTTAAGCGCAATCTTTATGTTGCCGTTAACCTTGCGGATCACCAGCCCGTTGTAAGTAAACAGCGCATCGCCGGGAGAATAACACCGACTTCCTATGTGTCCCATCATGCGGCTTTTGAGTATTGCGGCTGCGCCAATCAAGTGTCATATCAAGTAGAGGTTTCGTCGGAAACGCCATTTGCTACATTCAGCTTTGACGGCTATACCTTTATGTATATCGCGTCCCGTATAAAAGAAGGCGTAATCACTCGGCCTGACGGCGTTCGTGTGACCGACATGGAGCGCACGGTAATAGACGGTATCCATGATTTTGAGAAAATAGCTGGGCTTGAGGAACTGCTGCGCTGTATTGAGTTGATACCGTCCGTGCGAGAGGATAAACTATTATCGTACCTCCAAGCGTATGGCAAGCAAATCCTGTATCAGAAAACCGGATATATATTACGGCATTTCCAACGTGCGTTAAACTTGAGCGACGCCTTTTTCGACGAGTGTGCTGGCCGCATTGGAAAAAGCACACGCTACCTGACCGGAAACGGCGAGAGTAGTTATAACAGCGAATGGCGGTTGATGGTTCCCGCTGACCTGATGAAGCTAACCAGTAAAGGGGTGAGTTATAATGCCAACTTATGATAAGCTGGCGCTGGGCAGAAAAGCGCGGGATTTGGGCTTTGCGGAAAATCTGGCGAAAGACGCCGCAGCAGCCAAACGCGAACGGATCAGCGAACTGATGGGGCGGTACGCAACAAATGAAGGCTATGCGCTCAAAGACAAATCCAAGCATACCCACGCGCTTGATTCTTTTGTTTACTCGTACACAAACGCAGCGGGGAACCCCGACAATATAAAGGTTGAAATCAACTATATCCTTCGCGGTCATGCGCTCCCTGTCGTTGAAGCCTCCGCGCTTACAGGCGGGACATTTCCTGACTTCCCGGTACGGACGCTATCGCCGGTCGAGATATTTGCCAGCAAAATAGTGGCGCTAACAAGCCGTGGTGCGGCGCGTGATTTATATGACCTGAACAACATGGTTTATTTCAGTCTGTTCGACGAGCCAGATTTGACCATACTCAGAAAATGCGCTGTTTTCTATCTGGCGGTTGCCGGTGATATGGATACAGACGGCTTCAGTTTTGAGCCGATCGAAAGTATCACGTCGTATAAGATTAAGACGGAACTATTGCCGATGATACGAAACAAGGAACGGTTTGACCTTCAGGCGGCGCGTGACCGTGTTTCCGCTTTCCTGCGCGAACATATGACGCTGACCGAAAAAGAAGCCGCGTTTTTGAAGCACTTTACCGCAGGCCAGTATGAGCCTCAGCTACTTTTTGAGGACGAAGACATTATCAATCGGATAGAGAATCACCCAATGGCGCTATGGCGGCTCCAGCATATACGGGAGGATCACGGCGAAAAATAATAATCGAAGGACAGCGAGTACATACGCTATCACGATTTGAGGCACTCTTGCGCCAGTCTGCTTCTGAAAAACGGAGTCAATATGAAAGCTATTCAAGAGTGGCTTGGTCATGGAATCCGCCAATGTTGTAGCCAGCGTATTGCTAACACAAAAGAATTGTACAAAAGAACAGAAAACTGGCAAAAACGGCGCCAGAACGGGTGTTGGCAAGGAAAATGGGGTTGCGCCCGCTAAATCAGCGTAACACAACCCCATGTCGATTTTTGGTGCCCGAGAAGACGAGCCGGGCAAACAAAAGCCGACCTATGGAAGGGTTTTGTCAGGCGAGAGTCCCGCCCAGTGAAAGCAAGCCTCAGGCGCTGCTTGAACGCAGGGCAAAAAAAGACGGTAACGTCTTTTTAATGCCCGAGAAGGGACTTGAACCCCCACATGGTTACCCATAGTAGATTTTGAGTCTACCGCGTCTGCCATTCCGCCACTCGGGCTTGTCCGTACGAACATGGATAATTGTAAGCAAAAAAGCAGGGGCTGTCAAGAGCGGCGTTAGCTAGTGCGTGGCGGCGTTAACTAGGCGTTAACTAGTGGCGTGCGCCAGCTCGTAGTCGGCGTTGTAGCCTATTTTTTCAAACCTTCCCGCAACGCAAGATTCATGGCGTGCAGGCAGGCGAAGTTGCGGATGAGCTGCCTTTCGTCGGCGTAACCGCGGCTGAGGCGGAGTTCCATGGCTTTTTCCTTCTCAGCGGTAGATAGCGCCACATAGACGAGCCCGACAGGCTTCTCAGCCGTGCCCCCCGTAGGCCCCGCCACGCCGGTGGTGGCGATGCCGATCTCCGCGCCGGAGCGTAGCCTGACGCCCCGCGCCATCTCCAGCGCTGTTTCTTCAGAGACGGCGCCATGCGCCTCCAAGGTCGCCTGGCTGACGCCGAGGAAGTCGATTTTGCTTTGGTTCGAGTAGCTGCAGACGCCGCAGAGAAGGGCGGCGGAGGCGCCGGGGACCTCGGTGAGCCGCGCGGCGATCATGCCGCCGGTACAGCTTTCCGCCACGGCGATAGTGCGCCCGGCTTGCGTCAGGGCGCGGATCAGGGCGGTCTGCATATCGCCCGCGTCCACGCCGTATACGCTATCCGGAAACAAAGCGACGATCTCATCCACAACCGGTGCGATGAGGGCGTCCGCTGAGGCGGCGTCCGGGGCGGAGGCGGTGACCCGCAGCTGGACTTCGCCGGTCTTGGCGTAAGGGGCTATCGTCGGATTGGTATGGGCCAGCATGGACTCATGGAGGACGTCCTCTACGGCGGACTCGCCCATACCGAATATATGTATGGTGCGGGAACGCAGTATGTGTGAGGACCTGCCGATGAGGAAGGGCTTCACCTGATTGTCAAACATGGCGGTCATCTCGCCGGGGGGGCCGGGAAGCATGATCACGGTCTTGCCTTCTTTCTCTACGGCAAGGCCGGGCGCGGTGCCCCGGTCATTCTCAAATATCGTCGCCCCGACAGGCATAAACGCTTGTTTTTCATTATTCTTCGTGAAATGCCGGCCGGAGCGGGAAAAGAAAGCCATCATGCGGTCCAGGGAAGGCTGGTGCAGCTCCATCTCCAAGCCGAAGTATGCGGCTACGGTCTCCTTCGTCAGGTCGTCGTATGTAGGGCCGAGGCCCCCGGTCATGATGACCATGTCCGCCCGGGTCAAGGCGAGCTTAAGGCTGTCGGACAGGCGCGCGGGATTGTCGCCTACGACGCTTTGGTAGTAGCAGTCTATGCCGCAGGCCGCAAGCTCCCGGGATATATACGCGGCGTTGGTATTCACCACATCGCCAAGCAGAAGCTCGGTGCCTACACATAGGATTTCGGCGCTCATGGAGGTCACCTCCCGTTTCCTTTTGAAAAAATTATACACCAGAGGGCGGGATAAAACAATGTGGCGCAAATGTGATATAATAACCACCGGACGCACTATCCGGAAGGAGGGACGGAGTTGCAAAACGGCGTGAACCACGAACCCGGATCAAGCCCGGCGGCAAAGGATATATCGCTGCCGGCGCGTAATCCGGTCAATGAAGATAAAGCCCTCATCGACGCCAGTGCGCAAGGGGACGCGGCTGCTTTCGGGGAGCTAGTCCGGCGCTATGAGAAAAGGGTCGTCGCGGCGGCATACCGCTTATGCGGAGACAGGCAGGAAGGGGAGGACCTGGCTCAGGACGCCTTCATCAAGGCGTGGCGGGCTATGGCGGGCTACCGGGGGCAAGCGTCTTTCCATACCTGGATGATGACGATTCTGACGAACCTCTGGAAGGATAAGCTGAGAAAAAAGCAGCTCCCCGCGGACTCTCTGGACGAAACGGTGGAAGGTGAAGAGGGCAGGATACAGAAGCAATACCGGGACGGGGCCCCCGGCCCGGCGGCCGAAGCGGAAGCCAATGAGATGCAGGAAGTGCTGAGCGGCTTCATCCGGGAGCTACAGCCGGAGTATAGGGAAGCGCTGGTCCTCCGGGATGTACAGGGCTTCAGCTATGAGGAAGTGGCGGTGATCACCGGCAGCAGCCTGGGTACGGTCAAATCCAGGATCAACCGGGGAAGGACGTCGCTGAAAGCCATGGTATTGGCGTACCAGGAACAAAACCCGGGTTTCTTTCGTCTATCCCAGACAAGGGCAGACAAAACCGGGGCCGGCAAGGCGGAAGGAGGTGAGCCGCATGAAGGATGAGCAAAGGACAGAGAGGATCATGGATTGGCTGGAGAGCCGCATGGACGCGGAGGAAGCGACTGCTTTCGGGGCAGAGATGGCCAATGACCCGGAGCTGGCGGCGGACTGCGCGGTCCTGTCCGAGCTGACGTCCCGCTTGCGTGACTTGGACGCGGGCTTCGAGCCTTCGGCGGATTTTCACCAAAACCTGATGGCCCGGCTTAGTCTGGACAACGAGCAGACTGAAAGAAAGCTGGTGAATATGGTGACGGACGAATCAAAGGAAAGCATGACGGCTAAAGTGGACGAAACCAAGGAAAATAAGGAGAATCTCACGCAGACAAGCAGCGTCTGGGATGTAGACGATGTGGAAGCAGAAGCCGGGGCGTCGATCCCCCCGATGGCGACGGCTTCGGCGCAGGAAGCGGCGGCGGATACTACGGCGACGACGGCAGAAGCAGCGGTAGCTGCGGATACTACGGCGGCAGAAGCGGCAGAAGCGGCGGAAGCGGCAGCGGCAGCAGCAGTGGCGGCGGCGGTCGATACAGTGGCAGCGGCGGAAGCAGCGGGTGCCACGGTAGCGGTGGCAGCAGTAGCGACGGCAGAAGCCCCGTCCGCGAAGGCGCCGGCGCCCTTGTCGGCCAAGGCGAAGAACGGGAGCATAGCGGCTGCCCTCAGGAGCATACTGAGCGCTTTCCGGCGCAGGCCTGTCATACCCGTCGCGGCGGTCTGCTGCGTGGTGGTGATCGGCCTCGTCATCGGGCTGGGCGGCCGAGGCGGCTCATATGAGCGCAACTATATGTCCGGCGGCGGTGGAAGTACGGGCAGCTCGGCTATGGAGCCCCCGGCGTCTATAGCGCCCTCGTCGCCGATGGCAGGCGGCGGCCCCATGTATAACGAAGCCGTGAACTACGACATGGGCCTTGCGGTAGACAAGGTGCAAACGGAGATGCAGAATCAGGCAACGTGGAGCAGCGAATACTCCACGACGGGCTCTTACGGCGAGGCGAGGGTCGAAGAAGCGGAGGCTGAGGTAGCCGCCGCGGACGTCGCCGGAAATACCTCCGCTACTAACGCCGACGGCGGAGGCGCCCCGGCGCAAAGCAGCCTGGCGCCTTCCGAGCAAAAGATCATCCGTACCGGCAATATCCGCATGGAAGTGGATCATTATGGCGAAGCCGCGACGTCCATCAAGTCCATGGTGGATTCCCTGGGAGGTTACATCACCAGCGAGAACAGCTATGTCATCGACTACCCGGACGGCCGGGAGCGCCGCTATGGCAGCATATCCATCAAGGTGCCCTTCAACCGGTACGACCAGCTTTTCCAGCAGACGCAAACCCTGGGCAAGGTCATGGAAAGCAGCGTGTGGGCGGACGACGTCACGGCCCAATACGTGGATCTGCAAGCCCGTATCGCGGTCTTTGAGACGAAATACCAGCGCTTGCTGGCGCTACTGCAGCAAAGCGGCGAACTGGAGACGATCCTGAAGATCGAAAACGAACTGGCTTCCACCAACGCCGACCTGGAATCCCTTAAAGGCTCGTTGCGTTACCTGCTGAGCCGGACGGATTATTCTACACTAGACGTGAACCTCATGGAGAAGCCTATCGAAACCATTGAGATAAGGGCGACGGGATTCGCCGCTTTCTGGGCGCGGCTGAGCGAGGCCTTCGTCACCGGGGTGAACCGCGTCATCCGAAACATTGGAAATTTCATCATCTGGCTGGCGCGGAACATCATAGGCTTGGCGATATTTGCCTTGATCCTTTGGCTGGCATGGTTCCTGTGGCGCCGGCGCCGGCGCGGAAGGCGTAATAGCGAAGAAGACTGAGGCTGTGGGCCATCGCGGCAGATAAACGCGTCCAGAGCCTCGCCCGTTCCCGAGCGGACACAGCGGGATAACAGCAGGCTTACGGCATATTTTGAAAAAACGGCGGGAATATGGTATGATATACAAATACCGTGCCCGTGTGAAAGAGCGGTTGTGCGCTGTATGGTACACAACCGTTTTTCATTACCCGGAGGCAAATGCTTCCTGTGGCAGCGGGGCGCGGAGTACTAGATCAATCGGAGTGTGACCATGGAAAAAAACGCACAGCTCGTGGACAAGACGGCCCAGTTCGGGGAAGACAGCGTACTGCGGCTGATGGTTCGTTATTCCCTGCCTTCCATCCTGGCGATGCTGGCGATCTCCGCCCACAGCGTCATCAACATGACATTTATCGGGCGCGCGGTAGGGCCCCTGGGCATAGCCGCCATCGCGGTGAGCGGGCCCATCACCATGGTCCAGGGCGCCATCAACCAGTTCATCAGCAATGGATGCGCCGCCGCCATATCCATCACCCTGGGGCAGGGGGACAGGGACGGCGCCCAAAGGATACTTGGGACGTCCATGCTATTTTTATTCATCGTATCGGTCATCAATATCATCATCGGCTTCACCTTTATGGAGCAGCTCCTCTTAGCTTTCGGCGCGAGCCAGGCTACCTTGTCCCTGGGCAAGGACTATATGAGCATCTCCCTCATCGGGATGGTTTACGGCTGCGTAGCCACGATGAACCCCATGGTGCGCATCGAAGGTTTCCCCAAGCTGGCTATGGTCACCATGCTGCTGATGACGGGCATGAACCTGATCCTCGCGCCGTTATTCATCTTTTACTTCCAATGGGGCATCAGGGGCGCGGCCCTGGCTACCATCATCTCCCAGTTCGCCGTGGCGGTCTGGATCATGTACTTCCTGCTCCACAAGGACAGGACCGTCAGGCTGCGGCTGAAGTATCTGCGGCTGAAAATCAGTACGATCCTGCTTATCATGAAGCTGGGCCTGCCCACGTTCCTCATGCAGGTCACCCAAAGCCTGCTCTCCATCGTGATGAACAGGGGCCTGCTCACTTACGGGGGCGACGTGGCTATCTCGGCTTTCGGCATTACCAATAACATCAACAACCTGATTTCCCAGCCGGTATTTGGCCTGAACCAGGGGGCCCAGCCCATCATCGGCTACAATTTCGGCGCGAACAAGATTTCCCGGGTGAAGCAAGCCCTGGTCTACTCCCTGGCGGGGGCTACCATGTTTTCCGCCCTGGGCTGGGTACTGACCAGGCTCTACGCGGAGCCGATCTTCGCCTTCTTCAATAATGACCCGGAGCTCATCGCGGTGGGCAGCCGCATGCTGATCGTATTTCGCGCGCTGATCTTCGTGGTGGGCTTCCAGCAAGCGGGGGCGGCTTACTTCCAATACTCCGGCAAACCCATGATCTCCATTTTCCTCACCTTGTCCCGCCAGGTGATATTCCTCATCCCCCTCATCGTGATACTGCCCAGGTTCCTGCAGCTGGACGGGATACTGTACTCCGGCCCCATATCGGACCTGATCTCCACGATACTCACGGGGGTATTCATCATAGTCGAGCTAAAGAGGTTAAACGGCTTGATCCGGGGCTCGGCGGGGGCGGGGGCGGATTAGCGCTTCGCGTAAAACCACAGACAACAGGGCCCGGCTGATATGAGACCGGGCGGGAAGGCGCGCCGGTTATGGAAAAATTAATGCTCATCGACGGAAATAGCCTGGCAAACAGGGCGTTTTACGCCATACCTTCCCTGACCAACAGGGACGGCTTCGCGACAAACGCTATATATGGCTTTTTAAACATGCTGAGCAGGGCGCGGAAGCTGGAGAAGCCGGAGCTTCTCGCCGTGGCGTTTGACGCCGGGAAAAAGGTCTTCCGCCATGATATGTATGAAGGCTATAAGGGCAGCCGGAAAGGTACGCCGGAGGAGCTGAAAGCCCAGTTCCCCGTGCTGCGGGAGGTACTGAGCGCCATGGGCGTCCCCTGGCTGGAATTGGAAGGCTACGAAGCGGACGATATCATCGGCACCTTAGCGCGGCAGGGCAGCCGGGCGGGGATGGCGGTGAGGATCATCACCGGAGACCGGGACTGCTTTCAGCTCATCGACGGCAATACCAGCGTCCTGTATACCCGTAAAGGGATCACCGAGCTGGAACGTTTCGACGAAAGCCATCTGCGGGAGGTCTACGGCTTGGAGCCGTGGCAGATCGTGGAGCTAAAAGGCCTGATGGGGGATAGCTCCGACGACATACCGGGCATACCCGGCGTAGGTGAGAAGACGGCTTTGAAGCTCCTCGCCGACCATGAGAGCGTGGAGGGCGTGCTGGCGGCTGCAGGGATGTACGCGGGAAAGAAGCTTGGGGAGAAGTTGGCTGAGCACGGCGAGCTGGCGCGCCTGAGCCGGCGGCTGGCTGAGATAAACCGCGAAGCGCCTGTGACCATGAGCCTGGAGGACATGAGGCCGGCGGCGGGGGACGCGGAGGAGCGGATACGCCTTTTCCGGCTGCTGGAGTTCAAGGGGCTGCTGACGGAAGCGCTGAAGGAAAAGGATGAGGCGGCAGCGGGCGGCGCCGACGCGGCAGGCGCGGCTGAGGCAGCGGGTAGCGCGGTTGGCACAGTGGGCGCAAGCGGCGCAGGCAGCAGAAACGCGGCAGGCGCGGCTGAAGCAGCCGGCGTGGGTGGCGCAGCCGGTGCAAGCGGTGCGGGCAGCGGAAACGCGGCAGGCGTGGCCGAGGCAGCCGGCGGCGGGCAAATGAATCTTTTCGGCGGCTTTGGGGGAGCCGGGGCGCCGTCGCTTATGCCGCTTTCTGCAGCGACAGAAGCGAAGCGGATACATAGCGCGGATGAGTTGGCGGAATACTTGTCGCCGCTCAAGGACGGCGGCCGCTTATGCATACTGCCCGCAGCGCAGGGGCAGAGCTGGCGCTCCTTCCGCTGGCTGGGCTTAGGGCTGCTGCGGGAAGGCGGCGCGCCCGTATGGCTGGCGCCGGACGATGCGCCAGGCGAAGCGCCAGGCGATGCGCCGGATGCCGACGGCCAGAGCGGCGGCCAGGGCAGCGGTACGCTTTTCCATGCCAGCCCCGGCACAGTCGCCGAAGACGAAGCTGAAGCCGCCGCCGCTGATGCAGCCGATGCAGCTGATGCAGCCGATGCAGCCGATGCAGCCGATGCAGCCGATGCAGCCGATGCAACCGTTGCAGCCGTTGCCGCCGCAGCCGCAACCGCCGCTGTAGACGCAGCCGCAGCAGTCGCCGACGCTGCAGACGCGCGCTTCCACGACGCTTTAGCCGCCCTGAAGCCCTGGCTGGAAAACGCCGCCGTGACTAAGGTGCTCATCGACGCGAAGCAGGCGTATCTACTGTTCTCCGCCTGCGGCATACGCATAGCTGAGCCATATGAAGACCTGCATCTGATGAGCTATCTGGCGGATCCGGCGAGCCCATGGAGATACCTGCCGGGGCTGGAAGAGCTGGAGCCGGATCAACTGGCGCGCTCGCTGAAGGAGTCGGCGAAAGCGGGCCTGGCGTACTGGACGGCAGCCAAAGCCGGGCGCAACCTGGCGGCGATGGAGCATCTCGGCTTGGCGCTGCCGGCACAGCTCAAGGCGGACGGCCTCTGGCAGCTGTATAAAGAAGCGGAAGAGCCCCTGGCGCTGATCCTGGCGGATATGGAGCTGCAGGGGATACGGATCGCCCCGGAGATACTCCGGGAGCAGGGCGCGGAGCTCAGCGGGAGGATCGCCGCCACCGAGGGGGAGATCCATGAGATGGCCGGCGTAGTCTTTAACATCAACTCCCCGAAGCAGCTCGGCGAGATATTATACGATCAGATGGGCCTGCCCCGGGGGAAGAAGACGAAGACGGGTTACTCCACCGGCGCCGAGACCCTGGAGTACCTGGCCGGGGAGCATGCCATCGCGGGCAAGATACTGGAATACAGGCAATACGCCAAGCTGCGAAGCACTTATGTGGAAGGCTTGCTAGCCATCATGGACGGCGCTGCAAACCGTATCCACAGCTCCTTGAATCAAACCATCACCGTCACGGGGCGGCTGTCCAGCACAGAGCCGAACCTGCAGAATATACCCGTCCGGCTGGAAGAGGGGCGCCGGATCCGGCGGGCTTTCATCCCGTCCCCCGGATGCTGCTTCCTGTCCGGGGACTACTCCCAGATCGAGCTGCGCATACTGGCCCACCTCTGCGGCGACGAAGCGCTGCGCCAGGCTTTCCGGGAAGGGCGGGACATCCACCGCAGCACCGCGGCGGAAGTATTCGGCGTCGATCCCGGCGACGTGACGGCGCAGCAGCGGCGGGCGGCGAAGGCGGTGAACTTCGGCTTGATCTACGGGATCAGCGACTTTGGCCTGGCCCAGGACCTGGGCATAGACCGCCTGGAAGCGAAGGCGTATATGGAGCGCTACTTCGACCGGTACCCCGGCGTCAAGGTTTGGTTTGACCGGCTGCTCATGGAAGCCGCGGACAGAGGTTTTGTGGAAACCATGTTTGGCAGGCGCCGGTATCTGCCGGAGCTGAAGAGCAAAAACTACCATGTCCGGAGCTTCGGGCAGCGGGCGGCCATGAACGCCCCACTGCAAGGCGCCGCCGCGGATATCATGAAGCTTGCCATGGTGGGGGTGAGAAAGCTCCTGGACAAAGAAGGCCTCGGCAGAGCCATGATCCTGCAGGTACATGACGAACTGTTGTTCGACATGCCTGAAGACAAGGCGGCAGCGCTTCATGGCAGGATAAAAGCAGTGATGGAGAACGCCGCCGCGTTAGCCGTGCCCCTGCAGGTAGACATGAAGACCGGGCCCGACTGGTACTCCATGGAAGACGATTGAAAGAGGATAGGCAAATGAAGATGATCGGCATTACCGGCGGCATAGCCTCGGGAAAAACCATGGTCACCGACTACCTGGCAGGCTTAGGCGCCCCTGTGGTGGACGCGGACGTCATATCCCATAGGGTCACCGAAAAGGGAAGCCCGGTGCTGGGGGAGATCGCCGCGGCATTCGGGGAAGAGTACCTGGACGAAGAAGGGAACCTGCGGCGGCAGAAGCTGGGGGAGTTGATTTTCCAGGATCAGGCGTGCAGGATGAAGCTGAACCGGCTCATCCATCCGAAAATCAGCGGCGCCATCCAGGAGGAGATCAAGAGGCATGAGGATGCTGGGGAGCCCTTTGTGATATTCTCCGCGCCCCTTCTCATCGAAGGCGGCAAAAACTCCATGGCCGACGAGATATGGGTGGTCTCGCTGGAGCCGGAGGAGCAGATACTCCGGCTTATGGCAAGGGACGGGATCGGCAGGGAAGCCGCCATGGCGCGGCTGGGATCCCAGAGCAGCCTGGAGGAGAAGCTGGCCATAGCGGACCGGGTCATCGACAACAACGGAAGCCGCGAAGAGGCCTGCCGCCAGGCGAAGGCGCTGTGGGAGTCCTTACATGGGAGCTAAGGCAACCGCTATGCGTACAAGGCGTCCGGCGAGGCGCGGGCGGCGGCTCCGGCCGGCTGCCTTCCTGCTGATGACGGCTGTGTTTCTCGTCGCGGCGGCGGCGGTGGGCAGAGAGCGGGTGCTGAAGCCCCCTGCCGCCTTGGTGGAAATAATCGCCCCACTCTGCGTGGAGCTTGGGGAAGAGCTGCCCCTGGTACTGGCTGTGATCCAGGTGGAGAGCCGATTCCGAGAGAACGCCGTCTCCCCCCGGGGGGCAGTGGGGCTGATGCAGGTGATGCCGGATACCGCCGGCTGGGTAGCCGAGCAGTGGGGGCTGGAGGGCTATACGGAGGACAAACTCCTCCAGAGGGAATGGAACCTGACCATAGGCATGACTTATCTGCGCTACCTAAGGCAGCAGTTCCCCGAAAGCCTGGCCCAGGCCCTGGCGGCATACAACGCGGGGCCAAGCAGGGTGCGGTCATGGCAAAGCGCCGGGGAATGGGACGGCAGCGAGAGCCGATTGGAGGACGTCCCTTATCCGGAAACGAAAAACTATGTCCGGCGGGTATTGAAAGCATACGCGAGTTACCGGAAGATATATTGATCTCCATAACGCCGCCTTGGGTGAAAGGCGCGGCTCATCTTAGACCGAAAAGGAGGAAATCAAATGGAACAAAGGATTTTGGGCAGGACCGGGCTGAAAGTCAGCATAGCCGGGCTGGGTTGCGGCGGGCATTCCCGCATCGGTATCGCCAAGTACGGGGAGGAGCATGCCGCCGGTATCGTCAGGAAAGCCATAGAGCTTGGGGTAAACTTCATTGATACGGCTGCCGCGTACAGGACGGAGGGCGCGGTCGGGCTCGGTCTCGAAGGTATCCCCCGCGACCAGGTCGTCGTCTCGTCAAAGTTCCCTTATGGGTTTGACGGGGAGTTTGCCCCGGGGGCGAAGCTCATGGAAACCCTGGACAACTGCCTGAGGCAGATACGGTCGGACTATGTGGATATCTACCACATACACGGGCTGCTTCCCAAGGATTACCCCCGCGCCTGCGAAGAATACCTGCCGGTGCTGATCAAGGCGAAAGAGCAGGGCAAGGTGCGCTTCTTCGGCGCCACCGAGCGCTTTGCCGCCGACACATCACACCAGATGCTGCAGAAAGCCGTCGCCGACGGGCACTTTGACGTGATCATGGTTGGCTACAATATGCTGAATCCTTCCGCGGCCAAAACGGTATTTCCCGTTGCCATGGAGAAGCAGATCGGCGTCCTCAATATGTTCGCGGTAAGGAGCGCATTGTCCGACCCGGTCCGGATGAAGGCCAACCTGGATCGGATAGCCGAAATGGGCCAGGGGGGGCCGGGGTTCGTCGCTGACGAACACGTGTTCGACTTCCTTACGAAAGAAGGCGCGGCGGAAAGCGTCATCAACGCGGCCTACCGCTTCTGCAGGCACAGCCCCGGGGTGGACGTCACCTTGACGGGGACCAGCAGCCAGGAGCATCTGGCGGAGAATCTACGCTCCATCGAGATGCCCCCGCTGCCGCCCGGCATACTGGAGAAGCTGGAAGCTTTATTCGGCAATGTGGACTGCGCGGACTCAGAGTAGATAGCGGCGAAGCGAATCTTAATCAAGGAAGGTGACGATAATGGCAAAACCAGACATTACGCCTATGGTGACACTGGCGCAGGTGGAGGCATATAATCCGGGGGAGGGCCGTATCCTCCATTCGGCGACCCATGAGGAGATACTGATGGGGGCGACCACGGATATCTACTTCGTGAAAACACACGAGATACTGAGCAAAAAAGGCTACGCGGAAAAAACAGTCACGGCGGAGGTGTTCGCCAGGGGCGAAGGGATACTGGCCGGTATGGACGAGACCCTGGCTCTGCTGTCCGCCGGGATATCTTCCTCAGGGCTTGAGCTCTGGGCATTACCCGAAGGCTCGGCTTTCAGCGACAAGGAGGTCCTGCTCCGCATCAAAGGCCGCTATACCGACTTTGGCCGCTATGAGACGGCTCTGCTCGGCTGCCTGTCCAGCGCCTGCGGCTGGGCCACTGCCGCCGCAAAGGTCAAAGCCGCCGCCGGGGACAAGCCCGTGACCTGCTTTGGCGCCCGGCACGTCCATCCCGCCGTGGCGCCGGTCATGGAGCGGGCCGCCCTCATCGGGGGCGTGGACGGGGCAAGCTGCATACTGGGCGCTAAGCTGGTGGGCAAGAACCCATTAGGCACGGTGCCCCACGCCGTATTCCTGATCATGGGGGATTCGGTGGAGGTAGCCCGGGCATACCATGAGATCATGCCCCCGGGGGAAACGCGCACCGTGCTCATCGATACCTTCAAAGACGAGTGCGAGGAAGCCCTGCGGGTGGCGGAAGCCCTGGGCGGGGACCTGGCCTTCATCCGTCTGGATACCCCCAGCGAGAGGGGCGGCGTCACCCCGGGCCTGGTGAGGGAAGTCAAGTTCCGCCTGGCCGCCGCCGGATACGGCCACGTCAAAGTCATTGTCAGCGGGGGACTGACCTTAGAGAAGATCGCCATCCTGAAGGAAGCGGGAGCGGACGCTTTCGGCGTAGGAAGCTTCATCTCCGACGCCCAGCCCATCGACATGACGATGGATATCAAAGAAGTGGAAGGCGTCCCCATCGCGAAACGCGGGCGTCTGCCCGGCGTTACGGAGAGCCCGAGGCTAATAAAGGCTTCGTTTTAGCTCCTCTCAGCCTGAGCTTACCGGTTCGTTTAGCGGCGGTCATCGTGGCTCGTATGCCCATATGAGGTTGTATGGAGTGCGGGGCGTGAAATCCCTGTGAAATAAAAGCCGTTTCTCTAGGGGAATGGAGAAATCGGCGTTATGATGGTCACATCTTCACCGCAGGAGGGAATACATATGGACAGACAGGAATGGAATCAAAACGAATGGGAAATGTCCGGGCGCAGGCGGGGCGGGACGGCGAAAGTCTTTCTGGTCATCGCCGTCATACTTCTATGCGCGGTAATCGGCTTATCCGCATACAACTACATGGCGCCGGACGCCTTTGAGCAAAGCGCCGGTCAGGTCACGCCGCCCCAGGCTGCCCCGGAGCCGGTAAGGGAAGCGCCGGCGTACAGCCCGCCGCCCGAGAGGCGGCCGGCGGCGGCGTATGACCCGGGCTCCTTCGGCACAGGCGTCATGTCCGGGGATACGGTGAGAAACATCGTCCAGCAATGCGGCGACAGCGTAGTGCTCATCACCACAGAGATACTGCCGGCGTCCCAGGAGTACCAGTACAACAACCCCTTCCCCTTTTACTTCGGGCCCCAGCAGCCCAGGGAGGGGCTGGGCTCCGGCTTCATCTTCCGTGAGGACGGCTACATCCTGACCAACAACCACGTCGTGGAGAAAGCAGACAAGATAACCGTGCATCTGGCTTTCGACGAGAACCCCTACGAGGCGTCGGTCGTCGGCAGGGCCCCGGAGCTGGATCTCGCCGTGATCAAGATAGAAGGGGAAGGTTTCCCCTACCTGTACATCGGCGATTCGGACGAGGTCTATGTCGGCGATTGGGTCGTCGCGATCGGCAATCCCTATGGGCTGGACCATACGGTGACCGTGGGGGTGATCAGCGCGATGGGCAGGCCCCTTACCATAGAGGGCAACCTGTATCAGGACTTGCTCCAGACAGACGCCGCTATCAACCCGGGCAACTCCGGCGGGCCCATGCTTAACCTGAGAGGCGAGGTCATCGGGATCAATACCGCGGTGAACGCGGGCGCCCAGGGCATAGGTTTCGCCATCCCCAGCAGGACGGTGCTGGATGTGCTGGACGATCTGGAAGCCGGCGTGGAGAAGGTCAAGCCCCGGATCGGGATATCCATGCTGCCTATGTCCAGGGATATGATCCAATACTTCAAAATCGAGGATATGACAAGCGGCGTGATCATCGACAGCGTGGTAGCGGGCGCCCCAGCCGATAAGGCCGGCCTGCGCCGTGGGGACGTGCTCCTTGAGGTGGACGGGCAGAAGGTCACCGACACATCCCAGGTGCAAAGCGTCATCGCCAGGCGCCGGGTCGGGGATATTGTGAAAATCATCGTTTTACGTGATGGAACTGAAGTCGAATTTATGGTAGAATTGGAAGCGAGCCCGGAAGTGGAACCGGCTATGCCGTAGAAGGCAGGGCAGTTTGCAGAAGCACGGAGACGCCTAATTCATGATAGTGATGAAGACAAGGTTTGGTAAAGCAGCAGTTGCGTTGTGCCTTTTGGCCGCGGCGCTTCTGCTGCCTTTTTCGCAAAGCGCGGGAGCGGCGGGCGCGGACGCGGGAGATAAGATCTATGTGATCTCTGTGGAAAACGCCGTAGAGCAAGGCCTGTCCAGCTATATGGGCAGGGCTTTTCAGATGATAGCCGAAGACCCCCAGGCCAGGATGGTGATCGTGGAGATCGATACGCCCGGCGGCCTGGTCACAGCCGCCCAGTCCATACGCAAGACCATCGAAGGCTGCTCGCTGGAGGTCGTCGCCCTGGTGAAAGGCGGCGCCATCTCCGCGGGTACGTATATCGCCATGAGCTGCGACAAGATCGCTATGCTGCCCGGCACGACCATTGGCGACGTGGAGCCCAGGGTGGGCAACGAAGCCGCGGACGAGAAGTTCCTTTCCTACTGGCGGGCGGAGATGTCCTCCCTGGCGGAAGCCCACGGGAGGGATAAAGAGATAGCCAAGGCCATGGTGGACAGGGACATGGAGCTGGATGGGATCAAAAAGGAAGGGCAGCTCCTGACCCTCACCGCTCTTGAGGCTGTGGAAGTCGGGTATTGCGACCTTTTCGTGACCAACCGCGACGAGCTTAAGGCCATCTACGGGCTGGAGCAGGCTGTATACGCAAGCGTGGAGCTCTCCGCGCCGGAGAAACTGGCGCGTTTCATCACGAATCCGTCCATCGCGCCATTCATCCTGATGGTAGGCATCGCGGGGGTGATCATCGAGGTGCTCACCGCCGGCTTCGGTATAGCCGGTATCATCGGCGGCAGCTGCCTCACACTGTACTTCGCGGGCCACCTTATCGCGGGTTACGCCGGCTGGGGGGCTGTGCTGCTTTTCCTGGCCGGTATCGTCCTCATGGTCGTAGAGGGGATCATGCCCGGCTTCGGCGTCCCCGGCGTAACGGGCATGTTGTGCTTTACCGCCTCGATCGTGCTTCTGGCGCCCAGCTTTCAGACCGGCGTACAGTCTGTACTGATCGCTGTAGTAGGCTCGGTGGTGCTGATCGCGCTGGCAGTGAAGCTTCTGGGCAGGAGCAAGTATTGGGATCGCTTGTCATTGGGGCTTTCCCTGGGCAAAGAGGGCGGCTATATCTCCCAAAGGGAGGATACCGGCATTTATGTCGGGCAGAAAGGCAGGACAGCCACCCCTCTCCGCCCGGCGGGCATCGTGATACTTGAAGGGGGAAAACGCCTTGATGTGGTCTCGGAAGGGGGATTCATCGAAAAGGATCAAGCCGTGACCATCACCGGGGCGGACGGGCCACGCATCGTGGCGGCCAGGGATCCCTGAGCAGGCAGCGCCCCATGTAGAGTATAGCTAGGTCTAATTAAGAATAAAGCTGCTTGTCTGTTTTACTTCTGACAAGGCAAGCGACGACGGATACGAAGGAGCGTGCACAATAGTACGTGACTGAGTAGATGGAGGAAGCGGACGCAGTCAGAAGTAAAACAGACAAGCAGAAGGAGGTATATACTATGCCAGCAATCATCATTCCCATCATCATTATCGCGGTCATTCTCATTTTTCTTGCCATATTATTTAGCTTTATCCCGCTGGGCTTGTGGATATCGGCCCTGGCCGCCGGGGTCCGGATCGGTATATTCCAGCTGGTAGGCATGCGCTTTCGCCGGATACCCCCGGGCCTGATCGTGAACTGCAAGATCAAATCCCAGAAAGCGGGGCTGGACATCAGCACAAATCAGCTGGAAGCCCACTACCTGGCGGGGGGCAACGTAGACCGGGTAGTCAACGCCCTGATCGCCGCGGAAAGAGCAAACATTGCCCTGGGTTATGAGCTGGCGGCGGCTATCGACCTGGCTGGCCGAAATGTACTGGAAGCCGTGCAGATGAGCGTCAACCCCAAGGTCATCGAGACCCCTGTCATCGCGGCGATGGCGAAGAACGGCATCGAAGTCAGGGCTGTGGCACGGGTCACCGTCCGGGCAAATATCGAGCGGCTGGTAGGCGGCGCCGGGGAAGAGACCATCATCGCCCGCGTCGGCGAAGGCATAGTCACAACGGTAGGCAGCTCGGAATCCCATAGGGAAGTGCTGGAGAATCCGGATCTGATATCCCAGACAGTATTAAATAAGGGCCTGGACGCCGGTACGGCCTTCGAGATCCTTTCCATCGACATCGCCGACGTGGACGTCGGCAGGAATATAGGCGCCCAGCTCCAGATGGACCAGGCGGAAGCCGACAAGAAGATCGCCCAGGCGAAAGCCGAGGAGCGCCGAGCTTTGGCCGTGGCTAAGGAGCAGGAAATGGTTGCCTATGTACAGGAGATGAAGGCCAAGGTCGTGGAAGCCCAGGCGGAAGTGCCCAAAGCCATGGCGCAAGCCCTGCGCGAAGGCAAGCTGGGCGTGATGGACTACTACAATATGCAGAATATACAGGCGGATACGGATATGCGCAGCGCGCTGGCGGGCAACGAGGGTAATGCGCAAAGCGAATAAGCGGCATATGCCGGTTCGGCTTTGCGAAGCACAAGGGAAAGGTGAGTGAGCCGTGGATCTGCCGATTGCCATATTTATCATCTACATCGTCATCGCGTTGATCACCCGGGCGAGGAAGAGGCCCGGCGGCGGCAAGCCCAGGGAGCGCTTCGACCGCGTCAGGGGGCGAAACCCCCAGACCGGGGAAGGCGTAAGCCCGCCGCAGTCCGCCGCGCCCGCGCCCGCGCCTGAGAAGAAGCAGCCCGCGGCAGCCGGGCGCCTGGCTCCCGCGCGGGAGAAAAGGCGGCTGACGCCGGCAGGGCGTATGGGCGCCGAGCCTGAGGCGGGCCGGTCCGCGGCCGCAGGCCGCCTTGCTTCCGGCGGCGCGGCGCAAGCCGGGCGACGGGCGCACCAGCCGGGCAGGCCGGCCGCTCCGGCGCGAGGCTTGCAGGAACGGGCCCTGAGATGGATCGAAAACCTTGAAGAGCAGATAACTTCATCGGCTGCGGGGGAAGGCGGCGGCAAAGGGCAGCCCTTATCCTTTGACGGCGGTGAAGGAGGGGGCGGCGTCGTAGAAAGCCGGCGGGAGAAAGCTACGGCGCATACCCCGGAGAGGACCGGGATACACGCCGAAAGCGCGGAAGAGCACGGCTCCCTGACCTTGACGGGCAGGCAGGCGCCCAGACGGGAGGGCCCGGCCCACGATGAGACGGTGATGCATATGTACGGGCTGGACGAATGCGCCTCGCCGGTGGAGGAATTCCTTGAGGATGGAAGAAAAGGCGAGCTGAGCCTGGCCGAGGGTATGATTTGGAGCCAGATACTGGGGCAGCCCCGCTGCCGCGTGCCGGCTTTCCGGCATATGGCGGGCATAAGCCCGGCGAAGCGTTGACGGTAAGAAAAATATTTGATTGAGAAGGAGTTTTACATACCCCTGTCGAAACAAATATAGTTATGGATCGCCAGAGGGATCGGAGAAGCAATGATCGACCATGCCAGCACCGCGCTACATTCGAATGTGCCGCAAGTCAAGGGCCAGATCACGCTGAGAAGGGTCAAACCCCGGTATTTAGGCAGCGTCAGATTTTTTAAACATCTGATCGTTACTTTTGTAAGCGTTATGATGATCCTGCCCTGGGGAGTCGTCGCCTTTATGGCCGGTAAGGAAGAGACGAGGCGCACGGAGTCGCGGCAGCTGGAAGCCCAGTTGATCGTGACCATGGGCGAGCTGCAATCCTTCGTCAACGAGTACGAAGCTCTGCTGGCCCGGATCGATTCGGACGACGCGGAGAATCTTATGCTTGTCGGCCAGCTTATGGATCAGCTGGAGATCGCCGAGTCATTGTACGAATTCGAATCCGCATACGGGCATCTGCATCCGGAGCTCCGGGTAGAGGGGCCGAAAGAGTACATCGACAGCAGCCGTACGGTGTATCTGACCTTTGACGACGGACCCGGCGGGTACACGAAGTCTGTGTTGGATATCCTGCAGAGATACGACGTCAGGGCGACGTTTTTCGTAGTGGGGTATGTGATCAACAGCCCCGGCAGGGAGGATCTCCTGCGCCGGATGGTCGAAGAAGGGCATACCATAGGGGTGCATACCTTCAGCCATGTATACAAAGACGTTTACAGCTCCCTGGAGGCTTATCTTGAGGATTTCGCGAAGACTTCGGAGAGGATCGAAGAGATCACGGGGATCAAGCCGGATATATTCCGTTTCCCGGGAGGCAGCCTGAACTCATACAATGAGCGCTGGGGGAACACCATCATCAGCGAGATGCTGAACCGGGGGTATCGTTACTATGACTGGAACGCCGGCAGCGGGGACGCTTCCACCGAGGCGACGGTAGACTCTATCTATGAAGACGTCATCCGCCAGGTACACGGCAATCCTTACAGCGTGGTGCTCATGCATGACGGCGGCGGCGGGCGCCAGGCTACCGTGCAGGCCCTTCCGATGATCATCGAGCGGCTGCAGCGGGAAGGGTATGAGTTCGACAAGCTTACCAATCAGGTGAGGCCGACGGTGTATACGACAGCCGGGTACAACCGGGGCTGAGGATATATAGAGTATAGGCAAAATAGAAGCGGAGGTAGATGATCTTGGGTATCATGGATAATTTTAAACAAGCGGTGACGGAATTGACCGGGCAAGAGGATCAGGCGGGCGAGGGCGCAGCAGCGACAGGTTTTCCGCCGGACGAGGCGGGGGACGGCTTTGTGGAGACTTTAGGCGAGGCGGCTGTAGCTCCGGGCGGCGATAGCGGCGAGGGCGGGAGCGCTTCCGGCAGCGATTATGGCGCGAGGTTTTCCCAAACCCTGGACAGGGCGGTCAGCAAGGCGCCGGCGGCTAATTCTTCCGGCACGGTCATCGCCCCGGGCACCGTGGTGGACGGCAATATTTCTTCCAACGAGGACTTGCTGATCTACGGCGTGGTCAACGGGGACGTCCTGAACGCGAATAAGCTGATCATCCACGGGGAGGTAGCCGGCAGTATCAACGCCAAGGATATCAGCCTGGTGGACAGCATCATCGCGGGCAACGTCATCGCGCAAAACAGTACGGAGATGACAAAGGATTCCTGCATCCTTGGGGACCTCACCACGCAAAACGTCGTGGTCAGCGGCAAGGTCAAGGGAAACATCGAGGCCAAGGGCAACGGGATATTTAAGAAAGATTCCATCGTATTGGGCAATATCAGCGTAGGCACCATCGTCATCGAGGGCGGAGCCAAGATGAGGGGTTTCGTCACGACCACCGACGGGGACAAAGAGGTGGACGAGGATCTCTTCCCGCAGAAGTAAACGCCTGAGATCATGGATCTGCAATTCATCAAAGGCATCGGGCCAAAGAAGAAGAAGCTGCTGGAGCAGATGGGCTTGTACTCTACGGAGGACATGCTCCGGCACTATCCCCGCCGCTACGAGGATCGGACGCGGCGTTTTGCCCTGTCTGAGCTGGAGGACGGGCAGGTCGCGACTCTGGCGGTATGGGTAGTCAATGTGACGGAGCAAAGGCCCAGGTCGGGGCTGCACATACTGAAGGCGGGGATCAGGGACGGGAGCGGCGTGGGGGTCGCGACCTGGTTCAACCAACCATACCTGAAAGTGAAGCTGGCGGCGGGGACGGGGTGGCTCTTGACGGGCAAAGCCCGGCGGCAGTTTGGCAGGCTGGAGATCGCCGTCCAGGATATGGAGCCTTTCAGCGAGGAAGGGCAGGAGGAAGACGCCGGGAGGATACTGGCGGTCTACCCCGCCGCGGCGGGCTTGCAGCAGAAGCTGTTCCGCCAGGTCGTGGCTTGGGTGCTGGATAATCTCCCGCCCCTGGAAGAATACCATCCGCCCATGGTTTTGGAGAAATATGGATTGCCAGCCAGGATGGAGGCTGTGGAAGAGGTACACCGGCCAAGATCCTGGGAAGCCTTAGATAAAGCAAGAGAGCGCCTGGTTTTCGATGAATTCTTCTTCCTGCAATTATCCCTGGCGGTGATGCGCAAGCGGGACTTCCGGGAGGCGGGGATAAGCCACGTCCATCAGGGGACGCTCACCGACTCTTGGGTAGGCAGCCTGCCCTTTGAGCTGACCGGCGCCCAGAAGAGGGTGATCGGGGAGATCAGGGCGGATATGGCGGAGCCTTACGCCATGGCCAGGCTGGTGCAGGGCGACGTGGGCTCCGGCAAGACCGCCGCTGCCGCCTGGGCGCTGCTGCTGGCGGTGGAAAATGGCCGGCAGGGGGCGATGATGGCGCCTACCGAGATACTTGCCCGGCAGCACGCGGAGACCCTGGCGGGCTGGTTTGAGCCCCTGGGATTGAAGGTGGGGTTCTTCAGCGGCGGGCTGGGGCAGAAAGAAAGCCGCCTGCTCCGGGAGGCCCTGGCGGCGGGGGAGATCCATGTGGCGGTGGGCACGCACGCATTGATACAAGAGAAGATGGTCTACCGGGATCTGGGGCTGGTCATCATCGACGAGCAGCACCGCTTCGGCGTCCGTCAGCGGGCGCTGCTGCAGGAGAAAGGCCGCCACCCGGATATGTTGATCATGTCCGCTACGCCTATCCCCAGAACCCTGGCATTGACCTTGTATGGCGACCTTGACGTGTCGATACTGGACGAGATGCCCCCCGGGCGGCAACCGGTAGAGACGATATGCATATTGGAGAAGGCGCGGGAGAAACTGGACTTCCTCCTCCGCCGGGAGCTGGACCGGGGCAATCAGGCATTCGTCGTCTGCCCGCTCATCGAGGAATCGGAAGTCATGGATCTGCAGAACGCGGAGGAAGTATGCCGGCGGCTGGAGGGCAAGCTGAAGCCTTACCGGGTCGGACTCCTTCACGGGCGGATGCCGGGGGATGAGAAGGAAAAGGTCATGGAAGCCTTCAGCCGCGGGGAGATCGGGGCGCTGGTATCCACGACCGTGGTGGAAGTGGGCGTAAATGTGCCGTCGGCCACGGTGATGGTTGTGGAAAACAGCGAGCGTTTCGGCCTGGCTCAGCTGCACCAGCTGCGGGGCAGGGTAGGCCGGGGCGACGTACAGGCCTACTGCATACTGGTGACAAATACAAACGAGCCCTACGCCCTGCAGCGGCTGAAGCTGATGACAGAGACCAACGACGGCTTCCGCCTGGCGGAAGAGGACCTGCTCCTCAGGGGGCCGGGGGAGATGTTTGGCGCCAGGCAGCACGGCCTGCCGGAGTTCCGCCTGGCTGAGCTGCCGAAGGACCTGAAGCTAATGGAGAGGGCGAGGGAGGCAGCCTTTCGCCTGGCGGAAGAGGACCCGGAGCTGGAGAAGCCGGAGCATAGCGGGCTGAAGCGCGTCATCGGCGAGAAGATGGCGGAGATGGTCAACGGCTGAGAGCATTGCCGCAGCAATTATTCCTGATTGACAGGAGCTTCGGCGAAAGGTATAATTTGAACAAAGGGAGTTGCCCGCTTTTGGGATGGCGGTTGGCTCCGAAGATTTGGTTGAAGCCAAAGCCGCCTAATCAGCGGCTTTGGTGTTTATCTACGCCTTTTCAGGCATAGAGCTACAATACCAGTGATTAACGATAGTAGAGCGATAAGCTCAATCCACGTAACCATAGGCATCACCCCCCTTTCGGGAAGTGAACCAACCGCCAAGCGGGACAACTCCTGGGATTAGAATACCACATAATAAAAGTAAATGCAAGCAAATAATGGAAATAAGCTGCGGTAGTGATGATTGACAAAAATGGCTTTATTATATAAAATCATAAGAAAGCATAAGATGTCATAAAAGAGCATAAAAGAGCGCAAAACACAGGAGGTAGCATTATCTTGGACACTGGCGTATATCTCCCGGCATTTGGGAATAGACCCAAGCACATCATCGGGCGCAGCGGCGTCACCACAGACTTTGTCGAGGCGTTATCTCTTCCTATCGGGCACAGAAACCGAGCGACTATACTGATCGGACAACGAGGCACAGGAAAAACCACGCTGCTTCTTGAGTTTACCGAGCTTGCGCGCAGTAACCATTTTGTGCCCGCCCGAGTGACCGCTAACGATGATATGCTTGAGGAGATCATACAAGCCATCCAAGTCAACGGCTCGCAATTCGTGCCAAGCGCTAAGACTAAAGTGAAGGGCTTCTCCGTAGGCGCCCTGGGGTTTTCTTTTGGGCTTACTTTCACCGAGGAAACCGAGGCACAGTATGGCTTCAGAGTTAAGCTGGAGATGCTCTGCGGCGAACTGGAGAAGCACGGTAAAGGCGTCGTGATCCTGGTGGATGAGATCCAATCAAACACGCCTCA